>NZ_JAAQWK010000043.1:0-15194 GCF_012985445.1 Pseudomonas sp. WS 5532
TTTCCACACACCGGATTGGCAATGAGCAATCAGGACTAGTGGACTGAGCGGTTAATTCATTTATCTAATGGTAACGATATACTGTGCGTCCAATGTCATGGATTGGTTATACGCATGGCCCGACCGACTTCCCCCTTCGCTTTAATGCCTTCCGATCTCATCGCCCTGCAAGGTTGGTTGCGTATGAGTACGCTGGAACAGAGCCTCGCTCAGCGAGCGCGCATCCTGCTTCTACTGGCTGACGGATTGACGCCCAAGGCCGTCAGCGAGCAGTTGCAGGTCACGCCGCCGACGGTATTCAAGTGGCGAAAACGTTATCTGGAGGCAGGAATCGAAGGGTTGAGCGATCTGCCGCGCAGCGGCCAGCCACTCAAACTTGGGCCCGATAAAATCAACGAAATCCTGACACTGACCACCCGGCGTGTACCCCAGGAAGCCACTCACTGGAGCGTCCGTTTGATGGCCAAGTATGCGCGGGTCACCACGTGGCAGGTTCGGCAGGTCTGGGCCGCTTCCGACCTCAAACCCCATCGTCTGAAGACCTTCAAAATCAGCAACGATCCTCATTTCGCCGACAAGGTAGTCGACGTGGTCGGGCTCTATCTGAACCCACCGGATAACGCCCTGGTGTTGTCGGTTGACGAGAAAACCCAGATCCAGGCGTTGGATCGCACCCAACCGATGCTGCCGCTACGCCCAGGTCAAGTTGAGCGTCGGACCCATGATTACAAGCGCCATGGTACGGCGAGTCTGTACGCGGCTTTCGACATCCTGACCGGCCAAGTAATCGGACGGATTACCCAGCGCCATCGAGCCAAGGAGTTTCTGGCTTTTCTGCAACAGATTGAACGCAGCACGCCAGCCGGACTGGATCTGCATGTGATTCTAGATAACAGTTCGACCCACAAAACTGCTGCAATCAAGCAGTGGCTGGAAAAGCATCCGCGTTTCAAATTGCACTTCACACCAACCAGCGCGTCTTGGCTGAACGCCGTGGAAGGCTGGTTTGCACAACTGGAAAGACGAGCGCTATACCGGGGTGCCTTCACCAGCGTCGCCGACCTAAAAGTCGCTATCCGCCAATTTATCGAGGCTCACAATGAGCATTCAGCCAAGCCGTTCAAGTGGAATAAAACGGCTGAGGCCATCATTAGCTCGGTACATAAAGCGAAGCTGAGCGTGATAAAAAATAAATTAATGGATTAACCGCTCAGGCCACTAGTTACAGGCGATGATATAACTGCAGGTGCCCCCGATATTGAATGCTCCCTTATCATAAAAACCACATGTAACGACTCTGTTAGCATCGGCATAAGCATAATTTCCGCCAGCGTAGTCTGGCCGAGCAGCTGGGTGTGGATTAGCTGCGTCCGATGCTGACCAGGTACAACTTCCAGCTGCGCTACCACTTGGCAGGGGTATTTGTTGGCCGTGAGTAATAAAGCCAGTTAAAACTTTCCCGCCACCGCTAGAACGCCAGACACCGGATTGGCAAAACGAAACTAGTTAAATTTGGCACACAGAGTCGACATCCAGTTACTTGTGCTATAGAAGCCGCTCGGCATTTGCCCAGAAGTTCTACCAGCGCCTCCGCCCGAGTCCATGTCCCATCCCCCAATTGCACGCCAGACTCCTGGAGCTGTTCCTGAACATACAGCTGCACAAGTTGCGTCAGTACCCACTGCGCCGCCGGTGCCGATATTGCAAAGGTCCGTTACACCACCGCCGCCGCCATTGGATTTCCACACACCGGATTGGCAAGATAGTGTGAGACCTGCCGCATCTCGACCGATGAGCCCATTTGGCGAGCATCCTGCACCTTCAGCCGCAACGCCGTTGAGCTGCAAATACTCACCTACGGTGGTCCTGCCATTCGACTGCACAGTCCCGCCCGCCAAGGCCCCGCCGGTGTACACACCTTTGTCGCCATAGGACCGCACCCAATTTGGATCAGTCATGTACCAACCGCCGGCCCATTTTTCGTTGTACCAACCTGAGTCGCCGCGAGTCCTGAACCAACCGCCTGTGTACGTTTCCCCGGTAGTGTCCGTTGTGCCTGCTTTCACTGTGCCGGTTACCACAGCGTTTGTGGCATTCACTGTCGTAGCGTTCACATTCGTGGCGTTGACGTTACTTGCGTTGTTGAGATTGTTTGCCTTCATATCGATCGACGTGTTCATCTGATTGACTTCGGGGTGGCCAGGAACGGCGTTCCGATACAGATAGTCGTTGGTCAGGGCACCGTCATCGAAAAACAGCGCAGTAGCAAGATGCCCGGCACCCGGCGAAACGCCATAAGAAGCAAGAGGAACACTCCAGCCAGCATATGAACCTTCCGCGATAGTAGTATCAAGGTTGGAAACATACCCCCCGCGGGCGCCTACCTGCTTCGAGATCCGGCGGATGTTGGTCTCAGAGATCGTCTCCCCCCCAGTAGTGACCACGAGGGTTTGAAGCTTGGTCGGAGTAGGCTTAATTGCGAGCACAGAGTAGCTTTGCCCAAAGTTGTTGATGTCCGTCACGCTCGGCTGCAGGTAGCCGGTGTTCTTCAACATCGTCACCGTAATAGCCACCGGTGCCGTCGGGCCGGCAGCACCCAGAACCGCAGCGTAGTTGTCCTTGATGTAGGCTGCGGCCGCGTCGGAAATAATTTTCTGGTGATCGGCGGCTGACTGGCTGGACATATTGTCAGCATGGTCGAACATCGCTTGAGCCCCGAAGCCAAGTCCCGCGACAACCAGGATCAACACGATGATCATCTCGATAGCCATAAAACCACCTTGGCGGTTACGGCTTGGTCCTTGCATTGCTGCTTTCATGTTCGATTTGCTCCGAATAGATTGTCGGTGTTCCACGACGCCTGCTTTAGCTGCTGATCCACATCCTGGTTGACTTGGCCAAAGTCACCTTTACGGATCTTGGCTCTTAAACCTGAATCGGACTTGTTAATGGTGAGTGTCTTGACCACCAACCGGTCAGGCTGGCCCGGGGTGCGCTTGATCGTTTGCCAAATGATTGTGGCCAAGCCGTCTGCCAGAAGGTCATTGGTGTTGGCGAGTTCTCCAGCGCAAAATGTGGCCATCCGGGTAAGCACGTCTGGTACATCGCCGGCATGAACCGTCGCGATGACAAGCCGACCATTCAAACTCGCTTTAAGCGCCTCCACAGCCGCAGCGGTATCGCGGATTTCACCGATCAGAATCAAATCAGCGCTTGAGCGCATAGCCTTGATCAAATGCTCGCGATACCCTCCGGACTTACGGGACGCGGTGATCTGAATACACCGTCCGTTGCCATGTAACCCATTGAGAGCTGTCTCAGGCGGGTCTTCAATCGCGATACAGACGCCCCCATGGATTTGCAGCCGCTTCACAGCCAACGACGCACAGGATGAGGTCTTCCCTACCCCCATCTCCCCGGCGAACAGAATCAGTCCACGGGTGGTTTTGTCGAGTAGCATCTTCACAACATGAGGTGGAAACCCCAGCGTTGCAAACTCGCGAATTTGTGCTTCGGGCCGACGTAAGAAGAAGACGTGGCTGTTGGTTACGTCCTGCATCTGCGTTACGCGCAACAGCGTCTTGCCCTGCATGATCGAAAACTCAGAATCGCCGAGCCTTTCATACGCTTCGATGCACTTTTCGCGAAGAATATCGACTTCAGCCTGCATCTCAGCAGGAACAGGAATTCGGGGCGCGAACGCCCCGGCAACCTGTTTCATTTCGCTGTAGCCGTCGCCGATGTAGATGTCTACCCACCCAAACTCAGGAGACGCCATACCGCTCGGACTGCTCATGCTTCCGCCTTACTGCCGACGGCAGAATTAGGTGTTGCTGGTCCAGGTGACCGAGTTGCTCGTTGCACTGCTGCACCCGGTGGTTGCGGCGGATTGTGTTACTTCACCGATGATTGTTGTGCCGGCGTTGATTTTCGTGGAGTAAATGCCACCTCGGGCGAGCTTGGTCGAAAGAGTCAGGCAGTTGCCCTCAGGGATAGTCGAAGAGGTCACGGTAAAGCCCGTACCGGTCGACACGACGGTGATACTCCCACCCCAGATGTTGTACAAAACGCCCGATACAACGGTCATGTTTTTCGGGACAGCATTGGCCTTGATCAACCCCGGTACCAGGTTGGTTCCAGCGGCGCCGTAGCCGGAGGAGGTTTTCAGGTTTTTGGTGCCAGCCATGAGCATGTTGACGTTGGAGATTTCTTCCGCCGATTCATTGCTACCGAACAAAGCGTCCCACCGGCTCGCCGCGAGCGCGAGAAGGCCGATTACGATGATCAAAACCACAATCATCTCGATCGCGCCGAAACCAGCCTGTCGATTACCAAGCGATTTAATGGGCTTTTGCTGAGAATTAGTTTGTACTTCTGCCGTGACTGCCATGACTTTCCCACCTTTAGTTGAACTGAGTTTGTTCATTTTGCTGCTGCCTGAATTGCATCTTGAATACCGGACACGCCAGAAATTACCGTCATGAGAATTACCCCCACTAATATGATTCCCGTACCCATTGAAAGCTTTGCGGCGAACTGAATCTGCTGAATGCTTTTTCTTAACCAACGCTCCCCAAAATTGTTCAACGCTTCGTCAAATCCATCTTTACTCGAAAGAATCATCAAGAACTGAACTGCTTTTTTATCTGGAAAGTCGTATCCCGCCTTACTAAGAGCAACGCCCAAGTTTCCGCCGATACCCAATCCATAAAAAGCTGCATCAAGACGCTGTTTAAGCCACGGGTTAGCCTGTGATGCCATCATTCGCAGCGCATCCTGAATAGATACGTTCGCCTGAATCATCACACCGACGTTTAGAAGAAACGTTGAACCATGAAGCATCCGATACACTGACCAAGGTGGAATCTTGTCCAGGTACACACGAAGATTTCCTTTGAGATAGGGCAGAGATGCAAATATCGAGACAATAGAAAGCAGAAGCATAATCAGCGTTAAGCTTCCGTAACTTATGACAAACTTAGACATCTCATACAGTAAGGAAGCCGTGCCCGTCCATGTGTCCGGGTTAGATGTCCTTATGAGCTTGGGCACCAGCTTGGTGGACACCATGCTCAACAGCACGCATATCATCCCCATGAGGAAGGCCGGATAGAGGGTGGCCAAGAGGATCGCGCCAACGATTTCCTGCTTAGCTACGATGATTTTCCTGCAATTGTCGAACGCCGTTTTTAGGTCCGAAGATTTTTCGCCTGCGGAGATAAGAGTGTATTCCTGGTAAGGAATCCATTTGGCCAAAGCTTTCGACAACGGCTTTCCGTCTGCGACCTCTCGATAACAATCGTAAGTAACAGCAGCGAGCGCTCGTTTAGGTTTTTTCCCATTTTCGCTGAAGATTTTGTGCATATCCTTCAGCGCTGTTTCAAGGAGCACTCTGTTTTCCAGCAAAAGAGAGAGGGCTTCGTAAAGCTCAACTCTAACAGCGCCGTAAAACTGAAGACGGAGCACCGCCAAGTCCAGCCGACTTAACAAATCATTCAGCCGCATCTTAGTCCCCTAATGTAATTTCGTCTTCATCAAGCGTGCAAACTTCACGTTCACCATGTAGCGGATCAACTCGGCCCTGATTAATTAACCTGACAAGGTGATCATTCTTGGTGATACCGCCCATTTCCTTTACCCAGTACACTCGGGCCTCGGCTTTGTCTTTGTCCCGATACTGTTTCATGAAAGCCTTGGTTGGCATCATGACTTCTGCGACAACAGTACGATTAGCAACGCCTGTATAATTACAGTGTGAGCAACCAGGTCCACAGCCAAAGACTTGTTCAGGCTTACAAAACTTCTCTACCCGTTCCACCAGGTCCTCGGTATAGCGATCGCGCACGCTATCGAAAGGCACTTTGCAATGATCACAAAGTGTTTTAACCAGCTCTTGGTTTATCAGTCCAGTCATCAACATCGGATCGGTCAACAGGCTGAGTGTCACACCCAACTCACGCAGGCGATCAATAATCTGGATGAGGTCATTGGTGTGGATACTTGTCCAGAGTTGGTGTCCAGTCATCGAGGCGGTGAACGCCGCAAGGGCAGATGCGAGGTCGCGAATTTCACCGACCATCATCACGTCTGGGTCGAGACGCATTGCGTTAGAAATCGAACGCGCCCATTCAGCGGACAAGGCTACTGGATCATCAGAATCGCAGAGAATAGGGGTCTGTACTGCCCGACCTTTGCCGATCTGGTACTCCGGCGGGTTTTCGATCGTCAACAGGCGGATCTTGTATTCGAATACCTCCAGCAAATCGTCCAAAGCACATTGCAGCGTTGACGATTTGCCGGATCCCGTGGGACCAGAAATGAAGATGATGCCTTTACGACGCTGAATCATCCGGGTCAGAAGACGGATCTGCTCTGGCAAATACCCCAGATCCTCCAGCGTTTTGCCTGATGAGCTGCGCAGCAACCGCATCACCATCAGAGATCCGGTGTCAGTAGGACGTGTCGCAATCCGCGCTCCATACAATCCCCACTTCTTCACGAAGGATTGCTTGAGCCGCGCATCCTGAGGCTGCAACTCGTTGTACGTCGGATCAGCGACATCGCACATTGACTGATAGATAGTCGAGGCGATCGCCTGGCCGTCTTCAGCCCGAATCCGGTCTTTGACAACCAGATCACCATTGATTCGGAACTCGATCAGCGCCTCGTGCCGAACGTGGTCGATGATCAAATGAATGTCACTTGTTCCCCGATCAATTGCGTCCTTCACAAGACGCATGACTTCGGTCTGACGAGGTGTAGCGTCTTCAAGAAGTCCAGCTGTCTTGCTGCCGGAGAACGTCGCGACCCTTTGAGGCTGTGCCTGGTAAAGATCACGGATCTCAGATAGCGGACGCTTCTGGATCGTGAAGCGCACCTTCGCCTTGCTCAGGCGCTCCATGAAGCCCAGAACGAAGTGGTCCGCCATGTGCGAGCCGGAGACATGCAGAACATAGTCGTCAGTCAGGCAAAGCAGGTCGCGAAGTTTCTCTTCAACCTGGAATTTACCTCCCGGCCCAGTGAGAACCTCACGAGTAAGCTCGATGTTTGCACTTGCCAATGCTACGCCCATGACGGTACCTGCCTACTGGCCTAACGGCATAACGAAAGGTTGAGGAGGAGCAAACGAAGGCTGGGGGATTACGCCACCGGTATTGCCGGCTGCAGCAGGCGCTCTTGACGAGAATCCCACCTGCAGGATCTTTCCGTTCTTCTGCAGTTCCACTTTGTCGATGGACAGGAACGTTACCTTGTACCCGCCCGGCAGGGTCTCGCCTTGAGCCGCATCCGCAATTGCACCCGTTGAGTACATGAATGTTGCGAAGAGCTTCCCGTTTACTCCAGAGATCGAACGCACCGTTGGCTCATTCAGATCTCCAGGCACCGCCACCACGCCGGCAGCTGGGCCGCCACCGTTGAGTTTTCGAAGAGCCTCCTCCTGAGTGGCCAAGGCGACTTGGGCGGTTTTCAAAATAAGCTGACTTTGAACGTAAGTCAGGTCGCCTACGGTTGCTTCCGCGGCCACCACGATTGAACTTGTCAGTGTGACCAACGCACCACAAAGAACGGCTGAAAAGTTATTTTTGTGCATAAATCTCTCCCTCGACTTTCCACGTCAGCTGAGCCGATCCTGAATTTAAATTGACGATGATCGCGGTAAGGCGAAGGCCGCGGTTGTTCAGGCCTGATAAAACCTCTGCCGGCGAACGCAGTGTCTCGAACGAAAAAGTGAACGTGCGCCAGTTGGGTTTCGGTGTTTTGTCCTCTACGGGCTGACCGTCGGCACCAGGCAACTGCGTCTTCGGCTTAACGTCTTCCGGTTTCTCGGAGATCACCGGCTTGATTCCCAGTCGCTGGAAATGGGAAGTGAATTGATTGAGCAGTGTCTCCAGCTCGCCAAGAGCTTCATCTCCCCCTGCCCCCATCTCCACTGGCTGGCTGAGAGCGGCGCCTTGCCCTTCACCGAAGAACGCCGGTGCCGAGGTAAACCGCCCGGTAGCACCGGAAATGAAATCCTGGACGGTCGAGTTACCAGTACGCTCGTAAGTGGATGCAAGTTGTTCGCTTGTGCACTTTGCCGACTGAAAACGCCATCCGCTGAATGCCAACGGCAACTCGAACATTTTGCTCGTGCACGTCGACCAGAAATCATCTATGAGCGGTGTTTTCGCCCAGGGATGCTCCAGCGCCTGCAGCGTTTGCTGCTGTTCGGTTTTCGCATTCAGTGCTTCCAGCTCCAACCGCTGCTGCTCTGCGATGCGAATACGCTCTGCTCTGAGAAGCTGCGCCTGGTGATCCTTCCACTGGAAGTAACCGAACGCACCTCCAATCGCGGCGATTAGGAGAACTGACACCACCACTAGCTCTTTTGAGGTGAGGCCAAATGTCAGCTGTCGAAGGCGGTATTGCTTCTTCAGTCTGGATGAGACCAAAAGGTCTTCAAGGTCCAACTCCTCGTTTGAAATACCAAACTGAGGCGGCCCATAGAATTTGTCGTGCTCGTCGGTGAAAAACCCGGAGTACAACTGCAGCTTTTCACGAACAGCCTCCTGATCACCAACCAAGTCACAGCCTGGAAGGATGGCTCCATCCTTCACACCAACCAGTGCAAATCGATCTTCACCGAGAGTGAAGATGCCCAACCATGAGTCTCCAAGGATGCCAGCCAGCGCAGCAGCCAAGCTGTACATGCCTTTAGTGACTCCGGCCCCCCGTGAGACGAAACCAGCCTGGATGATGCTCCCGTGGCGTATGGCAACAATGTCCATATCCTCACGTTTGCCAATCTCACGGGCTTCTTGCATAAAGGCCCGCGGCCGGCTCAGCGGCTGCCAGAACAGACCGCTAACAAAGCTATTCCCCTTGATGGTGAACATAGCCACCGGTGTGGTTGTTACCTCGTCCTCTGCTGGCAGCATGCTCAACCTTCCAAAACTGGAGTGATGAGGATGACGATGACGTCTTTGGAGTTGTCTGCGTGCAGCCCTCCGCCCATCAGCCAGTTGCTCGGACTGCCAACACCAGATTTATTACCGTTGTCGATTGATTGCACAAACCCGGAAAGAATCAGGGTTTGGCCGGATTTGAGCTTCACCGACTGCGCAAAAATCTGCTTATCAATGTCTGGGGACTCAATGCTGCTATCGCCACTGGTGGTCTTTCTCAGTTGCCGAAGTGCGCTCATATCAATGGAGAAGTCCAACGTCAGCTCGTTGTTCGGCATGATGTTGGGCAACAGGCTCATGTTGAATCCAGATGTCACTGTTCCAGGCGTCAGGGAGGTTGTAGAGCCAACCTGCGCGGTGTTGGTGGTCTGGATACTCGCCAAATAACTCGTCTGGCGAGCTACCTGAACCGGAACAGGACGCATATTCAATGTCGTAACGGATGGGCTGGTGATGGTTGACACCCTGCCCTGCTGAGCCAAAGCTTTTACCAGCAAGCTCGAACCATTCCACTGACTCGACGAGTCGAGGATGTTGACTGATCCATTCACCGCCGCGGAGTCTGCTTGGGTGACGTTCTTCCAACCCAAGCCAAACTTGCCATTTACAGCCTTGTAGACAAGATTCCAATCGACATCGACATCGTCTTTGTCAGTGAGGGATACACGCAGAACCTTCACGTTCAAAAGAACTTGCTTCGTGATGTTCTCATTCGCGCTGGCTAGAAAGCTGCCAACCCGGGCAAGCACTTCTGGTGTGTCGGTGACAACGAACGTGCCCATTGAAGTTGACATAGACATCCTGCCAACACCTGGTGTGAGCATCGATTGGACACTGTTGCCAAGATCTTCCGTGATATTGGTTTTTGTCGTGACGCCAGTAACAGAGTTGCTACCCGATGAGCCCGAAACACCACTTGATGTGCCATTGCCCGCACCGGAACCGGTGCTACCACCAACGCCGGCGGACGAAGTGGTACCGGACTGCACCATTGTGCTCATGTCGATAGCAGACGGGATCGCATAGAACTTGAAGGACTTGGTGTCGAGGTAAAAAATCGTGATAACGCGATCCGCATCACTATATTTCCAGGACAGACCCAGCCTGGCAGTAGCCATGTCCAACAGCCCTTTAACGGGGCCGCCTTTCCACTTGAAGTTGTTGAGGGTCAAGTTACGCGTCGACCCATTACCTGTGCTGCCGTACCCGCCAGGGCTCGGCATGTTCGGGAGGCCCGGAATCGAAGGCAGAGGCGGCAAACTGGCCCCGCCTAAGGATGGGTTTTGTGAAAGGGCCGCCTGCAAAGGCGCTTGAGATCCCCCGCCGGAATTACCAGTGCCGCCCATGACATCGGGTGTTACGCGGACGGGGATACCGCAAAGCTTTGTGACTTCCTGCCCGATCTGAAAAACATCGACATCGCCAATCGGCGCGTAGCTGATGTCACAGTTCAGCGCTTCTGGAACACCGCGCATCTTCAGCTCAATTGGACGAGTCGAAACCCACGGGGCATCTTCATACATCACCGTTGGCCGGCTTGGCGCACTCTGCCGCTCGCGCATGGTCGCCGCATAGCCCTCCGCCGTCGCGCTCGTATCCTCAGCACGCTTCATTGAGTTGTTAACGTTCGCGATCGAGCACCCGGCGAGCGCAACAAGGGCGAAGCCGGCGACCATAGGTTTGAGATTCATCATTGTTTTCTCGCAGAGATGAAGAGGACCGGCGGGGTCTGTTTCTGATGGACGTCAACAACGAACGGCTTTTCTGCTTTGTCGTAGCTACGGAATACAGTCGTAATGGCGTCGAGGAACGAGCCATCAAACGTCAGGCCGACCTCAATCGGATAATCGTAGTCAGCCCCCCATACCACCTCCCAGCCAGCCTTTTTGCCCCACTCTTGTACGGATGCCTTCAGAGTGCTGCCCTGCTTGGCCTGCCAAATCGGTTTCGGCGGTGCTGGCTTGACGGCTGCCGTGTACACAGTGCTCGAAGGGGCAACGAATGCCCGCTTTTCACCAATAAGTATTTCGCGCCTGGTCCAGTCAACTTCAGCCGAGACGTTTTGCTCGGTGGCCAAAATGTCGAGAATCTCGACCCAGCGACGACCTCCACGCCAATCAACCAAACGGCCTTTTTCAACACGGCCGACCATTTCAGTGGTCAAACGACCGTGCCAGCCAGGAGGCGCAATCTGCTTAAGTGCCTCGGTGAATTTGACCTTGCGGCCAAACCCGCGACGAACCTCAATATCAGCTGGAGGCTGGCCAACATAAGTGACCGCAAGTAGTGAGAACCCTTGCACTGTGGCCGGCGCATTCGCGACGATCGCCCCGGGTCCTGGCTGCACTCCGGGGCTCGATGGAGCGGCAGTAACAACAGCCGCGCCAGTTTTAACCTGGTTTATGCCAGGCGCACTTTGAACAACAGGCGGGACTGCAGGACGGACAGGCTCATCCACTACAAGGAATCCCGCGAAAGCGGCGACAGGAAGCATGGCCATCGCTCCAGCTACTAACATTTTCATTCGGCTTGTGATCCCTTTGTTGTGTTCCTAGCCATGTCGCATCAACCCACCCAACGCATCCTTGGCCGAAACCGGCAAATCAGCTTGTTCGTCTGCAGGTGCTGGAGCAGGTGCACGCGCAATTGGCGTCGGCTCCGATACGGACAAAACTTCATCTGAATCTGAAGGCTTAGCTACAGGCCCAATTTCCGCCGCTGGCTGGGCGGTCTCTTTAGGCGTCTCGACCTGACTTACGCGAGGCAAAACACCTTCATGGTTTTTTTGCGTATTATTACTTTCGTTTGATGATAACGCAACACTAACAGAGCTAAGAGCCTTTGCTGAAAGGATTTGATTGCCAACAGTCAAACAGAGTTTTAAGTACTCTTTGTCCGGTTTCCCGAGCAGGGCTGAACGACGATCGAACTCATCCATGACCTCCTTTTCAGCCGGACGCTTGAGAGAAAGGCGAAGCAAAAATCGCCGGCCATAACGAGCCCAACTTTCAGTGGTCTTCCTCGCCATGGCGCTAAATTCCGAGACTGAGGTACTTCAGCATCCCGCGAGCATTCGCGAACTCCGGCTGCTGAGGGACATGCAAATGGGGGAAGGATTTGCGGAGGATCTCGCTCATCAATGGAGCGCCGCCCCCTACCAGGAGCACAGTTGCCATCTCGGCCGCATCACCGATCTTGCGACCGCACTCACGAATGATTTGTTGGCCAATCTCCGTCACGGCGGCATCAACAATGGAGCCAACATCATGCTCCTGGCCACGCAGGCGAATCCGTCGCTCGCGAGCCACATATTCCAAAGTCGACAACCGAATTTTGGAAACGTTGAAACGACGCTTGAGCTCGTTTTCGACAATGTCGTAGACGTTGCTGATACCAACTTGACCGGTGCCGGACGCTGTATGGTCGAGCTTGCCACCACCAAAAACGGTGACACAGTCAGTTGTTCTGCCACCGATATCGATAACGGCAACAGGTGCATCACGGTCAACGCCTTTAACAAAGTTCCCTTTTTCATCGACGACGTAATCGATGTAAGCAACGAGCCCTTGGGCCGTGACTTGCTGCTTCACAATTTCAATGGGCGCTTGCCCGCCAAGTGGAACAACAGCCACTGACAAACTCTTTATTTTCTGATCAATGAGCACCTGATTCGGCTCACTGCTGCCCGGAAGGAAAAAAGAGTCGAAAGGGAGGCCAGTGACCAGATGAATTTTTTTCCCAGAAAGCCCTTGAGCATGCAAAGCGTGGTGCACCAGGACACGATTGATCTCACTTACCGCGTAATCATCGAACCGCGTGTCTTCGCCGTCGATCTGAGGATCCACAGTGTATTGGCGACCGCCGGTTTCATACCCCCCCAACCCGGCGTCATCACCACCGATGCTGGTGAGGGTAAACCCTGACCTTGCCAACGACGGCTGTGCGAGGCTTTTCCACTGCTGATCAATGCTTTTGATCTGCCGAAAGCCGTCGTCTACAGCGGCGGGCGTAAGCACCGGGGTGGCACCCTCAGAGGTAATTTCTTTATTGATAGCGGCCATGTTGAATCCTTGGATTAATGAATTTTTCTTTGAGGTTTGTGCCACCAGGCAACCGCATAGCGTGTTGGCCCAGCCAACCAGCTGCGGAACATCCGAAGTGCAACGACGAGAGATATGCCCACCCACTCCAGCAGGCCGAAGGCGATGAATGCCAAAATCGCCAAGCCGAAAGTCCACCAAGCGATGTGTGCCAGACTTACCGCAAATGGAAAGGCGGCCCGGGCATCAAAAATTAGAAAGCGCACAGTGATTGAGGTATTGCGCCATTCATTTTTTCTAGCCATCGACCGGCTCCGGCGTTCGAGCCCGTGTCATAGCCGCGGGGGCAAGTTCGTCCTGCAGCTCGTTCTCGTTTTCTGGGCGGCTGTTTTTCTCTGCGCGGAACAGGTCGACTTGGGTAGAAGCGATTCGGCCTCGCGCATGAAGCCGCTCCGCATCCATGAGCATGGTTTGCCCAAACTCCTCAACCAGTTCACCGGCCCTCAGTGGGAGCAAACTAATATTTTTGGCAGCCACCTTCAGAAGCTCGGTTCTCATGAAGTCGTTGAAAACCAGAAATTCACGAACCGCACAGCGCTTACCGTCAGTGGACGCAACCAGGCGCTGGCACACGATGATTTCGATTGAATCGATGATCGCGCCCATGATTGAGTGCAACTCAGCCACAGGGCATGCCTGGATCAGGCGCAGGAATGTTGTCTCGACGGTCTTGCTATGGACGGTGGTCAGCACCAAGTGACCGGTTTGCGCCGCGAGGATTGAAGCCTTGATGGTCTCAGCGTCGCGGGACTCCCCGACCAAGATGATATCGGGGTCACGGCGCAGCGCATTCACAACACCCAGTGCAAATGAAGCTACGTCCGCGGGCACGTCAGACTGGTCAATTTCACAAGAAATTGTCTCGATCGTATCGAGCCTGTATTCGCATGGGGCCTCAAAAGCGACAATGTGCTTATCAGCTTCCGGGTCTTCGCCGATCATCCTGATCCAGGAAGCCAAGGTCGTAGTTTTTCCTGATCCCGTTTCACCAGTCACAAGGACAAGCCCTTGGAGTGGAAACAGAGCACGCCATAAGTCTGGGTGGTATTCACTCTCGACGGCAGCAGCAGGAACTTCCCTCAGTTCCCGCATGATGATCGAGATACCAAACGCCCCATCAGGACGAACACCGGTGGCACACCAGCGGAATCGGAAGTCATGATCCCGATCGACAGTCACTGAGAAGGCCTGGTCCAATGGCGTGCCTTTACGCAACTCGACCTCAGCGTTTGCGCCGTACATAAGGACAACCAAACGAACAACCTCTGAATGCTGAAGCATTCTGGATGTCAGCCGAACCAATCTCCCATGCACGCGGGCTATGACTGGTCGCGATGTTTTGAAGTAGATATCGGAAGCTTCGATGTCCATCGCATGAATGAGGATCTTGTTAAAATCATCATCAAGCAAACGCGCAGGCTCATGCTTGATCAGATAACCTGTCAGCCTGTCCTTCAATTGCACCGTCGCTGCGTGGCTCATTTGGGTACCGCCACAGGTTTCCATACGGCAGGATTTGTCTGAAGGCGCGGCTTGGCGGTAATCCGCAAAATGCGATCGTTGATTTTTATCTCGCTGTCGTCACCAGTAATTCCCAGGTTCGACTCAGCCACAAATGGTTTGGTGATCATGTCTTTGCGCAGAAGATCTTTATAAATAATCATCCCCTCCATATCACGCTCAAGTCGTGCAAGGGATTGATCAAAGATTCCGTCTGCTTGCTCCACCCCAATGGTCCAGCCGTCTTTTACGTTTTGATCAAAAACTTTTTTCTCGGCGCTGGACTTCGGCAACAAACTTGTTGCGGGTAGTTCGACCTGAAACTTGAAATCATTCAATAAATAGTCACGCCAGTTAGTCGGGGTGGTCACAAACCGAGCTTGGCGTTCAATCCTGTAAGTTGCATCCGCAACGCGAATGGTTTCTGCATTTGGCTGATTCAGACTTCCTTCACCAGTTGAAAGAACCGGCGGCATCACATTTCTGTCCAGCAGAAGTGGTGCAAAAGCAAACATACGGTCAAGTGCGGATTTCGGTGAACGTGACCGAGCGTTTCGCTAATACGTGACCGGTGCTTCCACCCCGGTTGCGCGGGTTCTGGATTGTAATCGCATCGGTCACGATGCGGCTTGTTCCTCGGCTTTTTTTC
>NZ_JAAQWK010000044.1:0-13167 GCF_012985445.1 Pseudomonas sp. WS 5532
CCATCACTTTTTGCGAACAATCGACATTAGTAAGCCTGATTATGGTCAATAATGTGTCCACCATGTCCCCGCACATGTGTCAACCATGTGTCCGGTCCGTACAGGGCGTTTGCCAAAAGTGACCCGCTGTAAGAGCGGAACCATAAGCCGCCGTTACCCGAATAACGGATATGTACACCGACAAACCGCCATCGCAGGCAAGCCAGCTCCCACACTTAAAGCCCCTAACCCTCAAATCAAATCAACGCAACGCCCGCCGCAGTACCTTACCCACTGTAGTCTTGGGCAACTCAACACTGCGAAACTCCACATACTTGGGCACCTTGTACCCCGTAAGATACTCCCGGCAATGGGCCAGAATCTGCTCCTGGGTCAAGCTCGGGTCCTTGCGCACCACGATGATCTTGACCTTCTCCCCCGTCACCGGATCCTCCACACCAATCGCCGCCACCTCCCCCACACCGGGATGCAGGGCCACCACGTCTTCAATCTCATTGGGATACACGTTAAACCCCGAAACCAGGATCATGTCTTTCTTGCGATCCACCAGACGAATATACCCACGCTCATCCATCACCCCAATGTCCCCGGTGGACAACCAGCCCTCGGTATCCAGCACTTCAGCCGTTTCCTTGGGCCGCTTCCAGTACCCCTGCATCACCTGCGGGCCACGCACTTGCAGTTCACCTTGCTCACCAATGTCCGCCAGCTCGCCGTCCTCACGCATAAACCGCACCCAGGTCGACGGCAACGGCACACCGATGCTGCCGGTGAATTCCATCTCACGCATGCGAGCAATGTTGATCGGGCTGATGCTCACCACCGGCGAGCACTCGGTCAGCCCATAACCTTCAATAATCGGCAACCCAGTGACCTCCTTCCAGCGCTTGGCCACCGCCGTGTGCGTGGCCATGCCGCCAGCAATCACCATGCGCAGGTCAGAGAAATCCCGCGCACAGAACTCTTTGTTTTCGAGCAAGCCGTTAAACAAGGTGTTGACCCCGGCAATGCCGTTGAAACGCTCCTTGCGCAAGATCATCTGCACCCGTTTCACATCCCGTGGGTTGGCAATCAGGATGTTGCGCCCGCCCAGGCACATGAACATCAGGCAATTCACCGTCAGCGAAAAGATGTGGTACAGCGGCAACAAGGTCACGTTGGTTTCCTGCTGGTCCTGGTCCAACTGGTCACCAACCCAGGCCTTGGCCTGCAGCAAATTGGCGATGATATTGCGATGGCTGAGCATCACGCCCTTGGCGTCCCCCGTGGTGCCGCCGGTGTATTGCAAAAACGCCAGCTCATCGAGGTGCATCGCCACCGGAAAATGGTTCAGCGCCCGTCCCTGTTTCAACACGTTGTTGAAGCGCACCGCGCCGGGCAGGTGAAATTTTGGCACCTGTTTTTGCACGCGACGCAGGATGAAGTTCATCGCCGCGCCCTTGAAGGTGCCGAGCAGATCGCCAATGGCCGCCACCACCACGCGTTTGACACGGCTGCCCTGCGCGACTTTTTCAAAGGTGTGGGCGAAGTTTTCAAAAATCACCAGGGTTTCGGCTTCGCTGTCCTTGAGCAAATGCTTGAGCTCATGGGAGGTGTACAACGGGTTGACGTTGACCACCACCGCACCGGTCAGGATCGTGCCCAGCAGGCAGATCGGGTACTGCAGGCAGTTGGGCATCATCAGCGCCACCCGGTCGCCCTTTTTCACGCCTTGGCCCTGTAGCCACGCGGCAAACGCCTGGCCTTGCACCTGCCAGTCGGCATAGGTCATTTCGGTGCCGATGCTGACGTAGGCGACCCGCTCGCGGAATTTTTCCAGGTGCTCCAGGAACACCTCGCGCAGCGACGGGTAGGCCTCGATACCGGCCTCGATGTCCGCCGGCACGCCCGGCAAGTAGGCGTTCAACCAGACCCGTTCGGTGTGTTCCTGGCTTACAGCGTTCATGGCAGTCTCCTTATTGTTGTTTTTGATCAGGCTATTTTTCGACGATGGCGGTGATGCCCAGCCCGCCTGCTGCACAAATCGAAATCAGGCCGCGCCCACCACCGTTCTCATGGATGGTTTTGGCCAGCGCCGCCAGTTGCCGGCCACCGGTGGCGGCAAACGGATGGCCACAGCCCAGGGAGCCGCCATTGACGTTCATCTTGCTGCGATCGATGGCGCCCAGTGGCGCCTCCAAGCCTAGACGCTCGCGGCAATACTCGGGGTCTTCCCACGCCTTGAGCGTGCACAGCACCTGGGCGGCAAAGGCTTCGTGAATTTCAAAAAAGTCAAAGTCGGCAAACCCCAGCCCCTCACGCTTGAGCATGCGTGGCACGGCATATGCCGGGGCCATCAACAAGCCTTCGGTGCCGTCGACAAAGTTCACCGCAGCGGTTTCGCCGGTACGCAGGTAAGCAAGCACCGGCAAACCCTGTTCGGCAGCCCAGGCTTCGCTGGCCAGCAAGACCACTGAGGCGCCATCGGTCAGCGGTGTGGAGTTACCCGCCGTGAGCGTGCCGTTTTGGCGGTCGTAAGCCGCAGACAGGCCCGCGAGCTTCTCCAGGCTGGCATCGGCACGCAGGTTGTTGTCACGCGCCAGCCCGCGATAGGGGCTGAGCAGGTCATCGAAAAAACCGCGTTTATAGGCCGCATCCAGGCGCTGGTGGCTGGTGAGGGTCAGCTCATCCTGGGCCAGGCGTTTGATCTGCCAGCGCTTGGCCATTTCTTCGCAGTGCTCGCCCATGGACAAACCGGTGCGCGGCTCGCCATTGCGCGGCAGCAGCGGTTTGAAAAACATCGACGGGCGCACCTTCAGCAAGGTCTTCACTTTGGCGCCCATGCCCTTGGCGCGATTGGCCGCCAGCAAGGTATGGCGCAGCGATTCGTTGATGCCGATGGGCGCATCCGACGTGGTGTCGGCGCCACCGGCGATGCCCACTTCGATCTGGCCAAGCGCAATTTTGTTGGCGACCAGCAAGGCCGCTTCCAGCCCGGTACCGCAGGCTTGTTGCACGTCGTAGGCAGGCGTGTCAGGCGACAATGTGGTGGACAGCAACGCCTCACGCGCCAGGTTGAAATCCCGCGAATGCTTGATCACCGCGCCCGCAGCAAACTCACCCAGGCGCTGGCCGTGCAGGTGATAGCGCTCCACCAGGCCTTGCAGGGCCGCCACCAGCAGGTCCTGATTGCTGTCGTGGGCATACACGGTGTTGGAACGGGCAAACGGGATACGGTTGCCGCCGATAATCGCCACGCGGCGGGTCGGGGCCGGGTTGAAACTGTAGTCACTCATTGATGGCTCTCGTTCCAGATAAATAGCCCGCGCATATGCGGTTTATCACCGGCAACATTGCGCACTTCAAACTCACGGCGCGGCCCGGTCACCGGGCGGCTCCATTGCGCGACCTGGCCGGGCAGGAAGATCGGCAGCTTGAAGTCGCAATGCGCTTGCGCCTGATCCAGCCCGCCCGGCGGTTGTTGCGCCGCCAGTGCGCGGCCCAGGGTCCACATGCCATGGGCGATGGCGCGGCGAAAGCCGAAGATCCTGGCGCCAATCACCGAGGTGTGAATCGGGTTGAAATCCCCCGAGACCTTGGCAAACCGGCGCCCCAGGTCGGCCGGCAGCATCCAGCGCTGGGTGCGCAACAGGCCGTCTTCCTGCAAGGGCAGCGCGTCGTCCCAGGGTTCGCCGAGCGGGTCTTTGACGTCGCGGCGCAGGTACAGGCTGTCGCTTTCCCACACCAACGTATCCGCCGCAAAGGCGCGGGTGGCGATGCTCAGCGCCTGGCCCTTGGGGTGCGCCACCCAGCGCTCGCAGTACACTTCCAGGCGCAGCGCCTGGCCTTCGCGCAAACGCTGGTGCTGTCGAATGCGATTGGCCAGGTGCACCATGCCACTGGCCGGGTACGGAAAGCTCGGCCGGGTCAGCAGCATCAAATGCAGTGGGAACGCCAGCACATGCGGATAGGACAGCGGCACGCCCTGCTCACGGCGAAAACCGCAGGCGCGGCCATAGGCGGCGATGCCAGCAGCGCTCAGCTCCACCGCCGAGCGCACCAGGCGCGCGGTGGGCAGCGGCGGCGGCCCGTCAAGCTTGGGTTTGCGCAGTGCGCGCACGCCGTCCAGCAACAGCTGGGTGCGCGACGGTGGCGGGTCGATGATCTGCGTCACATAGTCCATGGTTCAGGCTCCCAGCAGGCTTTGGCCGCACACCCGTACCACCTGGCCATTGACCCCGCCGGACGCCGGGTGCGCCAGCCAGGCGATGGTCTCGGCCACATCGATCGGCTGCCCGCCCTGGGACAGTGAGTTCATGCGCCGCCCGGCCTCACGGATCATCAGCGGGATTTTCGCGGTCATCTGGGTTTCGATAAACCCCGGCGCCACCGCATTCACCGTGACTTGCAGAGCGGCCGCCTGGGGTGCCAGGCCCTCCACCAGGCCAATCACGCCCGCCTTGGAGGTGGCGTAGTTGCTTTGCCCGAGGTTGCCAGCGATACCGGAAATCGACGACACGCACACAATCCGCCCGCCAGGGTTCAAGCCTCGCCCCTCCAACAGTGCGCTGCTGAGCTGCAACGGCGCTTCGAGGTTGACCGCCAGCACACTGCGCCAGGCGGCTTCGGTCATCTTGGCGATGGTTTTGTCGCGGGTGATCCCGGCGTTGTGCACCACCACGTCGAATGCGCCGTATTGGCTGACATGCGCCTGCAACAGCGCGGCCGCATCGGCTGCGGTGATGTCCAGCGGCAAGGCCGAGCCGTTCACACTGTCGGCGGCTTGAAGCAGCGCTGCCTGGGCCTGGGGCACGTCCACGCACACCACATGAGCACCGTCGCGGGCCAGCACCTGGGCAATTGCCAGGCCAATGCCACGTGAGGCGCCGGTGACCAGGGCACGGCGACCGGCGAAGGGTTTGTCCCAGTTCACCGTGCCCTGGGCGTCCACGGGTTTTTCCAGGCGCACCACCTGGCCCGACACATAGGCCGAGCGGCGCGATAAAAAGAACCGCAGGCTGCTGTCCAGTGCGTCTTCGGCGCCCGGTGCCACGTAGATCAATTGCACCGTAATTGCACGGCGCAATTCCTTGGCCAGCGAGCGCACCAGCCCTTCAAGGGCACGCTGGGCGATGGCCTGGGGCAAGTCCTGGCAATGTTCCGGCGCCGTGCCGAGCACTACCACGCGGCCGTGCTGGCCGAGGCGCTTGGCATTGGCGTGGAAGAACAGGTAGAGCTCGTCGAGTTGTTGCAGGTCGAGCACGGCCGTGGCGTCGAACACCGCGCCCTGCACCTTGACCGTGGACGGTGCCTTGAGGGTTGCCGGCGTGGCGGCGACGGTATCGGTGTCTTTGAAGAGCTGTTGCACCTGCGCACCGAGGCGCCCTGCCCCGGCGACAATCACCGGGTTGGCCAGGCCTTGCTGGCCGCTGCGGTGGCGTTGCAAGGGCAAGGGTTGCGGCAGGCCGATTGCCTGGGCCAGCCGCCGGCCCCAAGGGGAATTGACGAAGGATAGGTAGCTGTCACTCATAAAACATTCTTTCCCTGTAAACCCGATCAACTGTGGGAGCTGGCTTGCTGTGGCGAGGGAGCTTGCTCCCGTTCGACAGCGTAGCTGGAGCCCGCTTTTGGGGGCGCTTCGCACCCCAGCGCAAGCAAGCTTGCTCGCCACAGCAAGCCAGCTCCCACATGGACCGCGTGCTTTCTAGTTGACCGAGGCGTTTTCGCTTTGGCTGTTGCGGCGTTTGGCCTTGGGCTCCAACGCCTGTTGACGCTGCTGCAAAGCCTCCAGCAAGCCAAAATCCTGCGGGAAGTCGTCAACCTGAATACCGTGGTCGGCATATTCCACGTAACGCCCGAGCAAGCTGTCTTCCTCATCACTGATCAGGTCCAGCGCCCGCGCCTTGACCCGCCAGGTGGTAAAGGCCGTGGCGGAAATCGGCATCGGTTCGATCAGGCCCTGCTTGATCGCGGGCTTGAGCCGCGCCTCGATCAGCTCCACCTGCGGCAACAGCCGGAAGCCCAATTCGCCATAGGCGAGCTTGTCGATTTCCGGGCGCGGGATGTAGGAATTGGCCAGCAAGCGGTCGCGGGTTTCGCCGGGGGTTTGCACCACATCGGCCACCTGGGCCAGCAGGCGGTCCGAGGGTTTGTGCTGGGGAATACCGAACGGGAAACTCAAGGCACGCACCACGGCTGCCGCCGGTTTCGACGGGTAGTTGTCGAGTACTTCGGCAAGGGCTTCATGGGCGCGCAGCAATGCGTCCTGGGCCGACCAGTGCACCAGCGGCAAGTCGGCCTGGGGCCGCCCGTCGTCCTCAAAGCGCTTGAGCACGCAGGACAAGATGTACAGCTGCGACAGAATATCGCCCAAGCGCCCGGTGATACTTTCCTTGCGCTTGAGCGCACCGCCGAGCACACCCATGGACACATCCGAGATCAATGCCAGCACCACCGACAGCCGATTGGCCTGGCGGTAGTAGGACGCCAGCGCCGGGTCGGTCTTGGCCGGTGCGGCAAGCAGCCGCCCGCCTGTCAGCGAATGCACCGCAGCGCGCACGGTATTGGCCAACACGAAACTCAGGTGGCCGAACATCGCGCTGTCGAAGGCTTCCAGGGCTTTGCGTCGATCCGGGTTGTGCGCCGCTTCCATCTCGCGGAACACATACGGATGGCAACGAATCAGCCCCTGGCCAAAGATGATCAGGCAGCGGGTCATGATGTTCGCGCCTTCCACGGTGATCGCAATCGGGCTTTGCTGGTAAGCGCGAGCCAGGAAATTGTTTGGCCCCATGCAGATGCCTTTGCCGGCCACGATGTCCATGCCGTCGTTGACGATCATCCGCGCGCGCTCGGTGACGTGGTACTTGGCAATCGCCGAGATCACCGAGGGCTTTTCACCGGCATCCAAAGACGCCACCGAGACCTTGCGCACCGCATCGCAGGCATACAAATGCCCGGCCATGCGCGCCAAGGGCGCCTGTACGCCTTCGAACTTGCCGATGGGCAGGCCGAACTGCTTGCGCATCGCCGCATAAGCCGTGGTGCCGCGTACCGCGACCTTGCCCAGGCCGACGTTGGCCGACGGCAGCGAAATGGTGCGCCCGGCCGCCAGACATTCCATCAGCATGCGCCAGCCATTGCCGACCTGTTCGCGGCCGCCGATCACCCATTCCAGCGGAATGAACACATCCTTGCCGGTGGTCGGCCCGTTCTGGAACACCGCGTTCAGCGGCCAATGCCGACGACCGCTGTTCACGCCCGGGTGGGAGGTGGGGATCAACGCACAGGTAATGCCCAGCGAACCAGCCTTGCCGAGCAAGCCATCCGGGTCTTCGGCACGAAACGCCAGGCCCAGCACCGTGGCAATCGGGCCGAGGGTGATGTAGCGCTTGTCCCAGGTCACTTTGAAACCCAGCACTTCCTCGCCCTCATGCACGCCTTTGCAGACGATGCCCAGGTCTGGAATCGCCCCGGCATCGGAACCGGCATACGGGCTGGTGAGGGCAAAGCACGGGATGTCTTCGCCGCGTGCCAGGCGCGGCAAATAGTAATTGCGCTGGGCATCGGTGCCGTAATGCAGCAGCAGTTCAGCCGGGCCGAGGGAGTTGGGTACCATCACCGAAATCGCCGCGGCCGAGCAACGCGTCGACAGCTTCATCACCACCTGCGAATGCGCAAAGTGGGAGAAGCCTTTGCCGCCGTACTGCTTGGGAATGATCATGCCCAGGAACCCGGCGTCCTTGGTGTACTGCCAGCCTTCGGGGGACATGTCCTGCCAGACTTGGGTGGTTTCCCAGTCGTTGGCGATGTCGCAGAGGGTTTCCACTTCGTTATCGAGAAACGCCTGCTCTTCGGCGCTCAGGCTGGCAGGCGCGGCTTGCAGCAAGCGCTGCCAGTTGGGCTTGCCGCTGAACAGCTCGGCGTCCCACCACACGGTGCCAGACTCGATGGCCGCGCGCTCGGTGTCAGACATCGCCGGCATGATCGTGCGAAACAGGCCCAGGGCCTTGCTGGTCAGCAGCGTGCGGCGCAGCGGCTTGATCGTCATCAGCACGGCGGGCAGTACCACCAGAATGGCCGCGACGCTGGCGCCAAAGCCTGCGACCCCATTGAACAGATAACCAAGCGCCAGCCAGACCAGGCCGACGCCCAGCCACAGGGCAGCAGCGGCTTGTCGATAGGCCAGGACAATCGCGGCGGCGACACCCAACAATAACCAGATAACCATGGGGATACCTCTACTCAATTCAGGGTATGGCATGCGCGTCGCTCGTTCGGGATGAACGAGGGCGTAAAACCACACTACAAACTTGAAAGGACAAATTCAAATTTTGTTTTGAAATTTTTATTTAATGCTTTGACGAAAAAAATAGGCTGATCGAGTCAGCCAGTTTCTGCATTGGGAAAACATTAAAACCAGGACATTTGCAGCACGGGTGTGAAGCACCAGAAAGATGCGCTGACTGACCACTTCACACCTGAACACGCACAGATTGTGGGTTAGAACTTATACGTGGCCGACAGGCTTACCACATCCCCTTTGCTGTCCACCTTTCCATCCAGGCGCGCAGCCCCAAGGCGATCTTCGTTGACGGTCTTGAGCTTGACCTCCTGTACAAACTGCCGCGAGTAGGCGCCGTCCACACTCAAGCCTGGAACCGCTTTGATGTTGTAGCCAAAACCCAACGAGGCGAAATAACGATCACCGTCAGGAATGCGCGGGTCACGCGTGGAGTCACGGGTAGGCGTCTGATCATAGGCAACACCGGCACGCAGGGTGAAATCGTCAGTGAGCTTATAGTCGCCGCCCAGCGAGTACATCATCACGTCTTTGTACTTGTAAGGAATCGACACAATGGTATTGCCGTCAGACTTCAACGTCAGGGCCTTGAAGGACGACCACTGGGTCCACAAGGCACTGGCGCCCAGGGTGAAGCGGTCATTGAACACGTGTACCCAGTCGATGGCAGCAGTCGCCGGGATGTCCAGTTGCGTGCTGGCGTTGGCACCGTCCGGGAACAGTTTCAAGCCTGGGTAAGCGCGCTCAACCAGCGTCAAGCCGTCGCCGCCTACGTCAGTCATCAGTAACCGACTTCCTGGGTCGGCATTGAATTTGTACTTGCCCTCCAGCTTGTTCTTGATTTTGGCGTGGTAGTTGAAGCCAACGGTATCCTGGTCGGTGGGTTTCCACGCCATGCCGCCAAACCAGCCCACAGACGTATTATCGACCTTGACCCGAATCAGCGATTGGCCCACTCCGGATGGAAAGGGAATACCAAAGCCGCCCAGCCCCGGTGAAACTGCCGCTGCTGCGTACAAGTCGACGTTCTGGCTGACAAACCCACTCGTATGCTGAACGATGGCGCCGCCACCGATAGAGAACTGGTCGTTAACTTTGAAGGACAGCGAACCGGTCAGTCCCACGGTTTCGATTTTGGTGTCTACGGCAAAATCGCGGCCTTTCCAATCCGGGTCCCAGGTCGACTTCATCCCCTGGGGCACCACCTGGCTTAGACCAACACTGAAACGATCGTTAATGGGTATCACCAGGAACCCGGTCGGCAGCCAAGCGGTGAACCCGCCTTCGCCACCATCACCCGTACGCGGCGTAGAGGTAACGCCACCAAACTCGTCCAATACCCCTACAGAAGCTGGGTCGCCTTTGTAATCAGTGGCATTGCCTTTGAACTTAATATTGACGCGCGCATAAATGACGTTTTGCTGCGCGATAGTTTGATCGATAAACGCCATGGCAGCCGGGTTGTTGTACGCCGAGGACGGGTCGTCCTTGAACAACGAACCACCACCGAACGCACGACCCCAACCTTGGGCACCAAATGTAGGAGTCGAGAAGCCACCGGCCTGCACCGAACCGCCCGCGACCATGAGACCGCCCAACAATGCCAGGCCGATAAACGTCTGGGCCGGTTGTTTCTTATTATTCATGCTCCACTCCTTATTATTTTTATCCACCACGGCCGGGCCTACCGTCCCTGGTTTTCCTCAACAGGTGCCCCGAGAGGGGCACCTGCATTTCAACGTGTGATCATCACGTCCAACGCGTTGCTATCAAGGATTTACAGTGAGTGCTGGGCTTGGAGCGGCGTTCAGAGCAGTGATTTTGCAGCTGCCGACCGTTTGAGCAGATGGAACGGTGATGGCGTGGGTGTTGTTGTTGTAGAGCACGTTGATAGTGACTGGGCCACTGGCGCAGTTGCTGACAATCTTGAAGTTGACGCCGGACACGGTACCCGCATACACACCTGCACCGGTGCTCGTGGAGGTTGGCGTCAAGGTCCAAGGCAGACCCAACAGCACCGGCACGCCACAGAGTGGGTTGGCACCACTGACAGTCGCGCCCGTAATAGCAGCGGCGGAACCGTCGGCGGCCACACTACCGGTGAACACGATATTGCAGGAAACAGGCGCACCGAACGACGCTGGCGACGACACCGCAATGGTCCCGGCAGGCGTGGAAAAGCCCGTGCCTGCAGGAGAAATAGTGGCTGCACTCGCCATGGAAGCAGCACCCATGCAAACAGCCAGAGCAGTCAACGACACGAGAGTTTTCAAGCTTTTCATTGTTTTTCCTCACATGTTATGGCGAGTCAGTTCGCCAGGGGTAATGGCCATGATCGAGAGGTCACGGTGAAACTGCAGAACTTCCCTTTCCAGCCAAATTTCAATACCTATACCGCTACAGTTTTAGAATTCGTTTATTCGACCACTTTGAAGTTCGGCGGCATCTTGATCGACACCGTCTTGATCTTGCAGTCTTCGCCGATTGGCACATTCGTCGCTTCCAACTTGCCGGTGGCGTTATCCCAAGTACCGTCGGCGGTCGACGGGCCGCACTTGCCGCCTAAACCGAAGGCATGCACATCCACGCTGATGTTCGACATCGAGCCGCTTTTAGTGTCTTTGGCAATTAATACCCACGGCAAGTTGATAGCCTCGACGCGGCTGCATTTCAGGCCGCCATCGAATTCAACTTTGTCGACATTCACCGACGCGCCATTGGCCGCGACCTTGCCGGCCACTTTGATGGTGCAGTCGGCGCTGATCAGCGCGCCCTTGGAAAAGCTGATCGGGCCTTGGGCCGTAAAGGCGCTGCCGGCCGGCTCGATCCGCGCAGCCTGGGCTTGTTGGTAAACCATCAGGCCCAGTGCGGCCAGGATGACATGGGCGGTAAAGGTGGCAGGGCTTTGCATGGTGTACGTCCTTCCCTTGAAATTATTGTTGTAGGGTCAAACCACTGACTTGCACTAAAACCGATAAATCCTGGGCGATGAAGGCCTGCGCGGTACACAGACCCCGAGTTCAACCACACAGGCGTTAGTTCAGATTAAAACGGCGTCGCGCTGTTGCTGTACTTCTCCAGATACTTCAACCGCTGTGACGGTTGAAGATTGGTCAGGGTGATATCCCCGGCATAGTGGTTCAAGACACGGTGGTCCATGCGACGTCGCCACAAGTACGGCACATAGGCCCAGACAATCATGCTGGCGTAACCGTAAGGCAGTTGCGGCGATTCATCAAAGTGGCGCAGCGACTGGTAACTGCGGGTCGGGTTGGCATGGTGATCGGAGTGCCGCTGAAGTTGGAACAAAAAGATATTGGTGACAATCCGATTGCTGTTCCACGAATGCCGAGGTGAACAACGCTCATAACGGCCGTTGGGCAACTTCTGACGTTTGAGCCCGTAGTGCTCGACATAATTGACCACTTCCAGCAGCGAGAACCCGTAGATACCCTGGATGATCAGGAACGGAATCACTGCCGCGCCCAGCCAGGCAATCATCGCGCCCCACAACACCAGGCTGTACATCCAGGCGCTGAGCACCGCGTTCTTCCAGTGCAAGGCCGGCAGGCCGAGTTTGCGCAGGCGTTCGCGCTCCAGGTTCCAGGCTGACACGGCACTGAACCACACCGAGCGCGGCAGGAACGCCCAGAAACTCTCACCGAGGCGCGAGCTGGCCGGGTCTTCCGGGGTGGCGACGCGTACATGGTGGCCACGGTTGTGTTCGGTGTAGAAGTGCCCGTAGAAGGTCGGCGCCAGGGTGACTTTGGCCAGGAACACTTCCAGCGGCTTGGGTTTGTGCCCCAACTCGTGGGCGGTGTTGATGGCAATGCCGGTGGCGGCACCGGTGGACATCGCCATGCCCAGGTAAGTGAACCAGCTGACCGCACCGTGCAACTCAGTACGCGCGGTAATGAAGGCGGCGGTTTTGGCCAGCCAGCTCGACGGGTCCAAGTGGGCGGTGGCGTTCAGCAGACCGCCGCTGATGATCCAGTCGATGCCGCCGGCGGCGAGCCAGCCGGTGATCACCACCGACGAGATGACGAACAGCACACCGGTGTAGACGATCCAGCGGTAGTAGCTTTGGGATTCGAGGTGGTTGACGGCGGATTCGGGTGGGTTGCTGACGTCTTCACCGAGCAGGCCGTCGATCAGCGGGATAAGGCCGAAGATCACCAGCACACCGACCCACCACAGTTGCTGTACGCCGGTGGTAATTGCCAGGGCGCCGGACAGCAAGGGGGTTGCCAGTGGCATGATGCCGAGCCACCAGAGGTGACGCTTGCCGTCGGTCCAGACGGTTGGGCTTGCCATAGTCTGATTCATGGCAGCCTCCGAACGAGGCAGGTTGGGTATGCGATAAAAGGCGTTTTTTTCATTATTTTATTCGCTCTTAGGCATTTCAAAAACTGTTTCAAATTACACATTGAAATAATTTTTTAAAATTAATAGCGCGGAATCGTTAGGTCGTCAACTAGTTTCTCGAAGGCTTTTTAACGTGACCGGGCAGTCTCTTTTTCAGCCGTTTGGTCAGGTGTCTAAAGCAGGCATCGACGCCGTTGAACCGCGAGTCGGATTGCACAATCATTTACCCAGCTACTTACCCACCAGGGCCAATGGCCGCTGCGCAAGCGGATCGTTTTGCGGCGGTTTGACGCGCTTGGCAATCTGCTCCACCACCGCCACCACACGCTCTGTGGCGGTGATCGGCAGCATATGGCCCCTCCCCTCCACCACTTGCAGCTTCAGCCCCGGCACCTTGCTGGCCAGGGCCTGGCCGTGCTTCTGGAAGTCCAGCACCTTGTCGCGCGCGCCATAGATCAGGCCGATGGGCAAGGTCAGTTGCGGGTAGCGCTTGACCATGTCCGGCAGGTGATCGTTGACTG
>NZ_JAAQWK010000045.1:0-11359 GCF_012985445.1 Pseudomonas sp. WS 5532
GGGCGCATGTCTCAACAGCTCGGGTGCTTAAGGCTGCCAAGGCGGATAAACAGGCCTAAACATGACGTTAAACGGACTCTTAAACATAGACCTTGAAAGGCATGGCTCTTACAGCGGGTCACTTTTGCAAGGACCGGAATGCCGGCCCAGTCAAAAGTAACCAAAAGGTCCTCGCCCCAACACTCGGTGCCTCGCTGTGGCTCGGCATGCCCGCAATCCGCCAGTGATTTGGGGGGGCGATTTCAGATCAAGATCAAAAGCGCAGATCAAAAGACCGCTGACTTCGTCATCGAAAAGAATGTAAGAGCCGGAGCAACAGCAACAGCAGAGCCATACTCGGTCAAAGGTGGGAGCTGGCTTGCCTGCGATGGCATCAACTCTGTGTGCCTGATATACCGAGGTGTCTGCATCGCAGGCAAGCCAGCTCCCACAGAAAAGCAGCTCTTCAGTGCATGCAAATCCGCAGTCGATCTCATATTCAAAACTGCATGCGCTCCCACATTTAGACCCCGCGGCATCAGGTAGATAGGCTTTTGCCTTGCACTTGATCTGGCTCTTGCTTCAACCACTCAGGTCGGCTTTCAGGCCGCCGTGCTGTAGATCTTGATCTTGATCTTGCTTTTGATCTGAGACGCCCCGTTAACCACGATGGCCGAACGCAGGCTTGAATCCGTGGGTAACCCGGCAGGACGCCGGGTTAGCCGCGCTGGGCCAAGGATGGCCCATCGCGGCGGCCCACGGATTCAAGCCTTCGTTCTGGCACACCGAGCCTAAGCGAGGTGCCGAGTGGTGGGGCACAGACCTTTTGGTTACTTTTGGCTGGGCCGGCATTCCGGGCGTTTGCCAAAAGTGACCCGCTGTAAGAGCGGAACCATAAGCCGCCGTTACCCGAATAACGGATATGTACACCGACAAACCGCCATCGCAGGCAAGCCAGCTCCCACAATTAATCGACGTTGAAACTTACACCAACTCCCGCGCCAGAAACGGTGCAGTACGGCTGGCTTTGCTCTTGGCGACCTTCTGCGGCGTACCATGAGCCACCACCTTCCCACCCAAATCCCCAGCCCCCGGCCCAATATCAATCACCCAATCCCCCTGGGCCACCACCCGCATCTCATGCTCCACCACAACCACCGTGTGCCCCGCGTCCACCAGATGATTAAGCTGACTCAGCAAACGGTCCACATCCCGAGGATGCAAACCCGTAGTCGGCTCATCCAACACATACAACGTCGCGCCCCGGGCATTACGTTGCAACTCGGTCGCCAACTTGATCCGCTGCGCCTCACCGCCGGACAGCTCAGTCGCCGGCTGCCCCAGACGCAGATACCCCAAACCGATATCCCGCAACACTTGCAACGAACGCAACACCCCAGGCTGCTCGGCAAACACCTCGACCGCCTGCTCCACGGTCAACCCCAGCACCTGGGCAATGCTCAAGCCTTGCCACTTGATCGCCAACGTCTCAGGGTTATAACGCGCCCCATGACACGTCGGACACGGCGCATACACGCTGGGCATAAACAGCAACTCGACACTGACAAACCCTTCCCCCTCGCAATGAGGGCAACGGCCCTTGGCGACGTTGAACGAGAACTGCCCGGCATCGAAATGACGCTTCCTGGCCGCCGGCGTTGCCGCAAACAATTTGCGCACGTTATCGAACAACCCGGTGTAAGTCGCCAGGTTAGAACGCGGCGTGCGGCCGATGGGCTTCTGGTCCACCTGCACCAAACGTCGAATCTGTTCCAAACCGCTGCTGATCCGCCCACCACTGCTTTGCGGGGCATCATCTTCAAGGCTCGGTTCTTCGTCGCTTTCCAGCACACGACCCAAGCCCGTGCCCACCAGTTCCAACAGCGCCTGGCTGACCAGACTGGACTTGCCCGAGCCGGAAATACCCGTCACCGCCGTAAAGCAACCCAGCGGGAAATCCACGCTTAGATCCTTGAGATTATTACGCGTCACGCCTTCAAGCTTCAGCCACCCCGACGGCTCACGTCGCGTCGTGCTGCAAACGCGCCGTTCGGCAAACAAATACTCGCGCGTCTGCGAGGCCTGCACATCCGCCAACCCGGCAGGCGGACCGCTGTACAGCACTTGCCCGCCGTGCTCACCGGCAGCCGGCCCCACATCGATCAGCCAGTCGGCCCGGCGCATGGTTTCCAGGTCATGTTCCACCACAAACAACGAATTGCCGGCCGCTTTCAAACGCTCAAGCGCAGTAAACAATGCTTCGCCATCCGCCGGGTGCAGGCCTGCCGAGGGCTCGTCCAGCACATAGATCACGCCGAACAGCTGCGAGCCCAACTGGGTGGCCAGGCGCAGGCGCTGCAATTCCCCGGATGACAATGTAGGCGTGCTGCGCTCCAGGGACAGATAGCCCAAGCCCAACTCGGTGACGGTGCTGACCCGCTCCAGCAAGTCCTGGGCGATACGCTGAGCGGCCAGGCGCTTTTCCACCGACAGCTTCATTTTGTCCTGCCCCGCCGCCACCGGGCGCAGCAGCTCGGCCAACTGCGCCAGCGACAGTTGCGACAGCTCGCCGATGTCCACCCCGGCAAACTTCACCGACAGCGCCGCCTTGTTCAGCCGCTTGCCCTCGCACGCCGGGCACGCACTGCCCTGCATGAACTGCGACACGCGCTTTTTCATCAGTGCGCTTTGGGTATGGCTGAAGGTGTGCAGGATATAGCGCCGCGCACCGCTGAACGTGCCCTGGTAGCTCGGCTCCAGCTTGCGTTTCAACGCGTCGCGGGTTTGCTGTGGGGTGAAGCCTGCGTACACCGGCACGGTCGGGGTTTCGTCGGTAAACAGAATCCAGTCGCGCTGCTTTTTCGGCAGGTCGCGCCACGGGATGTCCACGTCATAGCCCAGGGTCACAAGGATGTCGCGCAGGTTCTGCCCCTGCCACGCCAAGGGCCAGGACGCCACCGCACGCTGGCGAATGGTCAAGGACGGATCCGGCACCATCAGCGCCTCGGTCACCTCATACACGCGGCCCAAACCGTGGCAGTGCGGGCAGGCGCCCTGGGGCAGGTTCGGTGAAAAGTCCTCGGCGTACAGCATCGCCTGCCCCGGCGGATAACTGCCGGCACGCGAATACAGCATGCGGATCAGGCTCGACAAGGTGGTGACGCTGCCCACCGACGAGCGTGCACTCGGCGTGCCGCGCTGCTGTTGCAGGGCCACGGCCGGGGGCAAGCCTTCGATAGCGTCCACATCGGGTACGCCGACCTGGTCAATCAGGCGCCGCGCATAGGGCGCCACCGATTCGAAATAGCGGCGCTGAGCCTCGGCATACACCGTGGAAAACGCCAGGGATGATTTGCCCGAACCCGAAACGCCGGTAAATACCACCAGGGCATCCCGGGGGATATCCACATCGACGTTACGCAGGTTGTGTTCGCGGGCGCCGCGCACGCGTACAAAGCCTGGGCGCTGGGCGGTGATCGGGGGGATGTTGCGCTGTGACGTCATGGGCAACCTTGTCTGGCGGTGAGCACGCTGCGCACCCGTTGCGTGAGGGCTTCGGGGCTGTAGGGCTTGCTCAGCAGATGAATGTCGGAGCTCAGCAAATGATTGCTGGAAAGAATGTCGCGGGTGTGCCCGGAGGTGAACAGCACCGCCACCGGCGGGTGCTGCACGCGCGCCCAGTCGGCCAGGTCGGTGCTTTTGACCCGGCCGGGCATCACCACGTCGGTAAAGATCAGGTCCGGCTGCACGCCGTTTTTCAGGGTTTGCATGGCCCGGTCACCGTCTTCGGCGGTCAGTACCGTGTAGCCCGATTGCTGCAGCAACTCGACCACGGTCAGGCGCACGCCTTCGTTGTCCTCGACCACCAGGATGGTTTCCTGGCCGCCGCTGTGAGTCGCCTGCTCGGTGTCGACCTCACCACATTCGGGTTCCAGGCTGTGGGGGAAATACATCTGCACTACCGAGCCTTTGCCCTCCTCGCTCCACACCTCCACATGCCCGCCGCTTTGGCGCACAAACCCGAACACCATGCTCAGGCCCAGGCCGGTGCCGTGCCCTTCGCGCTTGGTGGTGAAGAACGGCTCGAACGCACGCTTGAGCACCTCCTGGGGCATGCCGACACCGGTGTCGGTCACTGCCAAACGCACGTATTCACCGGGCTTGATGCTTTTACCGATGCAATCGCCCGGGTTGAGGATGATATTTTCGCCGCTGATGCGAATCACGCCTTCGCCTTGCATGGCATCGCGGGCATTGATCGCCAGGTTGAGCAGCGCGTTTTCCAATTGGTTACGGTCGACATTGATGCACCAGGAGTCCTGGGGCAATTGGACGTCAATATGGATGGTTTCGCCCAGGGCGCGTTGAAGCAGCTCGCCCAAGCCTGCGTAGATGCGCTGCGGGTTGTACACCGCCGGTGACAACGGCTGACGACGCGCAAACGCCAACAGTTGCGAGGACAGCTTGGCGCCGCGCTCCACCGCCGCAATGGCCGCCGTGACCCGGCGCTGCACCTGGGGGTTGTCCGGCTCATGGCGGGCCAGCAGGTGCAGGTTGCCGGCGATCACTTGCAGCAGGTTATTGAAGTCATGGGCCACGCCGCCGGTCAGGCCGCCGATTGCCTCGAGCTTCTGGGATTGGCGCAACTGATCTTCGGCGGCGGAACGCGCTTGCACTTCGGCGGCGACGCGTTGCTCCAGGTTATGGGTGAGTTCCTGGCGCAGGCGCTCGGAATGCACATGCTCGGTGGTTTCCACCACAATCGCCAACACCCCGGCCGGCTGTTGGTTATCCCCGGCGACGGGGCTGTAATAGAGGTCCAGCCAGACGGTTTCCGGCTTGCCGTTACGCAACAACACCAGGTCTTTGTTGTTAAACGTCAAGGTACCGCCCGCCAGGCAGGTGTCGACCACGTGGCGATTGAACTCGGCCACCTCCGGCCAGCCCAGCTCCACCGGCGTGCCGAGCAAGTACGGATGCCGGCCGCCGGCAAACACCGAATAGCTGTCGTTGTAGATCATGTAGCCGGCCCGCCCCCACAGCATCACCATCGGCACGGGCGAGGCCAGCATCATCTGCACGTTGCAGGCCAGGCTGGCGCTCCAGGTGTCAATCGGGCCAAGATCCGTGGCGGACCAATCGAAAGCACGGATACGCTGGGCCATTTCACCGGACCAGCCTTCACAGCCGTAGGGGTTGGATAAAAATTGCATCGGTTGGCTCTGTGCAAAGAGAGGGTATTTGCAACGTTTTGGAGCGCGCCAGCGGCGGATGGTTTCACTTGTTATAAGTTAGGAGGTAATGGCGACAAAAACCACTGCCCTCAATGAAAATCCCGGCTGCGCACATGAATGCCTTCCAGCAGCGGCGTCAGGTCGGTAAGACGCCCGGCAATCAGGTGCCGCACCTCACCCACCGCCTCCCAGCGCCCGTCGACTTTGAGCAACCGCGAGCCGACCAGCGCCAGGCGCTGGCGTTCTGCCAGGTCGCGCCAGACCACCACATTGAGGTTGCCGAACTCATCTTCCAGCGTCACAAAGGTCACGCCGCTGGCGGTGCCAGGGCGCTGGCGCCCGGTCACCAGACCGGCGACGCTGACATTGCGCCCATGCTCCACCGCCATCAGCTCCAAAGAGCTGCGGCAGCGGCGTTTGCGCAACTCATCACGCAGCAACGCCAGCGGGTGCGGGCCGAGGGTGGTGCCAACCGTGGCGTAATCAGCCTGCAAGTCTTCGCCAACCGTCGGCGCCGGCAATTGCACCGCCGCTTCGTCGGGGCTCGGCAGGCCCGCGAACAACCCCAGCTGTTTATGCACGCCTGCCACTTCCCAGCGTGCCCGGTGCCGGTTGCCCGCCAACGCACGCAAGGCCCCGGCATCCGCCAGCAACGCCTGGGCCCGCGCATCCAGGCCAGCGCGGTCGTCCAGGTCGGCAATGTCGCTGAACACTCGACGCTGGCGCGCCGCCTCGATGCGCCGCCCATCCTCCTCACGAAACCCCGAGATCATGCGCAACCCCAGGCGAATCGCCGGTTGCTGGCCGTCGACAGGCTCCAGGCTGCAATCCCAGTCACTGGCCAGCACATCCACCGGGCGGATCTGCAAGCGGTGGCGCCGCGCATCCTGCAGGATCTGGTCCGGGCTGTAGAAACCCATGGGCCAGCTGTTGATCAAGGCACAGGCGAACGCCGCCGGTTCATGGCACTTGAGCCAGCAACTGGCGTAGGTCAGCAAGGCAAAACTGGCCGCATGGGACTCGGGGAAGCCATAGCTGCCAAAGCCTTTGATCTGCTCGAAAATCTGCGCGGCAAATTCCTCGCTGTAGCCGTTCTTGAGCATGCCGGTGCGCAGACGCTGCTGATGCGGTTCCAGGCCGCCGTGGCGTTTCCAGGCGGCCATGGAGCGGCGCAACTGGTCGGCTTCGCCTGGGCCATAGTCGGCGGCAACCATGGCGATCTGCATCACCTGTTCCTGGAACAGCGGCACGCCCAAGGTGCGTTTCAACACTGCCTCAAGTTCCGGTGACGGATAAGTGGTGGGCTCTTCGTTATTCCGGCGCCGCAGGTACGGATGCACCATACCGCCCTGGATCGGCCCAGGCCGCACAATCGCCACCTCAATCACCAGGTCGTAGAAGTTCTGCGGCTTGAGCCTGGGCAGCATCGACATCTGCGCCCGCGACTCGATCTGGAACACGCCGATGGTGTCGGCCTTGCTGATCATTGCGTAGGTTGCCGGGTCCTCCTTGGGGATCGTCGCCAACGCCAGATCGCGGTTGCGATGGCGGCGCAGCAAGTCGAAGCAACGGCGTATCGCGCTGAGCATGCCCAACGCGAGGATATCCACCTTGAGCAGGCCGACGGCGTCGAGGTCATCCTTGTCCCACTGGATAATGGTGCGCTCGGCCATGGCGGCATTTTCCACCGGCACCAGGGTGTCCAGCGGGTATTCGGAAATCACAAAACCGCCAGGGTGCTGGGACAAGTGCCGGGGAAAGCCGATCAGTTGTTGAGTCAATGTCAGCACACGCCGCAGGATCGGGCTTTGCGGGTCGAAGCCGCCTTCGCGCAGGCGTTCCAGCGGCGGCGCATCTTCACTCCAACGCCCGCAACAGTCGGCCAGCGCGTTGATCTGGTCCGGCGGCAAACCGAGGGCCTTGGCCACGTCGCGCACCGCGCCGGACGCGTGATAACTGCTGACCACCGCCGTCAACGCCGCGCGGGTGCGGCCGTAGCGTTGGAACACGTACTGCAGCACTTCCTCGCGGCGTTCATGTTCGAAGTCCACGTCGATATCCGGCGGTTCATTGCGCTCCTTGGACAGGAAGCGTTCGAACAGCATATCCGTCAGGCTTGGGTCGATTTCGGTGATGCCCAAGGCAAAACACACCGCCGAGTTGGCGGCCGAGCCGCGGCCCTGACACAGGATCGAACGGCTGCGGGCGAAGCGCACGATGTCGTGCACCGTCAGGAAGTAGCTTTCGTAACCGAGGTCGCTGATCAACTGCAATTCCTTGTTGATCTGCTGCAAGGTCTTGGCGTCAACACCGTGTGGCCAGCGCTGGGCAATGCCTTCCTCGGTCACGGTGCGCAGCCAGGATTGGGCATCATGGCCGGCGGGCACCAGTTCGCGTGGGTAGTGGTAGCGCAACTGGCTGAGATCAAAGGTGCAACGTTTCGCGATGGCCAGGGTTTCATCACGCAGCGCTTGCGGGTACAACGCTGCCAGCGCGTCGAGGCTGCGTAAATGCCGCTCGCCATTGGGGTGCAGGCGCGTGCCGGCTTCGGCCACCGGCACGTGATGACGGATCGCGGTCATGGTGTCTTGCAAGGCCCGGCGCCCGCGCGCATGCATGTGTACATCGCCGCAGGCCACCGCCGGGATCTGCAGGCTGGCGGCCAGGGCCAGGCGCTGCTGCAAATGGCGCGCATCGTCCTGGCCGCAGTGCAGGTGCACCGCCAGCCACAGGCGTTCGGCGAAGGTGTGTTGCAGCCATTGGAGGGTGGCCTGGGTGTCGTTGTCTTCGGCCACCCACAGCGCCAGCAGGCCGGGCATCGGTTGTTCGAAGTCGGCGTGCAGCAGGCGGTAACGGCCTTTTTCGGCGCGGCGGCGAGCCAGGGTGATCAGGCGGCACAGGTGTTGATAGCCGCTGAGATCTTCGACCAGCAACACCAGTTTCGGGCCGTTTTCGATGCGCACTTCGCTGCCGATAATCAGCGGCAAATCCACCGCCTTCGCCGCCTGCCAGGCTCGCACGATGCCCGCCAAGGTGCATTCGTCGGTGATCGCCAGGGCGCTGTAGCCTTGGCGCTTGGCACGTTCGAACAGCTCCAGCGCACTAGACGCGCCGCGCTGGAAACTGAAATTGGACAGGCAATGCAGCTCGGCATAGCTCATGCGAACCAGCCTTGCAGCCACAGCCCGTCGTTCTGCCCCACACAGCGATAGGCCCAGCCTTGCTGGCCGGCACGGGTGCGGATCAGGTAATAGTCGCGGCGGATATCGGCGCCGTCCCACCAGCCGGATTCGATGCGTTCCGGGCCCATCAGGATCTGCACGCCCTGCTCGGCCAGCAAGGTCGGTTCAGTCAGCAACCAGCCGGGGCGCTGCACTTTGTGCAAGGTCGGGCACGCACGGCTGTCGGCGCTCGCCTGCCAGGCACATTCGGGGCGGTGGTCGGCGTGAAAGCGCAGGCTTTGTACGGCCTCATCGCCAAGCCGTGCGCGCAAGCGTTCGCGCAGTTGCTCCCAAGGCAAGGTTTGTTGCGGGCGATCGTCGAACAGGTCCTGGCGTTGCGGCACAAACACCGGCAGGTCCTGGGCCACCAGGCGGAACCCGCGCACCGGAGAGGTGACTTGCACCTGTTCCAGGCGGCCACGGGCCAGTTCGAACAGCATCGACGGTTCGCGCTCGGCACTGAGCAGGCCGACCTTGATCACACTGTCGGGCGCCTGGGCGTGTTCCAGGTGCAAGTCAAAGCGCTGCACGCCACTGTCGCGCCCGCAGAGGAAGGCGGACAAGTCACCGGTCAGGCGCCGTAACGGGAACAGCAGCGCCTGGTGTGACTGCACGTCGAAATTCAGCTCGATGCGCACGTCGAACTGATCCGGCGGCTGGTAAAACGCCAGGGCCAGTGGGCGCTGCCCGCTCAGGGCATCCAGGTGCTTGAGCAAGCCGGCGTCAAAGCGTCGCGCCAGGGTGTGCCGAGGCAACGCCTGCACCTGGGCCAAGGTACGCAAGCCCATACGCGACAAGGCCGTGGCCGCCTGCGGGTCAAGACCGGCGCGGTCGATAGGCAGTGGCGCCAGAGCCTGCTGCAAGGCGTCCTCGCCGATCGCCAAACCATCATAAATATTCGCCAGCACCCGCGCCGCCGCCGGGTTCGGCGCGGCGACGATACGGTGGCGAAAGCCCAATTCGGTCAACTCCTGGCGCAAGCGCGCCTCAAACTGCGGCCACGGCCCGAACAGGCCCAGGCTCGACTCGATCTCGAACAGCAACGCACGCGGGTAATACACGCTGACCTGGGAGCTGAAACGGTAGGCCCAGGCGGCGAGGAACTGCTGCCAGCGCTCGATTTCGGCGGGGTCGTATTCGGCGCTGGCAAAGGTTTTGGCCAGGGCATGCGCGGCCGTCAGCGATTGACCTGATCGCAGGCCCAAGGCGCGGGCGGCGGCATTGACGGTTTGCAGCACGCGGCGCTGCGGTGTGCCGGCCAGCAGTACCAACGGTTGATCCGGCTCAGGGTGCACACGCTGCACCCCGTCCAGCGCCAATTGCGGGAAGACAATACACACCCAGCGCATGGCAACCTCAGTGCCCCGCCAGTGCTATCGGCGCCGGGTGGGCCAAGCCGCCCCGGCACTTGAGCACCCGCACTTGCGCAGGTTTTGCCTCGACGGCCAGGCGCAAGGCGGCGGGCGATGAATTGACCGCCTCGCTCAAAGCGCGCCAGGCAAACGCCAGGGTTTGCCCGGTCTCGGCCGCCACCTGCAAGCGCCGCAAGGCGCGGTCGTCGGCCTTGCGCGGCCAGCACAGCACCGCGCCGCAACTGCCCGAACGCAGGCACTGCTCCACCGCCCACAACACGTCGCGCGCCTCGGCCTGGATCACCGAAAGCTGGCGCAAATCCACCCCGGCGTTCTGCCAGGCGTGGGGGTACGGCGTGTAGGGCGGCGCCACCAGCACAATCCGCTCGCCCGCCGTTGATAAGCGGGCCAGGGTTGGCAACACCAATTGCAGCTCGCCAACGCCCTCCTTCGCCATCAGGATTTCACTCAGCGCCGACTCCGGCCAACCGCCCGTGGGCAACACCGCGTCCAGCGCCGCCAGCCCAGTGGGGTGCACGCTGGCCGGTGGCACGGCGGGCCGGCCTTTCCAGACGCGGCCGCCATTGAACAGCGTATCCAGAGCAACGACGGCGCCCATCAACCTTGCCTCACCAGGCCGCAGAACACCCCTTCGATGGCCAGGTCCTGATCCGGCCCGACCACAATCGGTTGATACGCGGGGTTGCGCGGCAGCAGGCGCACCTGCTCGCCGTGGCGCTCAAAGCGTTTAATGGTGACTTCGCCGTCCAGGCGCGCCACCACAATCTGCCCGTTCAAGGCTTCGGCGCTGCGGCGCACGCCCACCAGGTCGCCGTCGAGGATGCCGTCTTCGATCATCGAATCGCCCTGCACACGCAGCAGGTAATCCGGGGTTTTGGCGAAAGTGGCGGGGTCGAGTTGCAGACGATTGTGCACTTCGGCATCGGCGCCGATGGGCAGGCCGGCGGCGACACGGCCGAGTACGGGCACGTCCAGCCATTCGGGACGCGCCGGTTGGTTGAGCAGGCGGATGCCACGGGCCTGGTTGGGGTTGACCTCGATGAAGCCGGCTTCGGTCAGGGCCACCACGTGTTTGCGAGCGACGCTGCGCGAGGCAAAGCCGAACGCCTCGGCGATCTCGGCGAGGCTTGGGGGCTGGCCTTGTTGCGCGATACGGTCGCGGATGAAGGTCAGGATGGCGGTGCGACGGGGGGTCAGGGTTGTCATGGAGTACATTTGTACTCTTGTGGGAAATTTCTGACAATAGCCGGTAGTCGGGATTGGGGGGGGGTTGGGTGCATATCCATTATTTGGGTAACGGCGGCTTATGGTTCCGCTCTTACAGCGGCTCACTTTTTGAGGGACCAAAAAGTAAGCAAAAAGTCCTCGCCCCAACACTCGGTGCCTCGCTGTGGCTCGGCATGCCCGCAATCCGCCAGTGATTTGGGGGGCCGCCGCGATGGGCCATCCTTGGCCCAGCGCGGCTAAACCGGCATCCCTGCCGGTTTACCCCCCAAATCCCTGTCAGATTCCGGCCATCGTGTTTAACGGGGCGATTTCAGATCAAGATCAG
>NZ_JAAQWK010000046.1:0-5285 GCF_012985445.1 Pseudomonas sp. WS 5532
TCATGACACTGGCTGGTGCTTGTTTTTCAAACCGTTCTAAAACCTTTTCCCACATAGCTTCGTCGTCCTGACTGAATTGATTAGGGGATTTTAAACCAAGACCTTGAAAGGCATGGCTGTAAGAGCGAAACCATAGGCCGCCGTTACCGCAGCAATGGATATGTACCCGACCAAACACCCCCCGGCCAAACCGCTATCGCAGGCAACCCAGCTCCCACAGTTATTTGTGTTTCAAGCCCACCTCTCGCGAAATTACCAAGCAAGCTAATAATTCCATTTGACATTCGCTGCCTAAGCAGTAACATCTTGTCATACATTCACTGCCTAGGCAGTAATAAGGTGACTTCCGATGACCCACTACACCCCTGACAGCTTTCGCAACTGCCACCTCGGCCTGTTGCTGGGCCGGGCGGCGCTGCTCAAGGACCGCATTATCGACACCCATATGGAACCCCACGGCGTCACCGCCGCGCAGTTCAAGGTGTTGATCATCATTGCCCAGTTCGACGTCGATACCCCGGCGGAGCTGTGCCGCCACCTGTCCCTCGACAGCGGCTCCATGACCCGCATGCTCGACCGTCTGGAGCAAAAGGGCCTGCTGGCGCGCAAGCGCTCCGAGCAGGACCGGCGCCAGGTGCAGTTAGTGCTCACCGAAGACGGCCAGCGCCTGGCCGACATGTTGCCGCATATCGGCGCGCAGTCGATGAATGAACTGGCCGGTGCCCTCGAGCCTGGTGAGTTGGAAACCCTGGAAAGAATCCTCAAGAAAATTCTGGTAGCTGCCGGTGACGCCATCGTCCTCCAGCGGGTAGGTAATCAATGAAAACGCGTGCACTCAGCCTGGTGCTGGTGGCGATGAGCATGGCCGGTTGTGCCAACTTCAGCGGCCTCGACACCCAGGGCCAACGTCTCGACGCCAACACGTTGCAAACCGGCAAATCCTTGAGCGGCGTGACCCTGTCCACGGCCGCCTGGCCCACCGCCGACTGGTGGAAAAGCCTCGGCGACCCGCAACTCGACGGTCTGATTCACGAAGCCCTGCAAAACAGCCCTGATATGCAAGTGGCCAGCGCCCGTGCGCACCAGGCCGAAGCCGCCGCTTATGCCGCCGATGCGGCGCGCATGCCAACCCTGGATGCCAGCGCCGGTGTGAGCCGTTCGCGCCTGGCCAAGGACCAGGACCCGCGCGGGCAGGGCGATGCCTATGCCACGGTGCGTAACATCGGCGCCAGCTTCAACTACAACTTCGACCTTTGGGGTGGCCAGCGCGCTGCCTGGGAAGCCGCGTTGGGCCAGGCGCGTGCAGCCGAAGTCGACCAGCAAGCCGCACGCCTGACCCTGGCCGCCAACGTCGCCAAGGCTTACAGCGATTTGGGCCAAGCGCATATCGTGCGTGACCTGGCCAATGACGACCTCAAGCGCACCCGCCAGATGCTCGACCTGAGCAAACGCCGCCTCAGCTCCGGCATCGACAGCGAATACCAGTACCAACAGACCGAAAGCCTGGAAGCCAGCTCCCAGTCGCAGTTGATCGACGCTGAAAAACAACTGCAAAGCGCCAAGATCGCCCTGGCGGTATTGCTCGGCAAAGGCCCGGACCGTGGCGGCGAGCTGACGCGCCCGAACGTGTTGAAACCCAGTGCCGTCGCTGTGCCTTCAGTCTTGCCGGCCGAATTGCTGGGCCGTCGCCCGGACCTGATCGCCGCACGCTGGCGCGTGGAGGCCGCGAGTAAAAACGTGGCCGCGAGCAAAACCCGCTTCTACCCCAACCTCAACCTCAGTGCGAGCGCCGGGGCCGAGTCGTTGCTCGGTGATGCGATGTTTGGCTCGGCCAGCCGGTTCTTCAGCATTGCGCCGACCATCTCGTTGCCGATCTTTGACGGTGGCCGCTTGCGTGCCGACCTCGATGCCCGCGACGCCGACTACGACCTGGCCGTGGCCCAGTACAACAAAACCCTGGTGCAAGCCTTGGGCGATATCGGCAACACCCTGATGCAACTGCGCGAAACCGGGCGGCAAATCCAGGCGCAGCAACACGCTGCGGACATCGCCCAGCAGTCTTACGACACCGGCGTACAGCGTTACAGCTCCGGCATCGGTAACTACCTGGATGTGCTCAGCATCGAGCAGCAATTGCTGCAGGCCCAGCGTCAGCTGGCGACCTTGAATGCGGCGCAGATCGACCTGTCGATTCAATTGATGCAAGCCCTGGGTGGCGGATTCAACGCCGATAACGTGGCCGCGACCACGACCAGCCCTGCCACCCGTACGGAATAATTTGAGGTATTTGTCATGGCCACTGCCGAAAACAGCAACGCAACTGAAAAGCCCGATAACAACCCGCGCAAACGCAAAGTCATGCTGATTGGCCTGGCGCTGATCGTCATTCTTGGCGTGGTCGGCGTGTGGGGCTGGTATGAGTTCTACGGGCGCTTCAATGAAAGCACCGACGACGCCTATGTGAACGGCAACGTGGTGGAAATCACCCCGCTGGTCACCGGCACCGTGGTCAGCATCGGCGCCGACGACGGCGACCTGGTCCACGAAGGCCAGGTTCTGATCAACTTCGACCCGAATGACGCCGCCGTCGGCCTGCAAAGTGCCCAGGCCAACCTGGCCCGCACCGTGCGCCAGGTGCGTGGTTTGTACAGCAATGTCGATGGCATGAAAGCCCAGGTCAACGCACAGAAAGCTGACGTGCAAACCGCCCAGGACAACTTCAACCGCCGTAAGACGCTGGCCCAGGGCGGTGCGATCTCCCAGGAGGAACTGTCCCATGCCCGTGACAACCTGACCGCCGCCAAGAACGCCCTGACCAACCTTGAGCAGCAACTGAAAACCACCAATGCCTTGGTGGATGACACGGTGATTTCGTCCCACCCGGATGTGCAAGCCGCCGCCGCGCAACTGCGTCAGGCCTACCTGACCAACGCGCGCAGCACCTTGATCGCACCGGTCACCGGCTACGTGGCCAAGCGCACCGTGCAACTGGGCCAGCGCGTGCAGCCCGGCACCGCGTTGATGGCGGTGATCCCGCTGGACCAGCTGTGGATCGACGCCAACTTCAAGGAAACCCAGCTGCGCGATATGCGTATTGGCCAGCCGGTGGACATCGAAGCGGACATCTATGGCAGTGACGTGAAATTCAGTGGCACCGTCGACAGCCTCGGCGCCGGCACCGGCAGCGCGTTTGCCCTGCTGCCTGCGCAGAATGCCACCGGTAACTGGATCAAGATCGTGCAACGGGTGCCAGTGCGCATCCACATCAACGCCGACGAGTTGGCCAAGAACCCGCTGCGGGTGGGCTTGAGCACTGTGGTCAACGTCGACCTGCACGACCAAAGCGGCCCGGTGCTGGCGCAACAGGCACCGCAAAAGGCCTCGTTCACCACCAACGTGTATGACCGCCAACTGGCCGAAGCCGATGCCATGATCACGCAGTTGATCCATGACAACAGCCTCGCCGCACCCAAGGCTGTGCAACGCTGATGAGCGCTAACGCCCCCGCGTCCTTTACGCCGCCAAGCTTGCTGATGGCCACTATTGGCCTGTCGCTGGCGACCTTTATGCAGGTGCTCGACACCACCATCGCCAACGTGGCGTTGCCGACCATTTCCGGCAACCTGGGCGTGAGTTCGGAGCAGGGCACCTGGGTGATCACCTCGTTTGCGGTGAGCAACGCCATTGCCTTGCCGCTCACCGGCTGGCTGAGCCGCCGGTTTGGCGAGGTGAAGCTGTTTTTGTGGGCGACCATCCTGTTTGTATTGGCGTCGTTCCTCTGTGGTATTTCCACCTCGATGCCCGAGCTGATTGGCTTTCGGGTGCTGCAAGGCCTGGTCGCCGGGCCGTTGTACCCGATGACCCAGACGTTACTGATCGCGGTTTACCCACCGGCCAGGCGCGGCATGGCCCTGGCGTTACTGGCGATGGTTACGGTGGTGGCGCCGATTGCCGGCCCCATCCTCGGCGGCTGGATCACCGACAGCTACAGCTGGCCGTGGATCTTCTTTATCAACGTGCCCATCGGCATCTTTGCGGTGATGGTGGTGCGTTCGCAATTGAAGAAACGCCCGGTTGTCACCAGTTACCAGCCGATGGATTACGTCGGGTTGTTGAGCCTGATCGTTGGTGTCGGCGCTTTGCAGATCATCCTCGACAAGGGCAATGACCTGGACTGGTTCGAATCCAACTTCATCATCATCGGTGCGGCGATTTCGGTGATTGCCCTGGCGGTGTTCATCATCTGGGAGCTGACCGACAAGCACCCGGTGGTCAACCTGCGGTTGTTTGCCTACCGCAACTTTCGTATCGGCACCATCGTGTTGATCCTGGGCTATGCGGGCTTCTTCGGGATCAACCTGATCCTGCCGCAATGGCTGCAAACCCAGATGGGCTACACCGCCACCTGGGCCGGCCTGGCGGTCGCGCCGATCGGTATTTTGCCGGTGCTGATGTCACCCTTTGTGGGCAAGTATGCGCACAAGTTCGATTTGCGCTTGCTGGCGGGCCTGGCGTTCCTGGCGATTGGCTTGAGCTGCTTTATGCGCGCAGGCTTTACCAATCAGGTGGATTTCACCCATATCGCTTTGGTGCAGTTGTTCATGGGGATCGGCGTGGCGTTGTTCTTTATGCCGACCTTGAGCATCCTGATGTCCGACTTGCCGCCGGCGCAAATCGCCGACGGCGCGGGTCTTGCGACCTTCCTGCGGACCCTGGGCGGTAGCTTTGCGGCATCGCTGACCACCTGGATCTGGATTCGCCGCGCCGACCAGCACCACGCGTACATGAGCGAGAACATGACCACCTACGACTCCGCCACCCGCGATGCATTGCAGGCGCTAGGCGGGGCAGGGCACAAGGCCTATGCGCAGTTGGACCAGATCCTCACCAGCCAGGCGTACATGATGTCCACCGTGGATTACTTCACGTTGCTGGGGTGGATGTTCATGGGCTTGATGTTGCTGGTGTGGCTGGCCAAGCCGCCGTTTGGTGCGAAGGCCGGGCCGGAGGCATCGGGGCACTGACCGACTGGACTCAGTCAATGTGGGAGCTGGCTTGCCTGCGATAGCATCACCTGGGTATGCCTGATGTACCGAGGTGCTTGCATCGCAGGCAAGCCAGCTCCCACACAAGCCAGCTCCCACACAAGCCAGCTCCCACACAAGCCAGCTCCCACACAAGCCAGCTCCCACACAAGCCAGCTCCCACACAAGCCAGCTCCAACACAAGCCAAACCCCACACAAGCCAGCGCTCTGTGTCTCAGGGTTATGCGCCGGGCAACGCC
>NZ_JAAQWK010000047.1:0-3486 GCF_012985445.1 Pseudomonas sp. WS 5532
TCAAAGCTGGTGACACCGTCGGCACCGTAACCGTCCCTGCGCCTAGCGATGACGTGTTCATCGACAAGAGCACCCAAACCGTCAAGATCACCGACACCGCTGGCGGTAACTTCGAAAAACTGGAAGTTGCAGGTAACGGCGCAACCACCACCATCAACGACACCATCGACAAAGTGGATGTGGTGCTGACCGCCACCACCACCGTTGGCGAAGGCGGCAACATCGTTTACACCGCGTCGCTGGTCGACAAGTCGGGTAATGCGGTGACCAACATCACCAACCCACTGACTGTGACTTTGGATAACGGCCAAACCATTACCATCGGTGTGAATCAATCGAACGGCAGCGTGACCGTTGTAGCTCCAGATGACGTGTACAAGGGCGACCAGACTGTCACTACCGCCATCACCAACGTGACCGGCGGCGCGCACTTCGAGAATCTGGTGCCAGGCACTACGCCTGTTAGCACCACCGTCACCGATACTCCGGGTACCGATAACACCACCACCGTCACGTTAACCGCGCCAAGTGAAGTCAATGAAGGTGGTCAAATCACCTACACCGCCACCTTGAGCAACAAGGCCGGTACTGACGTAACGCTGAAGTTGGATAACGGTTCATCTATCACCATCAAAGCTGGTGACACCGTTGGCTCCGTGACTGTTGCGGCACCAAGCGATGACGTGTTCATCGATAAGAGCACTCAGACGGTCAAGATCACTGACACCACTGGCGGTAACTTCGAGAAGCTGGAAGTTGCAGGCGACGGCGCAACCACCACGATCAACGACACCATCGACAAGGTCGATGTGGTTCTGACCGCAACGACCACAGTGGGCGAAGGCGGCAACATCGTCTACACCGCCAGCCTTGTGGATAAAAACGGCGCGGCAGTGACCAACATCACCAACCCGCTGACCGTGACCTTGGATAACGGCCAGACCATCACCATCGGTGTGAACCAGTCGAACGGCAGCGTGACCGTTGTAGCTCCAGATGATGTGTACAAGGGCGACCAGACCGTCACTACTGCTATCACTAATGTGACTGGCGGTGAGCACTTCGAGAATCTGGTGCCGGGTACTACGCCGGTTAGCACCACTGTCACCGATACTCCGGGCACTGATAACACCACCACCGTGACACTGACCGCGCCAAGCGACGTCAACGAAGGCGGTCAGATTACGTACACCGCTACGCTTTCCAATAAAGCAGGCACTGACGTAACGCTGAAGTTGGATAACGGTTCGTCTATCACCATCAAAGCTGGCGATACCGTTGGCTCCGTGACTGTTGCAGCGCCAGGCGATGACGTGTTCATCGACAAGAGCACTCAGACCGTCAAGATCACCGACACCACTGGCGGCAACTTCGAGAAGCTGGAAGTGGCTGGTGATGGTGCAACTACGACCATCAACGACACCATCGACAAGGTCGATGTGGTTCTGACCGCCACCACCACCGTTGGTGAAGGCGGCAATATCGTTTACACCGCCAGCCTTGTGGATAAAAACGGCGCGGCAGTGACCAACATCACCAATCCGCTGACTGTGACTTTGGATAATGGCCAGACCATCACCATCGGCGTGAATCAGTCCAGCGGCAACGTCACAGTTGTAGCTCCGGATGACGTGTACAAGGGCGACCAGACCGTCACAACCGCTATCACTAATGTGACCGGCGGTGAGCACTTCGAAAACTTGGTGCCAGGTACCACGCCGGTCAGCACCACCGTCACCGATACACCGGGTACTGATAACACCACTACCGTTACGCTGACCGCGCCAAACGAAGTCAATGAAGGTGGTCAAATCACCTACACCGCGACCTTGAGCAACAAGGCCGGTACTGACGTAACCCTGAAACTCGACAATGGTTCGAGCATCATCATCAAAGCTGGCGACACCGTCGGCTCTGTGACCGTTGCTGCACCTGGCGATGACGTGTTCATCGATAAGAGCACCCAGACCGTCAAGATCACTGACACCACTGGCGGCAACTTCGAAAAACTGGAAGTTGCCGGCGACGGCGCAACCACCACGATCAACGACACCATCGACAAAGTGGATGTGGTCCTGACCGCCACCACTACCGTCGGCGAAGGCGGCAACATCGTTTACACCGCGTCGCTGGTCGACAAGTCGGGTAATGCGGTGACCAACATCACCAACCCGCTGACCGTGACTTTGGATAACGGCCAGACCATCACCATCGGCGTTAATCAGTCCAGCGGCAACGCCACAGTTGTAGCTCCGGATGACGTGTACAAGGGCGACCAGACCGTCACTACCGCTATTACTAATGTGACTGGCGGCGAGCACTTCGAAAATCTGGTGCCAGGTATTACACCGGTGAGCACCACCGTCACCGACACTCCGGGCACTGATAACACCACTACCGTTACGCTGACCGCACCTAGCGAAGTCAACGAAGGCGGCCAGATTACTTACACTGCCACCTTGAGCAACAAGGCCGGCACTGACGTAACCCTGAAACTCGACAATGGTTCGAGCATCATCATCAAAGCTGGCGACACCGTCGGCTCTGTGACCGTTGCTGCACCTGGCGATGACGTGTTCATCGACAAGAGCACTCAGACCGTCAAGATCACCGACACCACTGGCGGTAACTTCGAGAAGTTGGAAGTGGCTGGTGATGGTGCAACTACGACCATTAACGACACCATCGACAAGGTCGATGTGGTTCTGACCGCAACGACCACAGTGGGTGAAGGCGGCAACATCATCTACACCGCCAGCCTTGTGGATAAAAACGGCGCGGCAGTGTCTAACATCACCAACCCGTTGACCGTGACCCTGGATAATGGCCAGACCATTACCATCGGTGTGAATCAGTCGAATGGCAGCGTTACCGTTGTAGCTCCAGATGACGTGTACAAGGGCGATCAGACCGTCACTACCGCTATCACTAACGTGACTGGCGGTGAGCACTTCGAGAATTTGGTTCCAGGTACAACGCCGGTCAACACTACCGTCACCGACACTCCGGGTACCGATAACACCACAACCGTCACGCTGACGGCTCCCTCTGCAGTGAACGAGGGTGGTCAGATCACCTACACCGCTACGCTCTCCAATAAAGCGGGCACTGACGTCACGCTGAAGTTGGATAACGGTTCGACCATCACCATCAAGGCTGGCGACACCGTCGGCACCGTGACTGTCCCTGCGCCAAGCGATGACGTGTTCATCGATAAGAGCACTCAGACGGTCAAGATCACCGACACTGCTGGCGGCAACTTCGAGAAGCTGGAAGTGGCGGGTGATGGTGCAACCACGACTATCAACGACACCATCGACAAGGTCGATGTGGTCCTGACCGCCACCACCACCGTTGGTGAAGGCGGCAATATCGTCTACACCGCCAGCCTTGTGGATAAAAACGGCGCGCCGGTGACTAACATCACCAACCCGTTGACCGTCACTCTCGATAATGGCCAGACCATCACCATCGGTGTGAATCAGT
>NZ_JAAQWK010000048.1:0-3337 GCF_012985445.1 Pseudomonas sp. WS 5532
GGAATTTAATCTTGACGATGACCTACTCTCACATGGGGAAACCCCACACTACCATCGGCGATGCATCGTTTCACTACTGAGTTCGGGATGGGATCAGGTGGTTCCAATGCTCTATGGTCGTCAAGAAATTCGGGTACTGAGTCGTAGCCAGATGGCTTCGCTTCAGCAAATTGGGTATGTGACAGCTTTCGGTGTTTTGTGAGCGTCGAACTTTCGGTTCATCTCGTCTTCACACACCGCAATCTGATGCTCTTTCGAGTAGTCAAATTGCTTGGGTGTTATATGGTCAAGCCTCACGGGCAATTAGTATTGGTTAGCTCAACGCCTCACAGCGCTTACACACCCAACCTATCAACGTCGTAGTCTTCGACGGCCCTTCAGGGAACTCAAGGTTCCAGTGAGATCTCATCTTGAGGCTAGTTTCCCGCTTAGATGCTTTCAGCGGTTATCTATTCCGAACATAGCTACCCGGCAATGCCACTGGCGTGACAACCGGAACACCAGAGGTTCGTCCACTCCGGTCCTCTCGTACTAGGAGCAGCCCCTCTCAAATCTCAAACGTCCACGGCAGATAGGGACCGAACTGTCTCACGACGTTCTAAACCCAGCTCGCGTACCACTTTAAATGGCGAACAGCCATACCCTTGGGACCGGCTTCAGCCCCAGGATGTGATGAGCCGACATCGAGGTGCCAAACACCGCCGTCGATATGAACTCTTGGGCGGTATCAGCCTGTTATCCCCGGAGTACCTTTTATCCGTTGAGCGATGGCCCTTCCATACAGAACCACCGGATCACTAAGACCTACTTTCGTACCTGCTCGACGTGTCTGTCTCGCAGTCAAGCGCGCTTTTGCCTTTATACTCTACGACCGATTTCCGACCGGTCTGAGCGCACCTTCGTACTCCTCCGTTACTCTTTAGGAGGAGACCGCCCCAGTCAAACTACCCACCATACACTGTCCTCGATCCGGATAACGGACCTGAGTTAGAACCTCAAAGTTGCCAGGGTGGTATTTCAAGGTTGGCTCCACGCAGACTGGCGTCCACGCTTCAAAGCCTCCCACCTATCCTACACAAGCAAATTCAAAGTCCAGTGCAAAGCTATAGTAAAGGTTCACGGGGTCTTTCCGTCTAGCCGCGGATACACTGCATCTTCACAGCGATTTCAATTTCACTGAGTCTCGGGTGGAGACAGCGCCGCCATCGTTACGCCATTCGTGCAGGTCGGAACTTACCCGACAAGGAATTTCGCTACCTTAGGACCGTTATAGTTACGGCCGCCGTTTACCGGGGCTTCGATCAAGAGCTTCGCGTTAGCTAACCCCATCAATTAACCTTCCGGCACCGGGCAGGCGTCACACCCTATACGTCCACTTTCGTGTTTGCAGAGTGCTGTGTTTTTAATAAACAGTCGCAGCGGCCTGGTATCTTCGACCGGCATGAGCTTACGGAGCAAGTCCTTCACCCTCACCGGCGCACCTTCTCCCGAAGTTACGGTGCCATTTTGCCTAGTTCCTTCACCCGAGTTCTCTCAAGCGCCTTGGTATTCTCTACCCAACCACCTGTGTCGGTTTGGGGTACGGTTCCTGGTTACCTGAAGCTTAGAAGCTTTTCTTGGAAGCATGGCATCAACCACTTCGTTAACTAAAAGTTAACTCGTCATCAGCTCTCGGCCTTAGAATCCCGGATTTACCTAAGATTCCAGCCTACCACCTTAAACTTGGACAACCAACGCCAAGCTGGCCTAGCCTTCTCCGTCCCTCCATCGCAATAACCAGAAGTACAGGAATATTAACCTGTTTTCCATCGACTACGCTTTTCAGCCTCGCCTTAGGGACCGACTAACCCTGCGTCGATTAACGTTGCGCAGGAAACCTTGGTCTTTCGGCGTGGGTGTTTTTCACACCCATTGTCGTTACTCATGTCAGCATTCGCACTTCTGATACCTCCAGCAAGCTTCTCAACTCACCTTCACAGGCTTACAGAACGCTCCTCTACCGCATCACTTACGTGATACCCGTAGCTTCGGTGTATGGTTTGAGCCCCGTTACATCTTCCGCGCAGGCCGACTCGACTAGTGAGCTATTACGCTTTCTTTAAAGGGTGGCTGCTTCTAAGCCAACCTCCTAGCTGTCTAAGCCTTCCCACATCGTTTCCCACTTAACCATAACTTTGGGACCTTAGCTGACGGTCTGGGTTGTTTCCCTTTTCACGACGGACGTTAGCACCCGCCGTGTGTCTCCCATGCTCGGCACTTGTAGGTATTCGGAGTTTGCATCGGTTTGGTAAGTCGGGATGACCCCCTAGCCGAAACAGTGCTCTACCCCCTACAGTGATACATGAGGCGCTACCTAAATAGCTTTCGAGGAGAACCAGCTATCTCCGAGCTTGATTAGCCTTTCACTCCGATCCACAGGTCATCCGCTAACTTTTCAACGGTAGTCGGTTCGGTCCTCCAGTTAGTGTTACCCAACCTTCAACCTGCCCATGGATAGATCGCCCGGTTTCGGGTCTATTCCCAGCGACTAGACGCCCTATTAAGACTCGCTTTCGCTACGCCTCCCCTATTCGGTTAAGCTCGCCACTGAAAATAAGTCGCTGACCCATTATACAAAAGGTACGCAGTCACAGAACAAAGTCTGCTCCCACTGCTTGTACGCATACGGTTTCAGGATCTATTTCACTCCCCTCTCCGGGGTTCTTTTCGCCTTTCCCTCACGGTACTAGTTCACTATCGGTCAGTCAGTAGTATTTAGCCTTGGAGGATGGTCCCCCCATATTCAGACAAAGTTTCTCGTGCTCCGTCCTACTCGATTTCATGACTAAGAGATTTTCGCGTACAGGGCTATCACCCACTATGGCCGCACTTTCCAGAGCGTTCCGCTAATCTCAAAGCCACTTAAGGGCTAGTCCCCGTTCGCTCGCCACTACTAAGGGAATCTCGGTTGATTTCTTTTCCTCAGGGTACTTAGATGTTTCAGTTCCCCTGGTTCGCCTCTTACGCCTATGTATTCAGCGTAAGATAACCATCTTATGATGGCTGGGTTCCCCCATTCAGACATCTCCGGATCAAAGTCTGTTTGCCGACTCCCCGAAGCTTTTCGCAGGCTACCACGTCTTTCATCGCCTCTGACTGCCAAGGCATCCACCGTATGCGCTTCTTCACTTGACCATATAACCCCAAGCAATCTGGTTATACTGTGAAGACAACATTCGCCGAAAATTCGAATTTCTCAACTAAGAGAACTCACAAATTTTACCTTAGCCTGATCCGTTACCAGTGAAAGTAACGTTCAGTCTATCTTTCTATCACATACCCAAATTTTTAAAGAACG
>NZ_JAAQWK010000049.1:0-2641 GCF_012985445.1 Pseudomonas sp. WS 5532
TGCGGATTTCGGAACACCGTGACCGGCCGTTTCGGTTGATCGTGACCGCTCATTTCGCTAACGCGTGACCGCTCATTTCGGTAGCAACGTGACCGATTCTCCGCCTGTTCCGAAACAGGTGGTCACGGCTTACCGAAATCGCCGGTCACGACTTAGCGAAAGCCTTCCCCTTCGTTGCGCATGACCTGATGCGCCGCCATCCTCGACCGATTTCGGGAGAGGAAGATGGCGGCGCCGCGAGTAGCCATGCGAAACATCAAAGAATGTCTGCGCCTCAAGTTTGAGGCCGGCTTGTCCCACGAGAAGATTGCCCGTGCCTTGCAGCTGTCCAAGGGCGTGGTTAGCAAGTACATCGCGGCGGCGCGGGTGGCCGGGCTGGACTGGCCGGCGCTGGTGGCCATGGACGAGGCCGCGCTGGCGGCCGCCTTGTTTGCACCGACGTCGACGAACAAGCCGCGCGGTGAGCGAGTGCTGCCCGATGTGCTGAGCATCCACCGCGAGTTGCGACGCAAGGGCGTGACCTTGCAGCTGCTGTGGGAGGAATATCTCGCCGCGCATGCGGGCCAGCCGACCTACCGCTACACCCAGTTCGTCGAGCACTACCGGCGCTACGCCCAGACGCTCAAACGTTCGATGCGTCAGCTGCACCGTGCGGGCGAGAAGCTATTCATCGACTATGCCGGGCCGACGCTGCCGGTGGTCGACCCGGCCACCGGCGAAGTGCGCCGGGCGCACATCTTCGTCGCCGCCCTGGGCGCCTCGAATTACACCTATGCCTGCGCGACGCCAGGCGAAACCCAGGTGGACTGGCTGACCTCGCTGGGCCAGGCTCTGACCTACTTTGGCGGCGTGCCGGAAATGGTTGTGCCGGACAATCCGCGCGCCCTGGTCGCCCAGCCGGATCGCTACGAGCCGGGCCTGAACCGGGCCGCGCTGGAGTGCGCCCGCCATTACGACACCGTGATGCTGCCGGCGCGGCCACGCAAACCCCAGGACAAGGCCAAGGCCGAGGTGGCGGTGCAGGTGGTCGAGCGCTGGATCATGGCGCGGCTTCGCCACCGGCAGTTCTTCAGCCTGCATGCGCTTAACCAGGCTATCGCCGAGCTGCTGGAGGATCTGAATCGGCGCCCGTTCAAGCGGCTCGATGGCTGCCGGCGCGACTGGTTCGAGCGCCTGGATCGTCCGGCCTTGCGACCGTTGCCGGTGCATCCCTACGAGGTCGCCACCTTCAAGCGCTGCAAGGTCAGCATCGACTACCACGTCGAGGTCAATGGCAGCTTCTACAGCGTGCCCTCCGCCCTGGCCCGGCAGAGCGTCGAGGTGCGGCTGACGGCGCACACCCTGGAAGTGCTGCATGGCAACCGACGGGTGGCCAGCCACGTGCTGCTGGGCCGTCGCGGCGCCTACAGCACCCAGCGCGAGCACATGCCCGCGGCGCACCAGGCGCATCGCGAATGGACGCCGCAACGCCTGCTCGACTGGGGCGAGCGGATCGGCCCCTACACGCGCCAACTGATCGATCACCAGCTGACCCACAAGCCGCACCCGGAGATGGGCTACCGCGCCTGCCTTGGCCTGCTCTCGCTGGCCCGCCGCTACGGCAATGCACGGCTAGAAGCCGCCGCCGAACGGGCCGTCCAGCTGCGCGCCTTCACCGGGCGCAGCGTGCGCAACCTGCTCCAGCAAGGCCTGGATCAGCAGCCGCTGCCCAAGCGTGCGGCTGAAACGGCCTTACCCGAGCACCACGAAAACGTCCGTGGCGCCGACTACTACCAACCCCCGCAACAGGAGCTGTTCGATGATGCCGCAACACACCCTGAATCAACTGCACCAGCTACGCCTGGACGGCATGGCCCGCGCCCTGGAAGAGCAATGGACGCTGCCGGCCAGCCACAGCCTGAGCTTCGATGAACGCCTCGGCCTACTGCTCGACCGCGAACTGGCCTGGCGTGACAACCAGCGCCTGGTACGGCTGCGCAAGAAGGCCAAGCTCAAGTACAGCAACGCTTGCCTGGAAGATCTCGACCGCCGCTCCGGTCGCGCCCTGGACGAGCGTCTGATCGCCACCCTGGCCAGTGGCGACTGGATCCGCCAGCAGCACAACCTGCTGCTGACCGGCCCGACCGGTGCCGGCAAAACCTGGCTGGCCTGCGCCCTGGGCAACCAGGCCTGCCGCCAGGGCTATAGCACCCTGTACCTGCGCACCCCGCGCCTGCTGGAACAACTGCGCATCGCTCATGGCGACGGCAGCTTCGGCCGTACCCTGCAACAGCTGGCAAAGGTCGACGTCCTGGTGCTGGACGACTGGGCGCTAGCCCCGCTGGAGGAAGGAGCCCGGCATGACCTGCTGGAGGTGATCGACGACCGCGCTGGCAGCCGCTCCACCATCCTGACGAGCCAACTGCCCATCGAGCACTGGCACGGCTGGATCAACGACCCGACCCTGGCCGATGCCATCCTCGACCGCCTGGTGCACAACGCCTACCGGCTGACGATGAAAGGCGAGTCGCTGCGCCGAAAAAAAGCCGAGGAACAAGCCGCATCGTGACCGATGCGATTACAATCCAGAACCCGCGCAACCGGGGTGGAAGCACCGGTCACGTATTAGCGAAACGCTCGGTCACGTTCACCGAAATCCGCA
>NZ_JAAQWK010000004.1:0-375648 GCF_012985445.1 Pseudomonas sp. WS 5532
GCTGGAAGGTAAGGCGGCACGGGCGCATGTCTCAACAGCTCGGGTGCTTAAGGCTGCCAAGGCGGATAAACAGGCCTAAACATGACGTTAAACGGACTCTTAAACATAGACCTTGAAAGGCATGGCTCTTACAGCGGGTCACTTTTGGCAAACGCCCGGAATGCCGGCCCAGCCAAAAGTAACCAAAAGGTCTGTGCCCCACCACTCGGCACCTCGCTTGGGCTCGGTGTGCCCTCACTCCGGCTTGAATCCGTGGGTAACCCGGCGTCCTGCCGGGTTACCCACGGATTCAAGCCTGCGTTCGGCCATCGTGGTTAACGGGGCGTCTCAGATCAAGATCAAGATCTACAGCACGGCGGCCTGAAAGCCGACCTGAGTGGTTGAATCAAAAGCAAAAGCGGGTCCGCATACACTGAAGAGCTGCTTTTCTGTGGGAGCTGGCTTGCCTGCGATTCAGACACCTCGGTACATCAGGCACACCGAGTTGATGCCATCGCAGGCAAGCCAGCTCCCACATTAGACCGAGCATGGCTTTGCTGTTGCTGTTGCTCTGGCCCTTACATCCTTTTCGATGACGAAGTCAGCGGTCTTTTGATCTGCGCTTTTGATCTTGATCTGAAATCGCCCCGTCAAACACGATGGCCGGAATCTGACAGGGATTTGGGGGGTAAACCGGCAGGGATGCCGGTTTAGCCGCGCTGGGCCAAGGATGGCCCATCGCGGCGGCCCCCCAAATCCCTGTCGGATTGCGGGCATGCCGAGCCATAGCGAGGCACCGAGTGTTGGGGCGAGGACCTTTTGGTTACTTTTGACTGGGCCGGCATTCCGGTCCTTGCAAAAGTGACCCGCCGTAAGGGCGGAACCCTAGGCCGCCGTTACCTAAAAAACGGATATGCCCCCCATCAAAAAACCACAACCCCCCTAAATCCCCCCAGCGCTGGTGCGTCTCCAGAACATGAAATCCGCACATACGCGGATCGCCCGTTTGGTCACCCCTACCCGCGTATTGAGGGATCGAGAGATGTCAGTCGCTACCAGCCGTATCGAAGACGCACCGGTGCATGCAGGCGCAGCACCGGTGGAAACGCTCTACCACTTCGAAGAAACCCCACTGCTGGCCCGCCAGCGTCAGCAGGAATCCAATGCCCGCAGCTACCCTCGGCGTATCCCGCTGGCGCTCAAGCGGGCCAAGGGCATCTACGTGGAAGACGTCGAAGGCCGTAGCTTTATCGACTGCCTGGCCGGTGCTGGCACCTTGGCATTGGGTCACAACCATCCGGTGGTGATCGCAGCCATCCAGCAGGTGCTGAGTGACGAGCTGCCACTGCATACGCTCGACCTCACTACGCCGGTCAAGGACCAGTTCGTCCAAGACCTGTTCGGCCTGCTGCCGGCAAAGCTTGCGCAAGAAGCGAAAATTCAGTTTTGCGGCCCCACCGGCACTGACGCGGTGGAAGCCGCGCTGAAGCTGGTGCGCACTGCCACGGGTCGCAGCACGGTGCTGTCGTTCCAGGGCGGTTACCACGGCATGAGCCAGGGCGCGCTGAGCCTGATGGGCAGCCTGGGGCCGAAAAAGCCCTTGGGCGCTCTGCTGGGTAATGGCGTGCAATTCTTGCCGTACCCCTATGACTACCGCTGCCCATTCGGGCTGGGCGGCGCAGAAGGCGTGCGGGTCAACCTGCATTACCTGGAAAACCTGCTCAACGACCCGGAAGCCGGCGTGCTGTTGCCGGCGGCGGTGATTGTCGAGGTGGTGCAGGGCGAGGGCGGTGTGATCCCGGCCGATCTCGACTGGTTGCGCGGCCTGCGACGCATCACCGAGCAGGCCGGAGTGGCCTTGATCGTGGATGAAATCCAGAGCGGTTTCGGTCGTACCGGCAAGATGTTTGCCTTTGAACACGCCGGCATCATCCCGGATGTTGTGGTGATGTCCAAGGCCATTGGCGGCAGCTTGCCGCTGGCGGTGGTGGTGTATCGCGACTGGCTCGACACCTGGTTGCCGGGCGCGCATGCCGGAACGTTCCGGGGTAATCAAATGGCGATGGCGGCGGGCTCGGCGGTGATGCGCTACCTCAAGGAACACGACCTGGCCGGCCACGCGGCGGCCATGGGCGAGCGCCTGGCTGAGCACCTGCGCATCCTGCAGCGCGACTTCCCGCACCTGGGCGATATTCGTGGGCGTGGGCTGATGCTGGGCGTTGAGCTGGTAGACCCCAACGGCACGCCCGATATCCAGGGCCACCCGCCGGTGCATCGCCAACTGGCACCGCTGGTGCAGCGCGAATGCCTCAAGCGTGGCCTGATCCTGGAGCTGGGCGGCCGGCACGGCAGCGTGGTGCGCTTCCTGCCGCCGCTGGTGATCACCGCCGCCGAAGTCGACCGCGTGGCCGAGATCTTCGGGCGCGCGCTGGTGGCAGCCGTCGCCAGCCTCTAATTTTTAGCGGGCCTGGTACGTTTCTACAGATATCAGTGCTGCGCGTGGTGCGCAGCCAGTTTTTTAGCGATGGAGAACAGCAATGACCTCAGTATTTGACCGCGACGACATCCTGTTTCAGGTAGTGGTCAACCACGAAGAACAGTATTCCATCTGGCCCGACTACAAAGTGGTGCCCGAAGGCTGGCGCACCGTGGGCAAGAGCGGCCTGAAGAAAGAATGCCTGGCTTACATTGAGGAAGTCTGGACTGACATGCGCCCGTTGAGCCTGCGCCAGAAGATGGATGGCGCTGCGCTGGCTGGCTGACACGTCGGAGCACTGTGAGCGGGCTTTCTGTGGCGAGGGAGCTTGCTCCCGCTGGGCTGCGGAGCAGCCCCAAAAAACGCGAGCGCTTCGCACTGGAGCGCCAGCCCGGTCCAGCGCGAGCAAGCTCGCTCGCCACAGTAAGCGCTTCGCTACTGCTTTGTGTTGGTATACAGATAATCCGTCGCCAACGACGCCAGCGTCCGCACCCCCACCACCAACGCCGACTCATCCACAAAGAACCCCGGATTATGGTTCGGCGCCGCTTTGCTCATGTCCTGATCCCTCGGCGTCACCCCCAGAAACACAAACAACCCCGGCGCTTCCTTGGCGTAAAACGAGAAGTCCTCGGCGCCGCCCACCAGTGGGCCTTGCACCACATCATCCTTGGCTGCCCAACGCAGGCTTGGCAGCATTTTTTCGGTGAGTGCCGGGTTGTTGATGGTCGGGTCGTATTTTTCGATGATCGTGACTTCGGCCTTGGCGCCACCGCTTTCGGCGATTTTCTCCACCGTCTGGCGCACGTCCGCGTGCAGTTTCTGGCGAATACCGTAGTCGTAGGAACGGATGGTGCCGCTCATGTCCACCGACTCGGGGATGATGTTGTAGCGGGTGCCGCCGTTGATGGTGCCGATGCTCACCACCGACGGAAACGACGAGATGTCGGTGCGCCGACTCACCACGGTCTGCAAACCGACAATGGTCTGCGCGCCGACGGTGATCGGGTCGATGCCGTCCCACGGGCGGCCGGCGTGGGTCTGTTTGCCGAGGATCTTGATGCGCAGGTCATCGGAGCTGGCCAGGGTCGGGCCAGGCCGATAGGCGATCTGCCCGGCAGGCACACCGGCCCAGACATGCAGGCCGAACACCGCGTCCGGCTTGGGCGTTTTCATCACACCTTCCTGCACCATCATTTTCGCGCCCCAGGTGTTTTTGCCGTCGGGGATAAAGTCGCTCGGGCCTTCTTCGGCCGGCTGGAAATAAAACACCACGGTGCCGGGCAGGCGCTCACGCATGCCGCTGAGGATTTTCGCGGTGCTCAGTAGGATTGCCGTGTGAGCATCGTGGCCGCAGGCGTGCATCACGTCGACTTCCTTGCCCAGGTAAGTGCCTTTGGCTTTGGAGGCGAAGGGCAGGTCGGCGACTTCCTTGACCGGCAGCGCATCCATGTCGGCACGCAGGGCCACGGTCGGGCCGGGTAGACCGCCTTTCAAAATGGCGACCACGCCGGTGCGGGCCACGCCGGTTTTGACGTCAAGGCCCAGGTCGCGCAGTTGTTTGGCGACCAGTTCGGCGGTGCGGGTTTCGGTATTGCCCAACTCGGGGTGGGCGTGAATATCGCGGCGGGTTTCCAGCAACGCCGGTTCGAGGATTTTGGCCTGGGCGGCGATTTCTTCCCGGGCAGCATCCTGGCCGCTGCTGGCGGCAATCACCGCGCTGCTGGCGAGCCCGCACAGCATGCCGAAAACCCATTGGTGTGTCAGACCGTTTAAACGCATACAGACCTCTCCTTGTTTATTGTTGTTGATCTTTCTCCTGCACCGTACCGGCGGTCACCACCTGCACGCTCAAGCGCGGTGTTGCCAGGTCCAGCCCGGCTTCATCCAGATGACGCTTGAGTGACAGGTTGAACGCCCGCGACACTTCCCACTGCTTGATCGGCGCGGTCTTGAAGCGCGCCCGCAGGATCGCGCTGCCGGACTCAAAGCTTTCCACACCTTGAATCTCCAGCGGCGACCAGATATTGCGGCGTTGCAGCGGGTCGTTGCGCATTTTCTGGCCGACATCGCGCATCAGCTTGATGGCGTCGTCGATCTCCATGTTGAAGGGGATCGCCACCCGGAAGATCGCGTAGCCGAACTCCCGCGAGTAGTTCTTGATGCTCTTGATTTCACTGAACGGGATGGTGTGCACAATGCCGTCGATGTCGCGCAGGCGCACGGTGCGGATGGTCAGGCCTTCGACAGTGCCGAGGTGGCCGCCGACATCCACGTAGTCATCAATCGCCAGGGAGTCTTCGATGATGATGAACAGGCCGGTGATCAAGTCCGCGACCAGCGACTGTGCGCCAAAACCGATGGCGATACCGATCACACCGGCACCGGCCAGCAGCGGCGTGACGTTCATGCCCATGTTCGCCAGGGCGACGATGGCGGCGATGATAAAAATGGTCACGAACAGCACGTTGCGGATCAGCGGCATCATGGTCTGCGCACGCGCATTGGCCAGGCCTTTGCGCGAGCGGGTGAGGGCATGGTGGATCGCGGTGTCGCTGAGGATCCAGATCAGCCAGGCAAACAGCAGCGTGCCGCCCAGGCCGAACAGCTTGACGCTGACTTCATGGCCGTCACCTTCGGTAAAGCGAATCATCGACAAGCCCCACACGCGCAGGCCCAGCTCGATGAATACCAGCCACACCACCAGATGGGCCAGGGTGTAGACGAAGCTTTTCAGGCGCTCGGAGTACAGCGCGTGGCGCTTGTGCCCACGTTGCGGCTTGAGCGCATGGCGGCGCACCAGCCCGTTGATCACCATGCACAACACCAGCAATACCGTGCACAGCAGCGACTGGCGCAGCGCGGTGCTGGTGTCGCCGGCCGACAGGAAGGTGGCGAACAGCGAGATGCCCACCAGCAACAACGCCGGGATGTACCAGAAGGAGCCGATGATCGAGAGCGTGTCGGTGAGGGCACGGCGTGTAAGGCGGCGCGACAGCGGTTGGTTGCGGATCAGGTGCGCGATCGGGCGGCGGAAGCGCAGGATAAACACGCCGGTGGACAGCGCGGCCATCACATTAGCGACGGTCGCGGCGGTGTGGGCCAGATGCTGGCCAAGCGCCGCAACCAGCCTTGGGTCGCTCAAGGCTTCACCGAAGGCGGCAAAACTGCCGATCCACCACAGCGGACGGAAGGCCTGGTGGCGCAGGATATACAAGGCCCGGTGACGGTGTGGGCCGTCGAGAACCGAGAAGGCAATCACGCAGATTGCCGAGAAACAGGTGCCGATCACCAGCGCATAGGCCAGCACCATCGCCAGGGATTTGCCCAGGGACGAAGGCAGTGCATAGCTGAGGTAAACCGTGATGATCAACGCAATCAGCCACGGCCCCAGTTTACGCAGGGCGAAGCGCACCATGTCCCAGGTACGCGGGTGTTGCGGCAGTTCTTCGGGCAGGCCGAAACGTTCTCGCACACGGTGGCTGAGCCAGATCAGCGCGGCGGCCAGCAGGCTCCACACTGCCAGGATCACGGCAAAACCGAAAATGATCGGCAGCCATTCTGTGGCCGGCAGCATCAGTGCCGTGAGTTCTTCCTGGGCCAGGTCGATCTCGTTGGACCAGCGCCCCAACGGGCTGTCGGCCCCGGAAAACTGGGCTTCAAGCTCGGCCAGGGTGCTACCGATCAAGCCGAGCACGCCTTGTTCGGCAGCGGGCTGGGCTTTTTGCGTGGCTTCGCGCAGCTTCTTCAGGTCGCTCAGCAGTTGGGTGCGCTGCTGGTCGTTTTCCAGGGTCTTGATCACCTCGTCCAGCGACTGGCCCAGCGGCACATCGGCCTGAGGCTGGGTCTTGTTGGTGCTGCCCAGCAGGCCGGGCAGGCTCACGGCTTGCGCTGGCGCAAGGGGCAGCAGCGTGAGCAGGGCGATCAGAAAATAGCAGGGCAGGGCAAAGAGACGGGAAAGCACGAGGCGGTCAACCTTGAAAACGACGAATTGACCGAGTGTACGAGGCCGCTATGCCCAATGCGAGTGCATTTGTTATTCCGCCAGTTTGGCAAGGATCTTGTAAACCACAGTGCCGAGGATCAACAGCATACCGACCCACATACCAAACACACCCACCGGCTTGTCGCGAAAGTTGAAGCCGGTCGCGAGCAGGATCATGCCGATGATGATGGGAATGAGCATGGCGTGGAACGAAGACATGGAGATCATGGGGCGACGGCCTTGTCGGAGTGGGAATACTGACAAGTCTAGGTCGGATTGTGGGAAGTTGGAGTGATATGGGTCAGGTTTATGCAAAACCAACTGTGGGAGCGGGCTTGCTCGCGAATGCGGTGTGCCAGTTACAGATGAATTGACTGACACTCCGCTTTCGCGAGCAAGCCCGCTCCCACAGTTTTGACCGCATTCAGCCCCTGAGGTCAGGGCAAATCGCGACTCGCATAAAACGCGCCCAACACCTTCACCAGGTGCGCCAGATCATGGCTGCCACACAGCTCACGGATCGAGTGCATGGCAAACGTCGGCAAGCCGATATCCACGGTGCGCACGCCCAGGTGGCTGGCGGTGATCGGGCCGATGGTCGAGCCGCAGCCCATGTCGCTGCGTACCACGAAGCTCTGCACCGGCACTTCCTGGGCCATGCACAGGTGGCGGAAGAACCCGGCGGTTTCGCTGTTGGTGGCGTAGCGCTGGTTGCTGTTGACCTTGATCACCGGGCCGGCGTTGAGTTTGGGGCCGTGGTTGGCGTCGTGTTTCTCGGCGTAGTTAGGGTGCACGCCGTGGGCATTGTCTGCCGAGACCAACAGTGATTTCTGAATGGTGCGTACGAATTCCTCACCTTCCGGTAGAAGACGGCGCAGGGTCTGTTCCAGCATCGGGCCATCCGCGCCGCAGGCCGAACAGGAGCCGACTTCTTCGTGGTCGTTGCACACCAGCACGCAGGTTTCGTCGTTTTCGCTGGTGAGCAAGGCTTGCAGGCCGGCGTAGCACGACAGCAGGTTGTCCAGGCGCGCACCGGCGATGAAATCGCCATTGAGGCCGATCACCGCAGCGCTTTGCGTGTCGTAGAAACTCAGCTCGTAGTCGAGCACCACATCGGCGTTCAGGCCGTGTTCGCGGGCGAGTTGCTCAGTGAGCACGGCGCGGAAGTCCACCCGCTCGTCACCGGCAAACTGCGCAAGGATCGGCGGCAGCTCGGTCTGTGCATTGATCGCCCAGCCCTGGTTGGCTTCACGGTTCAGGTGAATAGCCAGGTTGGGGATGATGGCAATCGGCAACTTGAAGTCGATCAGTTGGCTCTCGACCTTGCCGTCGCGGCGGAAGGTCACGCGGCCGGCCAGCGACAGGTCGCGGTCGAACCACGGCGCCAGCAGCGCGCCGCCGTAGACTTCCACGCCCAACTGCCAGAAGCCCTGGCGTTGCAGCTCCGGCTGGGGCTTGACCCGCAGGCACGGGCTGTCGGTGTGGGCGCCGACCATGCGGATGCCGTCTTGCAACGGCGAGTGCTTACCGAGCTTGAAGGCGATGATCGAGGAATCGTTACGGGTGACGTAATAGCGCCCGTTGGCCTCGGTGGCCCAGGTTTCGCGCTCGTCGAGACGCTGGTAACCGGCCGCTTCCAGGCGCTGGGCGAGGGCGGCAGTGGCATGAAAAGGAGTAGGGGAGGCCTTGAGGAAGTCGATCAGGCCTTGATTCAACGCTTCGCGCATAAATAGCTCCAGACAGCAATGCGCGGAGTTTACCGTATTGGCTCCACATTTGAAGTGAAGCTACTCGCTTGAAAACCCTGCAAGGCCAATGTGGGAGCTGGCTTGCCTGCGATAGCGGTGTGTAAGCCAATATATTTGGCACAGACAGATCGCTATCGCAGGCAAGCCAGCTCCCACATTTGACTGTATTTTCAGCTTAAAAAGGTGCAGGGCACTCAAAGCGCAGCCGCTCGCCGCTTTGCGGGTGCGTAAAGCTCAACATGCTCGCATGCAGGCACAGGCGTGGCCAGGCGGCCAGGGCTTGTTCATGGGCGTACAAGCCATCACCGAGCAGCGGATGGCCGATCGACAGCATATGCACCCGCAACTGGTGCGAACGCCCGGTGATCGGCGTGAGTTCCACGCGGCACCAATCGCCACAACGCTCCAGCACTTTCCAGAAGGTCAGTGCGTTTTTGCCAAACTCATAGTCGACTACGTGGCGCGGCTTGGTCGGCGGGTCGTAGCGCAAAGGCAGGTCAATGCTGCCGCTGTCCAGCGCCGGCTGGCCCCAGGCCAAGGCGGTGTAGGCTTTTTCGGTTTCGCGGTCGTGAAACTGCCGCGACAGTTCGCGGTGACTGTCGGCGTCCCGCGCGAGCAGGATGATCCCCGAGGTTTCCCAGTCCAGGCGATGCACGATGCGGGCTTCGGGGTAGCCGTTTTCCTGCAGGCGGGTGATCAGGCAGTCTTTGTTGTCATCGGCGCGGCCAGGCACCGAGAGCAACAGGGTCGGCTTGTTCACCACCAGGACGGCGGCGTCCTGATGCAGGATATGAATAGTGGACAGCGGCATTAAACAGCCTCGTAACAAACGCCAACGGCGGCTCGGCCACCCGGTTCCCAAACGGGATCAAGGTGATCGAGCCGCCGTGGCGGCCGCCTTTTCGATTAACGATCAGGCAGGGTGATATTGAGTTCCAGAATCGAGCAGCTGCCGTCGTTTTCCAGGGCGACATGCACGTCATCGTTGCCGATATTGACGTACTTGCGGATCACCTCGACCAGTTCCTTCTGCAAGGCTGGCAGGTAGTCCGGGGTACTGCGTTGGCCGCGTTCGTGCGCCACGATGATCTGTAGACGCTCTTTCGCTACCGACGCGGTACTTGGCTTTTTGTTGGCGCGAAAGAAGTCGAGAAATTTCATTATTTAGTTGCCTCCAAAGATACGCTCGAAGAATCCCTTCTTCTTAACATCGAGGAAGCGATGTTCCACGGTCTTGCCCAGCAAGCGATCAACTGCATCGCTGTACGCCTGGCCGGCGTCGCTCTGGTCGTCAAGAATCACCGGAACACCTTGGTTGGAAGCCTTGAGGACCGCCTGGGATTCGGGGATCACGCCCAGCAGGGTCACTGCGAGGATTTCCTTCACGTCTTCAACGCCGAGCATTTCGCCGTTGCTGACGCGCTCAGGGTTGTAACGGGTGAGCAGCAAGTGCTCCTTGATCGGGTCTTCACCTTTCTCGGCGCGCTGGGACTTGCTGGCCAGCAGGCCGAGCATGCGGTCCGAGTCACGTACCGAGGAGACTTCCGGGTTGGTGACGACGATGGCTTCATCGGCGAAGTACATCGCCAGGTGAGCACCGGTTTCGATACCGGCCGGGGAGTCGCACACCACGTATTCGAAGGTTTCTTTAAGCTCGGCCAGGACTTTGCCTACGCCTTCTTTGGTCAGCGCGTCTTTGTCGCGGGTCTGGCTGGCAGCCAGTACGTACAGGTTCTCAAGGCGCTTGTCCTTGATCAGGGCCTGTTGCAGGTTGGCTTCGCCGTTCACCACGTTGACGAAGTCGTACACCACGCGGCGTTCGCAGCCCATGATCAGGTCGAGGTTACGCAAACCGACGTCGAAGTCGACGATGACTGTTTTGTGGCCGCGCAGAGCGAGGCCGGTACCGATAGCGGCGCTGGTGGTGGTCTTACCCACACCACCCTTGCCGGATGTAACCACGAGAATCTTGGCCAAGGTGTTTCACCCCTAAGGAAAAAGGACTTTTCAGCCCCTGAAAAACATCTCTTGGAACTCGCTGCAGGCGGACAGCCTTTGTAGGAAAAAGATGTGATTTCCGCAGGGAAACGCCAACTTCCAATTATTCCTACACAAGTCTTGCCGGTTTCGCTTTGCTATCAGAGTCTAGAGATGCTTGGAAAATGCGGCAGTATCCGTTAAAGACGGATGATGTTCAACACATCGCCCGACAGGCTGACCTGCACCCCGGCCCCCCACAGCGGATCACGGCGCAAATCTTCTGAAACCTTGTACTGGCCTGCGATGGACACTAGCTCAGCGCTCAACTGCTGGCAAAAAATCCGCGCCTTGGTATCGCCCTTGATGCCGGCGAGGGCACGTCCGCGCATGGGGCCGTATACATGGATGTTGCCATCGGCCAGAAGTTCCGCCCCGGGGCTAACCGAGGAGATCACCACCAGATCGCCACCCTGGGCGTAAATCTGCTGCCCGCCGCGTACGGGGGAGGTGATGATCTTTGTAGGCTTGACCGCAGGTTCCGGCGGTTTTTCCGGTTTTTTCTTCACTTCACCTTCCAGCGGTTCGAGCGGGCGCTCGCGGGCACCGGAGGGTGGCAATACGGGCAGTTCAATTGCGATGGCCGCGGCAATGTCTTCGATACGGCTGGCGCGTATGGCCAGGGTGCGCAAGCCGTGGGAGCGGCAGACGCGCATCAAGCCGGGCAAATCAATCGCGCCTTGGCCGGCCGGGAGTTTGTCCAGGGCCAGTACCAGCGGGGCATTGTTGAAGAAGTTCGGCGCCAGCGCGACCTTGGCGGCGAGCTGGCGGTCCAGGGCGTCGAGGTCGTTGCGGGCCAGTTCCAGCACGGTGATGGCGAGCATGCTGCCTTTCAGCTGGAACACGGGATCTTGGTCTAGCGGTTCGGTTTGGCTCATGGTCGGCAAAAGCGGCTTGTCACGAAAAGTGTCGAGACTTATAACGATAACAACCACGGGCCGCAAGCCGAGTCGAACGTTGTAGAATGCGCGGCCCTTGTCTTTACCGGAATCTGTAATGGATCGCCCGCGTTTTCGAGCTGTATTTTTTCACCCGCGCTTTTGGCTGTTATGGCTGGGACTCGGCCTGCTGTGGCTGATTACCCAGTTGCCCTACCGTGCCTTGCTGACCATTGGTCGATTACTTGGCGCCGGCATGTACCGCGTGGCTGCTGATCGCCGCCGCATCGCCGCGCGCAACCTCGAGCTGTGCTTCCCGGAAAAATCCGCCAAGGAGCGTAAACGGCTGCTCAAGGAAAACTTCGCGACCACCGGCATCGCCTTCTTCGAGATGGCCATGAGCTGGTGGTGGCCCAAATCGCGCCTGGCACGCCTGGCCCATGTCGAAGGGCTTGAGCATTTGAAGCAGGCGCATCTGGATGGCAAGGGTGTGATCCTGATGGCGTTGCACTTCACCACCCTGGAAATTGGCGCGGCCCTGCTCGGGCAGAAGCACACCATTGATGGCATGTACCGCGAGCACGGCAACCCGCTGTTCGACTTCATTCAGCGCCGTGGCCGTGAGCGGCACAACCTCGATTCCCTGGCGGTAGAGCGCGACGACGTGCGCGGCATGCTCAAGCTGCTGCGCTCGGGCCGCGCCATCTGGTATGCGCCGGATCAGGACTACGGCGCCAAGCAAAGCATTTTTGTTCCGCTGTTCGGCATCCAGGCCGCTACCGTGACCGCCACCAGCAAGTTTGCGCGGCTGGGCAAGGCGCTGGTGATGCCCTTCACCCAGGAGCGCCTGGCCGATGGCAGCGGTTATCGCCTGGTGATCCACCCGCCGCTGACCGACTTCCCCGGTGAGAGCGACGAGGTTGACTGCCTGCGCATCAATCAGTGGGTCGAGGCCTCGGTGCGCGAATGCCCCGAGCAGTACCTGTGGACGCACCGGCGCTTCAAGAGCCGCCCGCCCGGCGAGGCTAAGCTGTACGAACCGCGCCGCCGGTAACCGCTACTTTTCTACTAGGGAGTGACGCAATGCGCCCAACTGAACCGGTCACAGGCTTGATTCTTTCCGGTGGCGGGGCGCGAGCGGCGTATCAGGTGGGCGTACTGGCGGCGATTGCCGAGTTGCTGCCGCCGGGGGCGCCGAATCCTTTTCCGGTGATTGTCGGCACCTCCGCCGGCGCGATCAATGCGGTGAGCCTGGCCAGTGGCGCCACGGATTTCACTGCGGCCATCCAACGCCTTACCGCCTTCTGGCAGGGCTTTCGCAGCCATCTGGTGCTGCGCAGCGATTGGCCGGGCGTGGTGCACCAGGCCAGCCGTTTCTTTATCCATAGCCTGTTGGGCCTGGGTGCCCAGGTGCCGGTGGCGTTGCTCAACAGTGCGCCGTTGCGCGACTTGCTCAACGACAAACTGCACCTGCACGGCATTGATGAGGCGATCCGCAACAAGCATCTGCATGCAGTCGCGGTCACGGCCTTTGGTTATGAGTCCGGGCAAGCGGTGACCTTCTATCAGGGCGGCGGCAAGATCGATGCCTGGCTGCGCCATCGGCGCATCGGTGTGCCGACCCAACTGACGGTTGAGCACTTGCTGGCCAGCTCCGCGATCCCCTTGCTGTTTGCGCCGGTCAAACTCGACCAGGAATATTTTGGTGACGGTGCCGTGCGCCAATCCGCGCCCATCAGCCCGGCCTTGCACCTGGGTGCCAGCCGGGTGCTGGTGGTGGGCGTGAGCGGCAACCCGCGTGGCAATGAACCTTCGGTGCAACGTACTTACACTGGCCAGGAGCCGACCTTGGCGCAGATTGGTGGGCATATGCTTAACAGCACGTTTATTGACAGCCTGGAAAGCGATATTGAGCTGTTGGAGCGTCTGAACCAATTCAGCCATGTTGCGCCGGGGCTGGCGCCGGTAGAGGTGCTGGTGATTGCGCCCAGCCAGCCGATCGATGAAATCGCGGCGCGGCATCGGCAGGAATTGCCGGCGGCGTTGCGTCTGTTCTTGCGCGGTCCGGGGGCGACCAAGACCAGTGGGGCGGGGGTGTTGAGTTACTTGTTGTTCGAGGCGGGGTATTGCAGCGAGTTGATTGAGCTGGGGCGCAAGGACGCACTTGCCAAGCGCGAGGAATTGTCCAAATTCCTTGGGCTGACAGTGAACTAAATGTGGGAGCTGGCTTGCCTGCGATAGCGGTATTCCTGTGCCAACTATGTTGGCTGACAGATCGCTATCGCAGGCAAGCCAGCTCCCACAGGGGATTGGTGTTGCTCAATCAGAAGTGATACTTGACCAGGAAGCTCGCCGTGTCCTGGTTAGTCTTGAACGCGCCGGAATCTTCGATCCCGTACTTGTTCTTCCAGTAGTCATATTCGAAGCCGACATACAGCTGCTTCTCGCCCCAATGCAGCGCCTTGCCCAAGTCGTACTTGACCTGTGGGTTGAAGTGCAGGTTGGCGTGGTAAGTGCCACGGGCGTTCCTGTCGTTGTCCACCACCCAGTCCATGAAGCCGTCGATCAGCACGTTGGAGTTGCCCACGGGAATGGTGTACGACCACACCGGCGTGATCTGCCACACGCCATCGCCCGGGCGGTTGCCTTCGGTCTGGCGCTGGTAGAAGTTCAACTGGAAGTAGTCGAAGCCAGGGATATTCAGGTCAAAGCCCGGGCCCAGCAGGTACGACTCGTTATCGCCTTCGCCGAACTCGTAAGTGAAGGCCAGCAGCACATCTTTGATCGGGCCGAACGAGAGGTCTTTGTCGAAGATCTTGCCGAACGACAACCGTGGGCTGAACTCGCCGTAGTAAGTGCTTGGGCCGACGTTGCCGTCTTCCTTGCCGTTGTAAAAGATGCGGTCGACGAACAGGAAGTTGTCGCCGTACTTCCACGCATCGGCGTGCTCGAAGGTGACGGTTTGCTGGATCTGCGGGTTAACGGTGAAGTTCTTGCCCCACAGGTACGTCAGGCTGTTGTTCTGCCACTGCAACAAATCGCCTGCCACGGCTTGGCCGCCGGCCAGCAGGGATCCTGCCAGCATCAGGCCTTTGAACATAGGTTTCATTCGGTTGCTCCCGAGTCAAAGTTTTATGGTTGTTTTTCTACGCAGGCGCTCTGGTGTGGCGCCTTTTGGTTCGCTGCAAAAATCGTCTGTTTGGTCAGCTTTAATGCTTTTAGCAAGAGCTGCGCCAAGGTGTTTAAAAAGCCAATAAAAGGCCTTCGGCTGCACTTGATGCAGTCGAATCCGGAGGTTTTTTTCTGCACGTTGGCCGCAGACATTGGGCCAGGATAAGTTGGCCCTGCAGTCAGCTTTTACATTCGCTGTTTTTTTTTGAGTCGATTCGAGCGGGCGCGGAGAATACTGGCTCCCAGGCCTTGGCTCAAGTGCGCTGTTAGAGAGCGCAGGGGGCGAGAATGGGGCGCGGCTTGTGGCCGGCCCCAGGTGAATAGGGTGCATGTGGGTATTTCCTGTTGGTTATTATTTTTGTTGTTTTTTGCTAACAGGCCAAATCAATGCGTGTGGGCGACCGCGGGGCGTTCCGAACCGCCGAGGATGTTGAACAGGATGTTCAGCGACAAGGCGCTGAGGGTGGCCATGGCGATTCCACTGTGGGTAATCGGGCTCATCCACAGGGGCAACTGCGCGAAGAATTCCGGGCGCACCACCGGGATCAGGCCCATGCCGATGCTGACTGCCACCAGCAACTGGTTGCGGCGGTCGGCAATGTCGGCCTCCTGCAGGATCTTGATGCCGGTCGCCGCGACCATGCCGAACATGGCAATGGCGGCGCCGCCCAATACTGCCGGTGGAATCGATGCCACCAAAAAGGCGGCTTTGGGCAGCAGGCTCAGCACAATCAGGAACGCCCCGGCCATGATCGTCACCGAGCGGCAACGCACGCCGGTCATCTGCACCAGGCCGATATTCTGGGCGAATGAGGAGTGAGTAAACGTATTGAAGAAACCGGCGAAAAATGAGGCGCCAGCGTCACACAACAGGCCACGGCGCAGCATCCTTGGCGTGACCTCCTGGCCGGTGATTTTGCCCAGCGCAAGAAACATCCCGGTGGACTCGACGAAGATGATCACCACCACCAGGCACATCGACAGGATCGGTGCCAACTCGAACTTGGGCATGCCGAAATGCAGTGGCGTCACCACTTGCACCCACGGTGCCTGGGACAGGCCGCCGAGGTCGACCATGCCGAGCAGGCCGCACAAGCCATAGCCGAGCGCCATGCCGATCAGCACCGAGATATTTACCCAGAAGCCGCGCATGAAACGGTTGATCAGCAAGATGGTGGCCAGTACCAGCGCGGCAATCGCCAGGTAAACCGGCGAGCCGAAGGTGGCGGCGGCACTGCCGCCACCGGCCCAGTTCACGGCCACGGGGAACAGCGACAGGCCGATGGCAGTGATCACGGTGCCGGTCACCAAGGGCGGGAAAAACCGCACGACCTTGGACATGAACGGCGCGATCAGCATGCCAAAAAAACCGGCAGCGATGGTCGCGCCGAAGATGCCCTGCAGGCCGATGCCAGGCATGCCAGCCATGGCCACCATGCTGCCGACGGCGGCGAAACTGGCGCCCATCATCACCGGCATGCGAATGCCCACCGGGCCGATGCCGAATGACTGCACCATGGTGGCAATGCCCGCCACGAGCAGATCGGCGTTGATCAGAAAGGCGATTTCTTCACGGCTCAAGCCTGCGGCCTGGCCAATGATCAGGGGTACGGCGACGGCGCCGCCGTACATCAGCAAGACGTGTTGCAGGCCTACCAGAATCAGTTGCAAGAGGGGCAGCCGCACCATGGCGGGTGCGGCGGGAATCTGCGGTTCGACTAACTCGGTCATGCAACACCTCGGATCTTTTTTATTGTTGTGTTGTTTGGAACGCACTCTGTAAATCACCAAAAATCCCTGTGGGAGCTGGCTTGCCTGCGATGGCGGTGGCTCAGCAACTCATCTGGTGGCTGATGCACCGCTATCGCAGGCAAGCCAGCTCCCACATTTTGGATTTGTGTTACTCGGGCTGTCAGTTAGTGCGTGCCCCCTGGTTGATCCAGGTGCCGATCAAATCCCGTTCCTGCTGGGTCATCTGGGTGATGTTGCCCAGCGGCATGATCTGGCTGGCCACGGCCTGCGCTTGAATACGCGCCGCCTGCTGCTGGATCTGCGCCGGGGTATCGAACATCACGCCGGCTGGGGCGGTGCTGAACAGCGGGCTGGTGGGCTTGGCCGAATGGCACACGGCGCAGCGTTCCTGGATCACGCCATGCACCTTGTCGAAATCAATCGTCGCCTGGGCCGGTGCCGCAGCAGGTTCTGCAGCGGGTGCGGCTGGCGCAGCAGGTTTCAAGCCACCGCCCAATGCGGTTTCCGGCAATGGCTGGTACTCGATGGCCGCGGGTGCCTTGGCCACGTCAGGTGCAGTCGAAACAGGTTTAGGACCGGTCACATACGCCAGGCAAATCATCGCCAATGCGCCCACCGGCAACGTCCACGCATACTTCTGGCTGTTATGCCGTGTGTTGAAGTAGTGACGCACCAACACCGCTGCCACCGCGATACCCGCCAGGATCAGCCAGTTGTATTGGCTGCCGTAGGTGCTCGGGAAGTGGTTGCTGATCATGATGAACAGCACCGGCAAGGTGAAGTAGTTGTTGTGACGCGAACGCAGCAGACCCTTGGCCGGCAGCGCCGGGTCAGGTGTGCGGTTCTCGGCGATGGCCGCTACCAGCGCGCGCTGGGCGGGCATGATGATGCGGAATACGTTACCGACCATGATGGTGCCGATCACCGCACCTACGTGCAGGTAAGCACCGCGACCGCTGAAGACCTTGCTGAAGCCGTAAGCGGCTGCAATCAACAGTACAAACAGGATAAAGCCGAGCAGGGCAGGGCGTTTGCCCAGCGCCGAATCGCACAGGAAGGAGTAGATGAACCAGCCGACGAACAGTGAGCCAATGCCCAGCAGTACGCCTTCGGGACCACTGAGGCTGCTGCCCGGGGCCAGCAGGTACAAGGTCGGGTTGGCGTAGAACACTACGCACAGCAGCGCGATGCCCGACATCCAGGTGAAATAGGCTTCCCATTTGAACCAATGCAGGTTGTCCGGCATGGTCGGCGGGGCCAGTTTGTATTTTTCCAGGTGGTAGATACCGCCACCGTGAATCGCCCATAAGTCACCGGCCAGGCCGTCTTTGGGGTTGACGCGATTAAGGTTGTTTTCCAGCCAGACAAAATAGAAGGAAGCGCCGATCCACGCGACGCCAGTGATCATGTGAACCCAGCGCACGCTAAGGTTCAGCCATTCCATCAAATGTGCTTCCACAGTCTTTACCTCTCGCCTGTCACCCTTGTTGTCGGGTGATCAGACCTTCTCTTATTGGTGGGGGGCGAGGATCAACCGCTCATCCTCTTTGAAAAAATGCTCATCGCAGTTATTGCCTGTGCCACTGCGATCAACCACCAGGAAGTCATCCCGCTTTTCGATCGTCAGCACCGGGTGGTGCCAGACGCCGCGATGGTAATTAATGCCCTGCCTGCCGTTGGTGACGAAGGCGCGGACCAAGCCCGATACAGGTTCATCGCCAAGTGGCGCGACCACGATCAGAAAGGGGTTGCCGAGCAGCGGGATGAAGGCCTGGCTGCCCAGCGGGTGTCTTTCCAGCATACACACGGTCAGCGGCATGTCCTGCGCATCGGCGCGGAAGATGCTGATGATTGCGTTGTCTTCAGGCTGGGCGGTTTCTACCGTGGCCAGCTTGTGAAAGCGCATGGTCGACCCGTTATTGATCATGAAGTGATCGCTGCCATCGGTTTCGATAACGTCTCCGAAAGGGGCGAAGGCTTCTTTGGTCAGGGGTTCGATCACTAGTGTGCGCATGGCTGTCTTCTTATCCGGATTCTGTGTTGTTTGTTCTATTGCTATCGCGGGCAAGCCCGGCTCCCACATTTTGATCTGTGAATACATTCAAATGTGGGAGCTGGCTTGCCTGCGATGGGCTCACCGCTTATTTAGCGACTTTACCGAGGACCCGCAGGCGGCTCACACCACCATCCGGGAACACGTTCAGGCGGATGTGGGTAATCGGCCCCAGTGCCTTGATCTGCTCGGCAAACGTGTGTTCAGCGTGCATTTCCAGTTTCTGCGCCGGCAGCAGCTCGCGCCAGAACAGCGATTGGGTTTCGATCTGGCTGTCGGTGCCGCCCTTCACGAACGCGCCCTGGATCGAGCAAGTGTCCGGGTAGTTGCCCTTGAAGTGCAGGGTGTCGACCACGATTTTCTCGATCTCGCCCGGGTGGCCCAGGGCGACGATCACCCAGTCGTTGCCTGGCGTGCGACGACGGGCGGTTTCCCAGCCGTCGCCCATGTTGATGCCACGGCCCGGGTTGAGGATGTTGCTCATGCGGCCGAAGTGTTCGTCGGAGCACGCCAGGGCGCGACCGCCGTTGAGGGCCGCTGCCAGGTCGACCTGTTCGTTGTCGCCCACCGAGGACCAGTCGCGGAACGGCACGCCGTACACACGCAGACGGGCCACACCGCCGTCCGGGTAGATGTTGAAACGCAGGTGGCTGAACGCCTGGTCGTTGTTGATCTCGTGGTAGTGGTGGCTGTTGCCTTGCAGCTCCACGGCCGACAGCACTTCCACCCACTGGGTGTTGGCGTCCGGCTCGCCCGAGGCCAGGAAGCAGGCTTCCAGGGAGGCCGATGGCGGGAAGTTGCCGGTGAAGAATGAAGTGTCGATGTCCACGCCCTTGATCGAGCCGGGTACGCCGAGGCGGATCACCGCGCTGTCGTAGCCTTCGAAGCGCTTGCGGCGTGACTCCCAGCCGTCCATCCACTTGCCGTTGTCATCGAAAACGCCCTCCTTCCACACGGCCGGGGTCGGCTGGAACAGGCGGTTGGCGTCAGCGAACCAGTCATCGGTCACCGAGATGATCTTGGTGCCCAGGCGGGCATCGGCCAGGTTGACGAACTTTTCGAAAGGTACGGCGTAAGCTTTCATTCTTCTTGTCTGCCTTAGATAGAGTGGCTGGGGATGGTCTGTTAGAGGGTCAGTAAACGGAACAACGCGATCTTGTTGATCTCGGCCAGCGCGCATTTGAACTCGGCGTCTGCCGAATTGTGAATGCGCGTTTCGAACGCAGCGAGGATCTGATGCCGGTTGCTGCCTTTTACCGCCATGATGAAGGGAAACTTGAACTTGGCCTTGTAGGCATCGTTCAGCTCGGTGAAGCGCGAGAACTCTTCGGCCGTGCATTGGTGAATCCCCGCGCCAGCTTGCTCATCGGTGCTGGCTTGGGTCAGTTGGCCCTGGACGGCAGCTTTGCCGGCCAGGTCCGGGTGAGCGTTGATCAGCGCCAGCTGGCTGGCATGATCGGCGCTTAACAGGATATCGCTCATGCGCTGGTGCAGGGTTTCGATCTGGTCGACCGAGCTGTCCTGGCCCAGGTCGAAGGCCTTTTCGGCCACCCATGGCGAGTGTTCGTAGATATCGGCGAAAGCGGCGACAAATTCATCGCGGCTCAGGGTCGATGGCTTCAGGGTCTGGAACGCAGTCATTTCGCCGCTCCCGTGTGCGGGTGGGTTTCGTGCCAGTGACGGGCGATGTCAACGCGACGGGTGAACCACACCTGTTCATGGCCTTTGGCGTATTCGATAAACCGTTTTAACGAAGCCAGGCGTGCAGGGCGGCCGATCAGGCGGCAGTGCAGGCCGATGGAAAGCATCTTCGGCGCCTCGGCCCCTTCGGCATACAACACGTCGAACGCGTCCTTGAGGTACTCGAAAAAGTCATCGCCCTTGTTGAAACCCTGCACCTGGGTGAAGCGCATGTCGTTGGTGTCCAGGGTATAAGGGATCACCAAATGCGGCTTGCCGGTCGGGTTGTTCGGCTCCCAGTAGGGCAGGTCGTCGTCATAGGTGTCGCAGTCGTACAGGAAACCGCCTTCCTCCATCACCAGCCGACGCGTATTGGGGCCAGTGCGGCCGGTGTACCAGCCCAGTGGGCGCTCGCCGGTGAGTTCGGTGAGGATGCGGATGGCTTCGAGCATGTGCTCGCGCTCCTGGGCCTCGTCCATGTACTGGTAGTCGATCCAGCGGTAGCCGTGGCTGCAGATCTCGTGGCCGGCGTCGACCATTGCGCGGATCACATCCGGGTGGCGCTGGGCGGCCATGGCGACGGCGAAGATGGTCAGCGGGATATCGAATTCTTTAAACAGCTTGAGGATGCGCCACACACCCGCACGGCTGCCGTACTCGTACAGCGACTCCATGCTCATGTTGCGGGCGCCTTGCAGCGGCTGGGCCGAGACCATTTCCGAGAGGAAGGCTTCGGACTCTTTATCACCGTGCAAAATGTTGCGCTCACCGCCTTCTTCGTAGTTGAGTACGAACGACAGCGCAATGCGTGCCTTGCCCGGCCAGTGGGGGTGAGGAGGGTTACTGCCGTAACCGATCAGGTCGCGTGGGTAGTCAGCGCTCACTGCAGTCTTCCTTCTTGTTCGTGATAGCAAGTGTGTGTGGCGGCCGGGCAGTGAAAAGACTGGGTGGCGTCACAGCGATGAGTGATTGTATACAACTTATCTGTCACTTTGTAAGCCTACATTTCTGCATTTTTTCTGTATCGCCGGGTTCAGATGCTGTAGCAAGAAACTTGCCTGACTGGTCAGTTAATGGACAAAAGGTCGTTTAAAAGCAAGGTTTACTTACGAATTGACTCATCGAGCAACACCGACGGGAAGATCCAAAGCTTTGTGATTTTTATTGTGTACAATTTTTTTAAAAAGTGTCTTAATCAGCCATCGCCGGCTTTTTCGATGCCCTGAAAAAGTGCAGGTTTCTCTTTTACTGACTTCAGGAGGCGCGAAGACGCCATGGGACGTTTGACCACACACGTTTTGGACGCCGCACACGGCTGCCCCGGCAGCAATATCAAGGTCGAGCTGTACCGCGTCGACGGCGCGCAGCTGGAACGGGTTGCCACTGCCACCACCAACAGCGACGGCCGTTGCGATGCGCCGCTGCTGCAAGGTGACGACTACCGCAGTGGTGTTTACCAACTGCAATTCAGCGCCGGCGACTACTACCGCGCCCGTGGTGTGCAATTGCCGGAACCGGCGTTTCTCGACGTCGTCGTGCTGCGTTTTGGCATCAGCGCCGAACAGGATCACTACCATGTGCCTTTACTGATTTCGCCTTACAGCTACTCCACCTATCGCGGTAGCTGAGTCGTCACCTCGCTTCACACCCCCAAAGCTCTTCGTTGGTTTTTTGCCCGCCCACACTGCGGGCTTTTTTTATTCTGAATGGCTCACGGGCCGCCCAAGTATGTAACGCACCTGGGGCGGTCGAGGTACCTAGGCTCGGCTTTTCTGTATGGAACAGTCCGCCATGAGTACCGACACCACCGCCTGGTTGGCCGCTGAGGCTGCTGCGGCGCAAACGCTTAATTTTGATGACCCGCAAACCTCGGACGCGCAGCGTGATGCGGCGATTCGCACACTCCTGACCCGACGGCTAAACGCGGTCACGCAGCCCAGTCTTGAAATCAATCGCCTGTACGAAGCCCAAGCCAGGGCCAGAGAGGCGGTAAAACTCTTAAAAGACTTGATTGGGCGTGCGCCGAGAGTCTTGGGCATTATCCGGGGCGCATTACGCAAGGCCTTTGCGCTGGACCCCGATACGCTGTTGTTCACCGAGTTCCGGCCGCCGCCTTTGCCCCAGAAGGTCTACAGCCTGACCGAAAAAGGCTTGGCACTTCTCATTGATCCGGATGTGCCGCTGGACATTAACCAGTTCACTACATTGCGTATCAAGGACGAACCGGCACGGACGTTGCCGTTTACCGCTTGGGATGCGTTGGTACGTGTGAAGGGGTTGGCGCTGCTCGGTCAGGTTGAGAAGGCTGAACGAGACTATTGGCAGCAACTGGCCTATGGCTCCTGGCTGACGCGCAAGCAGCGTTGGGTCCAGTTACGAAAATCCTTGTTCGCCGAGCATGCACTGCTGGCCCATCGCGTTTACCAGCTCTCGGACCGCGGCTATGCCATGGTCCGTAAAGTCATGGAGATCCCCGGCGCCGATGCGCGCCGTCGCGCCGCAGGTGAGTGGGCGAATATTCAAGTGAGCAGGGTGGCGTGGCCTGGCACAAATCGGGCACTGGTTCCTGTGCCGGGCGCTTTGCATATTTATCGTGAAGGCATCGCGGGGGACACGCCCCATGTGATTTATCTGCCGGGTCTGATTCGGGAGTTTTACGAGTTCAGTTCCTGGTATCGAATGCAATGTGATTTGCCTGCGCTGGTCAACGGCCCTTTGAGCCAGGTGCTATGGCAGTGTTTGCCACTGCGCCGTTGGCATGAGCTGTGTAACACACCCAGTGTTACGCCTCAGGCGTTTACCCTTCAGCTTATTGGTGTACACCAGGAAGACGTGTTGCTTGCCAGTGCGACCGAGCTGCTGGAGGCGCAGTGGGATAACGAGGTGGCCTGTGCATTGTCAATCAACCCTGCGGCTGTGGGCGTTCAAGGTGTGGGGCAATTCAACGCTCCTGAGATGAAACGCTTCCTCAAATTCATCGAAAAAGGCCGTCGCCGGCTGGCATGCAGCCTCCTGCTGGGAAACAGCCTGGACGCCTTGCCGGAGTGGGATCATCAGCGCCGCAGCGGTGAGATTGTGTGTGCAAGTTTGACGCCGGACCTCGCCCTCAAGACCCGTGAAGCGCAACTCAAACGTTACGAAAAAGGCTTGATGGCCCTGCTGGATCCGACGGATGTGGGCAAAAGCACAGCACCCTATCAAGACTTTTTGAACCTCGATCAGCGATGGCAGGAACAAGTGAGCACCGTGAGTCAATTGGCCCATGCCCCGCACGAGCGCATGTTTGAAAAGGCGTTCTGGCTTGAACAGCCTTTGGGCACGTCTAATCGCGGCTCATTGGTGGGGACTGCCCTGCGCCGGGCTTTGCTTCTGGAAGCCCAGATGCAGCAACAGTTGAACCTGATGCCTTCCGTGCATCTGGAGCGATTGAATACGGTATTGAGTGAGTCTTGGGTGCCTGGCGACAGTGCTGCTGATACCTGTGTATTGCAAGTAACGGTCGGCAGTGAGTCCGGCCAGTTGTACCCGCTGCTGGGGGCTCTGCTCGTGACCACCCACCAGGCCCTGGCTCACCCGAGTGGCCCACACTCAGTATTGTTATACGTGACGGGTCTGTATGGCGGGCTTGTGCCCTTTGACAACGTGAACGCGTTCGCCAAGGGGCTTCAAGCCAGCCTGAAAAGCCGCGATGGCTCCGTGTTGTGGCGCTGCATCGAGCGTGATCACCGTGTGGCTGCGCGGGGCTGGATCCAGGCGTTGCCCAAGGATGCGCCATTGGTAGTGAGTTATGAGGCCATCAAGCGCACGATGCTCAAAGACTTGTTCATTAAGCTAATGCAACGTTACGCGGCGTTGAACAAACGTGTGGGCAGGGGTGTTCGGTTGTTCAGTGAGGTGAGCGATCCGCAGTTGAGCCGAATGTTACTGGCCCAGGAGTTGTTCGAGTGCCTGCAAGTACCCGCCAATGATGCTCGCACACTGGCCTTGGCCAATATCAACCTGTTGCAGATGGCAGCCACTCAGGCGAAAAAACTCCCCTCGTGGTTGGGCATTGCCTCAACCGGTAGTCGAAGACACTACAAACGATTGTTACGCCGTTACCTGATGAATGCCTTTGCGGTGGAGAACAAACTGTGGCGGGATTTACCGGACTTGGAGTCATTCGCCCGTAATGGCTTGATTGCGCGATTGACTCGGGACGGGTTTTACCCGCGACTGGATATCGACAAACCCCTGATAGATTTGCCCGATGATGTCAGCTCCCAATTGTGTGGCTGGTCGAGTCAGTGCGCAGTGGGCGATCGCGATACAAAAAAGGTCGTCAGCTCGCAGCGCACCACTTTCAGCCTGCTGCAATTAGCGTTGCATAACCTTGACCCCAAGGCACCCTGGACCCGCTGGCGATTAAATCGCGCACGCTGGCTGGACCCCGCCTGGAAAGAGCGCTTGAGCGTGCGTTACCTGATCAACACCCTGTCATCGCTCGATCTTGGGGGCGAGTACGACAAGCGGATCCTCAAGGCATTTTATCCGCCGACGTCTACTCCGGCCACGTCTCCTGGGCTCTCACAGGCTTTGGTCTATAGGGCTTTGCGACAACGCGCTCAGATGCAGCTGTATTCTGCGGTCCAGCAAGGTTTGAGTGATAAAGCGCAGCGTCTGTTTACCCTGGCGATGGCCGCTGGGTCGGCAAGTGACCTGAAAAAAGATGGGTTCGACGTAGAGTTGGCGGTTCTGCGCCTGATGGACGCAACCCCAGAACATGATCGGCACATTGCTGGCTTATTGTTCATTCATGACAGGTTATCAAAGCTCTGTGTGGTGTATTGGCCCATGGCTGCGGCAAGCCGGGTGATTGTTGCGTATGCCAGCCTGGACGAAGCAGAAAAGGCGTTGAATCTTATCGGCGCACTCCCCGAAAACCAGAAGGCGTTGGCGCGCCAGGTGGCGCCAGGCTGGGAGGCGCAGGCGCTGGCCGGCTACCCCGATAAAGACCCAGGGGTGCAACCCCGCAGGCCTCATTCGCTTGAGCCGGGTCAACCCGGTCTATATCGTTTTGTTGCCATGCTTGTGGAGTTTTTTTTGGCCCCGCACAAAAAACCGGCGGTGGACAATGAAAGCATCGAGGCATTGATCAAGGAGCAAATCGAGTCGCAGCCTGAACATTGGTTAGCGGCTGCGCCCACCACCTGTGGCAATGCCATGGCGTTGTTGGCCCACGCTAAGGTGTTCGATCTGCAACGGCGTACCCAAGCCCAATCCCAGTCTTCCCAGGCGCTGGAGCAATACCGCGAGCAGCGTTTGGGGGAGCAGCACGACGCGACGATTCGCGGGCTGCTGGGCTTTGTCCCGGTACTGGGTGTTGGCATCAGCCTGTATGAAATGCTGCTTGCAGCGCGGCGCTATCATTACAGCGGGTCTGCCCATGATGCTGTGGATGTGGCGTTCTTGACGATGCTTGCGTTCTTCGACGTGCTGACATCCTTTGGCCCTTCCGCGAAAGGCGCGCGCGTGTCGCGTGTCGCTTTAGGCCGCTTGCATCGCCATCAAGGGGTCACGCTCGGTACCCGCGCAGGCCTGAAACCGTCACCGATCAAGCCACGTCACCTGCTGGAACACTTCCAGTCCCCTGATGGACTGGATGGGGCCATTGAGTTGGCGGGGCCGGGCGCTAAAGGGCGGTACGCGAAAGATGGCCGGCAGTTTATTCGTGAGGGTAAAGATATTTACCCGGTATATCAGCGTGAGAACGAATGGGGACTGCGACTGAAAAAGAGCCAGGGAGAAGGGCAAGATGAACTGATTTTACACATCGAGCAGCCCCACGAATGGCAGTTAGGGGCCGATGCACCGGTGCCCGGGCCGAGTTCAGGCGTATGGCAACCTTGGGCACCCACCAGAAGCGCAGCGGATTGGTCACCGCCTTCGCGTACGGGCCTGGAAGCGAACTTGCGCGCGTTGCCTGTGCCCACCAGTTCCTGGCAGGCGTGGGGTTTTCGGCGCAGTGACGCACTGATCGAAGTACCGCCCCTGGGCCGCAATATATACCGGGTGGCTGCAACGCCGGGTGCGGCGGCCTTTGATCTCTTGCGACTAGGGCCTGATTACTATCGGTTGTTGCCCCAGGGTACAAGCGCGTCGTCTTCGAGCATCGTCTTTATAATGAGAAACCAGGATGTTTCGTTCAGGGCATCCGTGGATATAGAGCGCTGGCTGGGCGTGGCTGCTGCTGAGCAGCCGATACCGGCGAGCCTGGGTGCCAATGGGCTGTGGACGCCCCATCAAGTGCTGTTTAATGAACGTCTGGACGTCACGGTGGGGCGGGCGTTTCCTGCTATGACCCCGGGCAGCAGGCGGTTTGTCGCCGACCGGCTCACTGAGTTGGCGGACACCGGCCCCAGGGTGACGGCCACGCACTTACTCAATATCAGGGCGACACTCGACCGTTGGACGGCCCCGGGAAACCCGGACCGCCTGCCCGATCTGCTGAGAATGCTACGGCCTGCGGGCGAGCCGGGTGCCCTCACCATTAACATAGGGATCGATGGGGTAGCGCCGGGAGGCACGCGGCTGGATTTCACGCCGCCCTTACACCTTGATCCCTCGTTGCTCAGGCGCAGCCGCGGCAACGGCGTACTTCGTTCGCGAGCTGTTCACACAGCCGTCAGGCAGATACTCGAAAGATATGGATTCACCGTCAGGAGCATTCCAAGGCGGCATGGCGGGGCCAGTACGAGGGACTTTTACTGCACCCATCCGCATTCGAGTTCGGTTTACTTTGTGCTGAATAATTGGGTCGATAATCGCAACGTCAGCCTGCGTTCCAGGGTGGCCCCGCAGCTCTCCGAGGCTTGGTTTCGCGAGCGTATCGGTTCGCAGTCGCCATTCTCGGCGGAGTTTGCCGCCATTGATCAAGCCATGACACAAAACCGTCTGGTTCGGATCGTTGCAGGCATTCAGTGGCAAGTTCGTTATGGAGAGCCCGCCAGTGTGTATTTTGCCAAAGTCGCGCCGTTTAACCCTTGAGCAGCGCTGCGGTTGCCGCCCCGCCAAATAGCGTGGCACTGACGCGATTGAACCAGCTCTGGCCCGCGCCGCTGCGCAGGTAACGCGCGGCACCGTGGGCGCCGAGGCCGTAAGCCAGCTTGCAGAGCAAGTCGAGTACGGTCCAGGTCGCGATCATGATCAGCAGTTGCGGCAGAAACGGCTGCTCGCTACTGAGGAACTGCGGCAGGAAGGCGGCGAAGAACAGGATGTCCTTGGGGTTGCTGGCGCCGAGCACAAAGGCCCGGCCGAACAGTGCGCGAAAACGCGGCACCGCCGGCGCCTGCGGTACCTCGGCGCCATGGGTTGGCAGGCGAGATTGCTGCCAGCTCTGCCAGGCCAGATAGAACAGGTACAGCGCGCCGATGATTTTCAAGGCGCTGAACAACTGCTCGGACGCCAGCAACAACGCACCCAGGCCGAGGGCCGAGGCGCTCAACAGACAGATCGAGGCAAACACCCCGCCCAGGAACGCCGGGTACGAACGGCGCAGGCCGTAGTTGAGGCTGTTGCTGATCATCAACAGCGACAACGGCCCGGGGATCAGGATCACCACCAGTGCCGCACCACTGAACAACAGCCAGGTATCCAGGTTCATCTACATTTCTCCCTCTATGCAAAAGCCCCACCCGAAGGTGAGGCGGTTTTTCAGCCGTCCCCGAACTACAGGAAGATGAACTTGGCGATAAAGATCGCGCACAGCACCCACAGGCTGACAGAAATCTCACGGTACTTGCCGGTGCCTGCCTTGAGCGCCACGTAAGTGATAAAGCCCAAGGCAATCCCGTCGGCGACCGAGAAGGTCAACGGCATCATGATCGCGGTGACAATCGCCGGAATGCTGTCGGTGGCCTCATCCCAGTTGATATGGGCCATGCTCGCCATCATCAGCATCGCCACGTAAATCAGCGCGCCGGCGGTGGCATACGCCGGAATCATTCCCGCCAGTGGCGCAAAAAACATCGCGGCCACAAACAGGATGCCCACGGTCACGGCGGTCAGCCCGGTGCGACCACCTGCGGCCACACCGGCAGCGCTTTCCACATAGCTGGTCACCGGCGGCACACCGACCATGGCGCCAAACACGCTGGAGGCACTGTCGGCTTTAAGCGCGCGGGACAGGTTATCGATCTTGCCGTCGGCGTTGACCAGTCCGGCCCGTTGCGCGACGCCCATCAGTGTACCTGCGGTGTCGAACATGTGTACAAAAAGAAAAGCAAATACCACACTTATCATGCTTACATTGAATACACCTTTTATGTCCATGGCCATCCATGTCGGCGCCAGGCTCGGTGGGGTTGAGAGAATGCCGTTGTAGTGCACCAGGCCCAGGCCCCAACCGGCGAGGGTCACGGCGATGATGCTGATCAGGATCGCGCCGAATACCCGGTGATAGCTGAGGATCGCAATCAACAGGAAGCACACGGCCGCCAGCAATGGCGCAGGCTCGTGCAGCGAACCGAGCTTGATCAAGGTGGCCGGGCTGTCGACGATAATGCCGGCGGTCTTCAGGCCGATCACCCCAAGGAACAAACCGACGCCTGCGCCCATGGCATGACGCAAGCTCACAGGGATGCTGTTGAGCAGCCATTCACGCACGCGCGACAGTGTCAGGCCCATGAACAGCACGCCGGAAATAAACACTGCGCCCAGCGCGGTTTCCCAGTGGTAGCCCATGGTGCCGACCACGGTGTAGGTGAAAAACGCATTCAGGCCCATACCCGGTGCCAAACCTACCGGCCAGTTGGCGTACAGCCCCATCAGCAGGCAGCCCAGCGCGGCGGCGATGCAGGTGGCGACGAACGCCGCACCGTGATCGATACCGGCGTCGGCCATGATGTTGGGGTTGACGAAGATGATATAGGCCATGGTGATAAAGGTGGTGAGGCCGGCAATCAGTTCGGTTCTCACTGTGGTGCCATGCAAGCGCAGTTTGAACAGGCGTTCCAGCCAGCCGCCTTGCGGTGGGGCGAGGTCCAGCGTAGGGGCTTCGGTTTTTTGGCTATCCACAGCAAGTACTCCTCAAGAGTTTTATTGTTATTTCCAGCGCCGGTCACAGAGGTGGGCAGCAGCGCTTTGAGGTACTGGCGGGTTTTGTTGACCAATAGGTCAGGAACTCGCACGAAGCGAATTATGCTTTTGTATACAAATAAAGCAAATAATGTTTTCTATTTTGTTTGCGAAAGGGGATGAAAGGCTGATGCCGGCGCGATTTATCGGGTTGCGCAGGGCAAAGTTGTTGTGGCGAGCAGGCTTGCCCTGCGTTGGGCTGCGTAGCGGCCCCCAAACCTGCCAATGGATTCTCGCTGAAGCCCCGCGATGACTGTCTCAGGGCCGCTTCGCGTCCCAACGCAGGGCAAGCCTGCTCGCCACAACAAGCTCGCTCGGCATAGGGTTAAAGTTGGCCGGCGAGGGCCTGGTTCACGGCTAGCCAGCCTGCCACGGCGTCTTCACCGGCTTCACTGAACGCACGCTGCAACAGCTTCACCTGCTCGCGGCGTAGTGACTGCTCAAAACGTTGGCCTTCTTCAGTCAGTTCCAACAGGCGTTTGCGCTTGTCGGCCTCGGAGGCAACGCTGTCGACCAAGTGCATTTCCTGCAATTGGCGCAATGGCATGTTCAGCGCCTGCTTGCTCACCCCAAGCAACTCCAGCAGCTGCTTCACGCTCAAGGCGGGGTAACGCGCGATAAAAAATACGATGCGCTGATGCACGCGGCTCAGGCCGCGGCGCTCGAGCATTTCGTCGGCCTTGGCGGTAAAAGCCTGGTAGCCGAAGAAAAAGGCTTCCATGGCTTGTTGTTGGCTGCCCTGGTTTTTAAGGTCAAGCATATTGACGTATCCACGCGAGTCGTCGTAATTTCGGTCAACCAGTTTGACGTATTTGCCCCCGACTTCGCTACCGGTGACCCTATGGCCTTCTCTGAACGTGTTACGCGCCTCAAAAGCTCCTTGATCCGTGAAATTCTTGCGGCGGCCCAGCGCCCGCAAGTGATGTCGTTCGCCGGTGGCCTGCCCGCCGAAGCCATGTTGCCGGTACTGAATTGGGATGAACTGCCACTGAACATCGGCCAATACGGTATGAGCGAAGGCGAGCCGCAATTGCGTGAACTGCTCGCCGCCGAGGCCCGCGCCTTGGGCTTACCGTGCCAGGCCAGTCAGGTGCTGGTGGTCAGCGGCTCCCAGCAAACCCTCGACCTGGCGGCCAAGCTGTACATCGACAAGGGCACTGAAGTCTTGCTGGAAGGCCCGACCTACCTGGCCGCCTTGCAGATTTTCCAACTGTTCGGCGCCGATTGCCTCACCGTGCAACTGGAGGCCGACGGCCCGAACCTGGCTGCCCTGCGCGCCAGCCTCGAACGCCATCACCCGGCGTTCATCTACCTCATCCCGACCTTCCAGAACCCCTCGGCCGTGCGCTACAGCGAGGCCAAGCGCGCAGCCGTGGCCGCCTTGCTCGATGAATTCGGCGTAACCCTGATCGAAGACGAGCCCTACCGCGAGCTGACATTCGACGGCGCCAGTGCGCAGCCCATCGCCGGGCGGTTGAAAAAAGCCAGCTGGATCTACACCGGCACTGTATCCAAGACCCTGTTGCCGGGGTTGCGCGTCGGTTACCTGATCGCCAGCGAGGATTTGTTCCCGCACCTGCTCAAGCTCAAGCAATCGGCCGACCTGCACACCAACCGCATCGGCCAGTGGCAAGCGATGCAGTGGATCGGCACGCAAAAATACCAGCAACACCTGGCGCAGTTACGCGACTTTTACCGCGAGCGTCGCGATGCCTTTCAGTCGGCTCTGGAGCGCCACTTTGGCGACCTGGCCGACTGGCAAGTGCCTCAAGGTGGATTATTCTTCTGGCTGACCTTGAAACAACCCCTCGACACCCGCACCTTGTTGGCGCAAGCATTGGATCAGGACGTGGCGTTCATGCCCGGTGAACCGTTCTTTTCCGAGCCCGATCAACACTTGGGCTCGTTGCGCCTCAATTTCAGCCATATCGACCCGGCCCGTCTGGACGAAGGTCTCAAGCGCCTGGCCGCGGTGGTCCGTCAAGCACAGCACGCGCAAGCGGCATAAGGGGAGCCCCATGTACAAGGTTTATGGCGATTACAAGTCGGGCAACTGCTACAAGGTCAAATTGATGCTCAACCTGCTGGGCATCCCGTACCAATGGATCGATATCGACATCCTCAAGGGCGACACCCAGACTGCCGAGTTCCTGGCCAAGAACCCCAATGGCAAGATCCCGGTGCTGGAACTTGAAGACGGCACTTGCCTGTGGGAGTCCAACGCGATTCTCAACTTCCTGGCCGATGGCAGCGAATTTTTGCCGTCCGAGCCACGCCTGCGCACGCAAGTGTTGCAGTGGCAGTTTTTCGAGCAGTACAGCCACGAACCGTATATTGCGGTGGCGCGGTTTATCCAGTTTTACCTGGGCTTGCCCGCAGACCGTCTTGAGGAATACAAGAAGCTGCACAAAGGTGGCTACAAGGCCCTCAAGGTCATGGAGCGCCAACTGCAACTGACCCCGTATCTGGTGGGCGATCAATTCTCCATCGCCGATGTGGCGTTGTATGCCTATACCCATGTGGCCGAGGAGGGTGGGTTTGAGCTGGACGCTTATCCGGGTGTGCAGGCGTGGCTGGCGCGGGTGGCGAGCCATCCAAAACATGTAGCGATGCTTGATTGAGTTCACGCGGTCAAAAATGTGGGAGCTGGCTTGTGTGGGAGCTGGCTTGCCTGCGATAGCATCAACTCGGGGTAATAGATAAACCCAGGTGTCTGCATCGCAGGCAAGCCAGCTCCCACACAAGCCATATCCCACATTGATAGTGTCCAGTTTCAGTTCGATGTTGTGCCAGACAGCTCATCACTCAGCAGCTCAAAGCAACGCTGCGCCGCCGGGCTGAGGCCCATCCCGCTGCGACTGATCAACCCGATCTCGCGGTTCACGCCGGGATGGTCAATATTGATGCGCTTCAACCCCTCCAGGCTGTCCGCCGCCGACTCCGGCAACACGCTGATGCCCAGCCCCTGGCGCACCAACGCCAGTACCGTCGACATGTAGTTGGCTTCCATGCCGGCATTCATTGTCAGCCGTGTCTGATCAAACAACGCGTCCACCTGCTCACGCACACTGCTGTCGCGCCCGGTGAGGATGATCGGCTGGTCCGCCAATTGCTCCAAGGTCAGTTGGCGATGGTGGGCGAGGGGATGGCCCAGTGGCACAAACGCACACAACCGATCATTGAGCACCGGCAAAAATTCCAGGCCGTGGCTCAGCCGGGCACGCACGCCGATGCCAAAGTCCACCACGCCTTCGCGCACCTGTGCATGAATGCGATGAGCTACCAGGTCATGCAAACGTACTTCGATGCCGGCAAAGCGTTCGCGAAACAGGCGCAAGGCCGGCGGCAGGGCGCCGGCGCACACCGAGGGCAGTGCGGCGATGGTGACCACGCCGCGGCGCAGGGCGGCGAGGTCGCGCGAGCCAGTGACGATGTTGTCCAGGTCCAGCAACAGTTTTTCCATGGGGCCGCGCGCGTCTTCGCCTGCGGCGGTGATGCTTACGTGGCGCGGGCTGCGATCGAGCAGCGCGACGCCGAGCCAGTCTTCGAGTTGTTGCACCTGTACCGTCAGGGCTGAGGGCGACAAGTGCAACTCATTGGCGGCCTTGGTGAAACTGCCGGTGCGGGCTACGGCGAGAAAGGCTTGTATATGTTGGATGCTGTTCTTCATTTTGTTTTTCCGAACGTGCCAGGCCGAATATTCCAATTTACAAAGACTAACCCGCTTCCAATACTCCAGGGAAAACAATAACCGGCCACCAAGGCCGCTCTGGAGTAACCCATGCTCGCAACCCTGGGTGTCATCACCATCCTGTGCCTGCTCGCTGCCGTCATGAGCAAACGCCTGTCGCCACTGGTGGCGCTGATCGCCTTGCCGATCATCGCCGCACTGCTCGGCGGTTTCGGCCTGCAAACCAGCGCCTTTATCATTACCGGAATCAAGAACGTCGCCCCAGTGGTGGGCATGTTTGTGTTCGCGATTCTGTTTTTCGGGATCATGACCGACGCCGGTATGCTCGACCCGATCATTGATCGCATCCTGCGCACGGTCGGCACGCGTCCTACACGGATTGTGGTCGGCACCGCGACCCTCGCGCTGCTGGTGCACCTGGACGGCTCCGGGGCGGTGACGTTTCTGGTGACGGTGCCGGCGATGCTGCCGCTGTATACGCGGTTGGGCATCGACAAGCGCATCCTTGCGTGTGTCTGTGCCATGGCCGCCGGGGTCAATTTCCTGCCGTGGACCGGCCCGGTGCTGCGCTCGTCGGCGGCCTTGCATGTGCCGGTGGCCGACCTGTTCCAGCCGCTGATCCCGGTGCAGATCGTCGGCCTGGTCTTCGTGTTTGCCTGCGCCTGGTGGCTGGGCCGTCGTGAAGAAAAACGTCTGGGCCTGGGCGCCGGTTCCTCGGTGGAGGCGGTACCGCAACGGGTGCTCAGCGACGAGGACATCAAGCTACGGCGCCCACGGCTGTTCTGGGTCAACCTGTTGCTGACCGTGCTGGTAATGGTGGTGATGATTGCCGGCTGGGTCGACCCGGTGGTGATGTTTATGCTCGGCACCGTGGTGGCGCTGTGCATCAACTACCCGAATGTGGATGCCCAACGGGCGCGCATTGATGCCCATGCGAAAACCGCCCTGACCATGGCCAGTATCCTGCTCGCCGCTGGCGTGTTCACCGGCATCATGCAAGGCACTGGCATGCTCAAGGCGATTGCCGAGGTGGCGGTCGCACAGATTCCCGCCGGCCACGGCAAGTTGATCCCGGCGGTGGTGGGCTTTATTTCCATGCCGTTGAGCATGTTGTTTGACCCCGATTCCTACTATTTCGGCGTGATGCCGGTGATCGCCGAGGTCGGCAAAGCCCTGGGCGTCGACCCGCTGCAAGTGGCCCAGGCCTCGTTGCTGGGCGTACACACCACCGGTTTCCCGGTCAGCCCGCTGACGCCTGCGACCTTCCTGCTGGTGGGCCTGTGCAAGATCGAACTGGCCGATCACCAGCGCTTCACTATTCCGTTTCTGTTTGCTGCGTCGGTGTTGATGACCCTGACCGCATTGCTCCTGGGAGTGATTTGAGATGAAAACCTTGCGCATCGGTTCCGGCGCCGGCTACTCCGGCGACCGTATCGAGCCTGCCGTGGAACTGGCCGAACAGGGCGACCTGGATTACCTGGTGTTCGAATGCCTGGCCGAACGCACCATTGCCCTGGCGCAACAGGCGCGTATCAGCGACCCGCAGGGCGGTTACGACCCACTGCTGAGCGAGCGTATGCGCCGGGTGTTGCCATTTGTTGGCTTGAAGGGCCACCGTCGCCTGCGGGTAATTACCAATATGGGCGCGGCCAACCCCGTGGCGGCGGCCGTTGAAGTGCGGCGGGTTGCCAACGAACTGCGCCTGAACCTCAAGGTCGTGGCGGTGGTGGGCGATGACGTGTTGGAGGTTTTACAGCCCGGTTTTTGGCTGGATAACGGCCAGACCGTTGGCTCTTTGGGCGAGCGGCTGATATCCGCTAACGCCTACCTGGGCGTCGACGGCATCCTCGAAGCCTTGCGCGCCGATGCCGATGTGGTGATCACCGGGCGCGTGGCCGACCCGTCGCTGTTTTTGGCACCGCAGATGTTTGAGTTCGGCTGGGCTGCGGACGACTGGCAGCGGCTGGGGCGCGGCACGTTGGTCGGGCATTTGCTGGAATGCGCGGGCCAGGTCAGCGGCGGTTATTTTGCCGATCCCGGTTTCAAGGATGTGGATGAGCTGGCACGCCTGGGTTTCCCGTTGGCTGAAATCGATGCCGATGGCGAAGCTGTGATCACCAAGGTGGCGGGCTCAGGCGGGCAGGTCAGCCGTGCGACGTGCACCGAGCAGATGATCTACGAAGTACACGACCCGGCGGCTTATCTCACGCCGGACGTGACGGCAGACTTTTCTCAAGTGAGCTTTGTGGAGGAGGGCGTGGATCGCGTCCGTGTCCAAAACGCCAGTGGTCGCGCTCGGCCTGAACAGTTAAAGGTCAGCGTGGGTTACCTGGACGGATGGATCGGTGAAGGGCAGATGTCCTACGGCGGCCCAGGCGCGGTCGCACGGGCTGAGTTGGCGCGGGATATCGTACTCAAGCGCCTGGAACTGATGGGCGTAAAGATGCAAGAGCTACGCGCCGAGCTGATTGGCATGGATTCATTGCACGGCCCACGCAGCAGCGTCGAGCCCTGGGAAGTGCGTCTGCGCGTGGCCGCCCGTTGTGAAGATCGCAGCGAAGCGGTGCGGGTTGGCAATGAAGTGGAGACCCTCTACACCAATGGTCCGTCGGGCGGCGGCGGCGCGAGTAAAAGTGTGCGCCAGGTGGTGGCAGTAGCGTCGTTATTGCTGCCCCGCAGCGCGGTCAACCCGAGGATCGAAGCATGAAACTGCACACACTGGCCCATTCCCGTACCGGCGATAAGGGCGACACTTCGAACATATCGATCATCGCCTACCGCGCCGAGGATTATCCGTTGCTGTGCGAACAGCTCACGCCCGAGCGCGTCGCCACGTTTTTTGCCGGCTTGCGTGAGCCGGGCGCAGCGCCGGTGCGGCGTTATGAATTGCCCAACGTGCAGGCGCTGAACTTCGTGCTGCCGGGGATCCTGCGCGGCGGCGTGACCCGCTCGCTGGCGCTGGACGCCCATGGCAAGTGCCTGGGCTCGGCCTTATTGGATCTGGTAATACTGACTTAATTACACAGCCAAACAAATGTGGGAGCTGGCTTGCCTGCGATAGCATCAACTCAGTCTACCTGAATCACCGAGGTGCCTGCATCGCAGGCAAGCCAGCTCCCACACAAGCCAGCTCCCACACAAGCCAGCTCCCACACAAGCCAGCTCCCACTTGGGTTCTTCAGCGGCTGTCAGACGGCGGCAAACCGCTTGTCGAGGTAATCAATGATCACCTTGGAGTCATACATCCAGGTGGTCTGGCCATTCTCTTCGATACGCAGGCACGGCACTTTGATCTTGCCGCCTTGCTCCAGCAGGGTCTGGCGGTCCTGTTCGTTGTTTTTCGCGTCCTTGAGCGCCACCGGCACATTCAGGCGGTGCAGGGTGCGGCGAGTCTTCACGCAAAACGGGCAGGCGTGAAACTGATACAGCGTCAGTTCCTTGGCCGCCGCGTTGACCTGTGCCTGCTGCTCGGCAGAACGCTGCTTTTTGCGCGGGCGGGTCAGGAAGTCGCCCGCGATGATGATTTGGCCGAGACCCACTCGAAGTGCTTTGACGAACATGGCTGAAAACCTCTTGCCCATGAAGAAGGGGCCGCAGCTTACCTGAATTTCGCGGGCGAAAAAAAACCGGCGATGAACGCCGGCTTTTCCTTACGCAGCCTGTTACTTGATCAGGCTGAGGAATTCGCTGCGGGTGGCCGCGTTTTCGCGGAACTCACCCAGCATCACCGAAGTGATCATCGACGAATTCTGTTTCTCCACACCGCGCATCATCATGCACATGTGCTTGGCTTCGATCACCACCGCCACGCCCAGGGCGCCAGTCACTTGCATCACGGCATCGGCGATCTGGCGGCTGAGGTTTTCCTGGATCTGCAGGCGGCGCGCATACATGTCGACAATCCGCGCAACCTTCGACAGGCCCAGCACTTTGCCGCTTGGGATATACGCCACATGCGCCTTGCCGATAAACGGCAGCAGGTGGTGTTCGCACAGCGAGTACAACTCGATGTCCTTGACCAGCACCATTTCGCTGTTGTCGGAGCTGAACAAGGCACCGTTGGTGACTTCTTCCAGCGTCTGTTCATAGCCGCGGCAAAGGTACTGCATCGCCTTGGCGGCACGCTTTGGCGTGTCGAGCAGGCCCTCGCGGGAAACGTCCTCGCCGAGCTGGCCGAGGATCGCGGTGTAATTCTGTTCCAGGGACATGAAACTACCTGTGGGATTTTCGCAAAGCGCAAGGTTACGGTGGCGGGCACATCGCTGCAAGCCTGACGATGGCACTTGTTACTCGTCGCGCCCTTCCATCATGGTGCGCTTGAGCATCACATACACCGCACCGGCGCCGCCGTGGCGGGCCTGGCAGGAGGTAAAACCGAGTACCTGGGCATGCTGGCGCAGCCAGGTATTGACGTGGCTCTTGATCATGGGACGCTTGCCGTCCAGGCGCACGGCCTTGCCGTGGGTGACGCGCACGCAGCGGATTTCGAATTTGGTCGCTTCGGCCAGGAAGGCCCAAAGGGTTTCGCGGGCTTTTTCCACGTTCATGCCGTGCAGGTCGAGGCTGCCTTCGAACGGGATCTGGCCGATCTTGAGCTTGCGCATCTGGCTTTCCTGCACGCCGTCGCGAGCCCACATCAGCTCGTCTTCGGGGCCTACATCGATCACGAACTGGTCCGACAGGCCATCCACCGTGGTGGCGTCGGTGCGCACGGTCGCGGCCTGGCGCAACTTGGCGATCTGTGCCCGGTCGGCCTTGGGTTTACCGGTGTCGGCACGATCATGCTTGATCGGCTTGACGCCGCGCAGCTCGTTTTTGAACAGGGAAAAATCGTCGTCTTGCATGTCAGCCTCCGCGAAGGGCGGGCAGTTTACCTAAATCGCGGCGGCCAGGGCGCAGGAAACGCTATCCAAGCGCCATCAGTCGTGCTTTTTCATCAAGTGCGAAGCGATGTTCAGTGACAGCGGCTGACGCATTTTCCGACGGCTACGACGCCATAACCACACACCCAACCACAGCACCAGCAGTCCGATTACCAACAGGATAGCCGAACCGCCGGGGCTGGCATTCAACTCGCCAAGGGCCGGCGAATGACCAAACAGGCCGGCGCCACCAGCGCCGGCCAACAGCAAACCTACAATGGCCAGCAACGCGGCAAAGCCGGCTACCAGGCGCAGACGCCAATTGCTCGGGCCTTTGGGGCGCAAGCGACGAGCGTCAAAACCATCGGATATCTTCATTCCGACCTTTCCTCCAGGGTATCGGCCCTTCGACCGGAAGATACACAGGTTGTTCCGACAGCAGCGGTAAATGCGCCAAATGAGAGGGCTTTGCGGATGAGCGGGGCAATAAATACGCCGCTCATCTCAAGGGCGATCAGATCAGATCTTTGGTCAACGCGAGGGTGGCGAAGTTGTCGGCCATGATGGCCATTTCAGTTTGCTGTACGTGCTCGGCGCTCAGGATGCCACCTTTGTAAGGCAGGTCACGGGTGGCGCAGGCGTCTTCCACCAGGGTGCAGCGAAAGCCCAGGTTCTTGGCGGCGCGCACGCTGGTGCTGACACTGGAGTGGCTCATGAAACCGCAGACGATCAAGTCCAGGGAGCCGAGGTCTTGCAGGTGTTTCTCCAGGCCGGTGCCATGGAACGCGCTGGGCAGCAGTTTGCCGATGATGGTTTCATCGCCTTGGGGTTCCAGGCCAGGAATGAACTCGCCGCGCTCGCCCTGCGGGTCGAACAGGCCACCGACGGTGCCAAGGTGACGTACATGCACGATCGGGCGCCCGGCATTACGCGCGGCTGTCACAAGCTGCTTGATGTTGTCGACCGCCGCGTCCATGCCGGACAGGGCGAGTGGGCCGCTGAGGTATTCCTTCTGGGCGTCGATGATCACGAGGGTCGCATGGTTCAGGTTGGCTGCTGCGTAACCGCGACCGCTGAGTTGAAACATCGTCTTTGGAACGGACATTCTGGGGCTCCTGTGAGGGGGGCTTTTGTCACATTGTCCACTGGCTGAGCGGTTCTGTGAATCGCTACCATCGTAAGGTACGCCGTTGTTGACGTGCAGCCATGTCAAGAGGTGGGCTTGATCAGCGCAATGATGGCAATTTGAATGATTTCCGACAGATGGTGAAGGGTTTTCGTACATCGTCGGTACAGGCGAAGGCTGTTAGAATCGCCAGTCGTTTTTTCCAGGAGCTTGCCCCCGTGATTACCTCCCGCCTGCGCACGTTGCGCGACCACATCCGTTGGGCTGTCAGCCGTTTCCATGGGGAAGACCTGTTTTTCGGGCATGGCACCGACAATGCCTGGGACGAAGCCCGGCAATTGGTGCTCGGCGCCTTGCACCTGCCTTGGGAAATTGCCGACAGCTACCTGGACTGCAACCTCGAAGAAGAGGAAGTCGCCCATGTGCAGCGCTTGCTGCACAAGCGTATCCACGAGCGTGTCCCTACCGCCTACCTGTTGAAGGAAGCCTGGTTCTGCGGCATGTCGTTTATTGTCGATGAGCGCGTGTTGATCCCGCGTTCACCGATTGGCGAGTTGATCGAAAACCGCTTCGAGCCATGGCTGGCCCAGCCGCCGGCGCGCATTCTCGACCTGTGCACCGGCTCCGGTTGCATCGGCATCGCCTGTGCCTACGAGTTCCAGGACGCCGAAGTGGTGCTGGGCGACTTGTCCTTCGAAGCCTTGGAAGTGGCTAACCAGAACATTGAGCGTCATGGTGTCGATGAACGCGTCTACACCGTGCAGGGCGACGGCTTCGATGGCCTGCCGGGCCAGCGTTTTGACTTGATCGTGTCTAACCCGCCGTACGTGGATGCCGAAGACTTCGCCGACATGCCGGATGAGTACCAGCACGAGCCGGAACTGGGCCTGGCCTGCGGCGACGATGGTCTGAACCTGGTGCGACGCATGCTGGCCGAGGCCGCCGACCACCTGACCGAGAAGGGCTTGCTGATTGTTGAAGTCGGCAACAGCCAAGTGCACGTCGAAGCGCTGTACCCGGAAGTCGACTTTGCCTGGCTGGACTTCCAGCGCGGCGGGCATGGTGTGTTCATGCTGACGGCTGAACAGTGCCGGGAGCATCAGGCGGTGTTCGCGGCGCGGGTTTAACTTCATTCCACAATAGGAACGCGGTCAGTGTGGGAGCCGACAAGCCAGCTCCCACATTTGGAATGCATTCCAACCTTTCAGCGGTGTGTGGCAATCCAGATCAACAGCCCCGCCTGAAACACCGTAAACGCCACCAGGCACGTAATGGTAAAGCGCAGCCCACTGTCCTCGCGCTTGAACTTGGTGACCTTTTCTTCTTCCTTGCGCAGCTTCACTTCCTGCTCGGCCAGGTTCTGCTCGGCCTGCTGCAGCATTTGCGCAGCTTCGAGGATCTCCACGTACTGCACCTTCTCGGTGTTCCAGCTGTCCAGCACTTCGCTGACTTTGCCGGGTTGCACGTTCCCTTTGAGGTGCTGCACATCGGCGTAGGCCACATCAAAACCCTGGATGCGCAGGAAATGATCGCGACGCAGGCGCGTGGCTTCGTTGAGTGCATCCTTGTTGGCGAGGTCCACGCCGTCTACGCGGTAATGTGACCACTTCTTTTTCGCCCACGCGGCGGCCTGTGCCACCAGAAAGCGTCCCAGGCCACGGTTGGCCGGTTCAATTTCCAGGCTGTTACCCGGGCCGAAGTGCACACGGTGCGTCTCGTGATCGACCCAGATATCCAGGTGGTTCTGCTCGCGGCGCACACGTTGGCCGGGCAACTGGATCACCATGCGTAACAGGCTGTGTTTCTTGTCATGGCGTTCGGTATAGCCAAACTGTACGAACCGCAGCGGCCGTGCGCCGGTGGCACGATCAGTGGCCAGGGGCGCCAGGCGCAGCATCTTGAAGTGTTCGGCCTGAACGTCCGCCCACGGCAGGGCCGCGGCCTCGACAGCCTCGGGTTTTTCGGCCGGGGTGTCGGCGGTAGATTCGGGTGTTGCTTCGGTGGTAGTCATGCGGCGCGATCCTGTCCAAGCCCGGCGAGCCGACAGTCTTTTTACTGTCGACTCTGGGCTTATCGGCCGTTTTATTCAGGACTGGAGGCAAATAATCGCTTAACGGGGTTGAAGTCCGTCGATAAAGCGCACGATGCGTTGGCCCAGCTCGGCGGCGAGGGGCAGTTTGGGGTCGTTGTATGACTCAAGCTGTTCCTTTACATCCTTGGGCACGATGCGCATCACGTGGTTCATGCCTTGAATCACGCTCAGTTGTGCGTCGGGCTTGGCCGCTTGCAACTGCTGGGCATCCGCCACGCCAACCTGGATATCGTTGGTGCCCTGGATGATCAGAGCCGGCATGTTCAGTTTGGCGAAGGCGGCCGATGGGTCGGCACGAAACAGGCTGATCAGGTACGGCTGCACACTGGGGCGGAAAATGCCTTCCAGCGGGCGCGGTACATCGGCATCCACCTGGCCGGCCTTAAGGTGGTCGAGAATTTCATTGCTGCGCAGCAACAGGGCAGGGGGCAGATGATCGGCCAGTTGCTGGCGGATCACCTGGTCCACCGGCCGGGCGCTGCCGGACAGCGAAATAACCCCGGCCGGGTCGAGTTGCGGCGCGGCGAGGGTGGCGACCAGCGCACCTTCGCTATGGCCCAGCACGATCAACTGGCCCATGCGGCTGTCGGCCTTGAGCAGCTTGCCCCAGGCCACCGCATCGGCCACATAGGCGTCCAGGGTGAGGTTGCGTTCGTCGGGGGTGGCGGCCAGGCTCGCGGCCACGCCGCGTTTGTCGTAGCGCACGCTGGCGATGTTATTGCGCGCCAGCACCCAGGCCAGGCGCTTGAGGCTGTCGTTGCGCGTACCATCGGCGCTGTTGCCGTTGCGGTCGGTGGGGCCGGAGCCGGCGATGATCAGCACCACGGGCACCGGCTTGTCGGATTTTGGCAGCAGCAGCGAACCAAACAGCTCGCCGCTGCCGGTGTCCAGGCTGATCGGCCGTTGCAGCACGACGGGGGAGGCGGCGAAGCCAAGGCTGGAAAACAGGGTAAGGGTCAAAAGCAAAACTCGCAGCATCATCACGCCATCATCAGGAAGGTGCCGGTTGGACCAACGTCTACCGGTAAGGTTTCGAGGATGAACTACTCGGTTAGCCTGCGTATACTGGCTGCCTTAAGTTATTACGGTTGAGTTGATTCAACTGATTTCACGGAGCGCCCTGCATGTCCGGCAATACCTTCGGCAAGCTGTTCACTGTCACCACCGCGGGCGAAAGCCATGGCCCGGCGTTGGTCGCCATTGTCGACGGCTGCCCGCCAGGCCTCGAGTTGTCTCTGGAAGACCTGCAGCGTGACCTCGACCGCCGCAAGCCCGGCACCAGCCGCCATACTACCCAGCGCCAGGAGCCCGACGAAGTCGAGATTCTTTCCGGCGTGTTCGAAGGTCGCACCACCGGCTGCGCCATTGGCCTGTTGATCCGCAACACCGACCAGAAGTCCAAGGACTACTCGGCGATCAAGGACCTGTTCCGCCCGGCCCACGCCGACTACACCTACCACCACAAATACGGTGAGCGCGACTACCGTGGCGGTGGCCGCAGCTCGGCGCGTGAAACCGCCATGCGCGTGGCCGCCGGTGCCATCGCCAAGAAATACCTGGCCACCCAGGGCATCGTGATCCGTGGCTACATGAGCCAATTGGGCCCGATTGAGATCCCGTTCAAGACCTGGGACAGCGTCGACGACAACGCCTTCTTCAGCCCCGACCCGGACAAGGTGCCGGAACTGGAAGCCTATATGGACCAGTTGCGCCGCGATCAGGATTCGGTGGGTGCCAGGATTACCGTGGTCGCCGAAGGCGTCAAACCGGGCCTGGGCGAGCCGATCTTCGACCGCCTCGACGCCGAGCTGGCCCACGCGCTGATGAGCATCAATGCGGTCAAGGGCGTGGAGATCGGCGCCGGTTTTGCCTGTGTCGCCCAGCGCGGCACCGAGCATCGCGATGAAATGACGCCGCAAGGTTTCCTCAGCAATAACGCGGGCGGCATCCTCGGCGGTATTTCCTCCGGCCAGCCGATTGTTGCGCACCTGGCGCTCAAGGCCACGTCGAGCATCACCACGCCGGGCCGTTCGATCGATGTGCACGGCAACCCGGTGGATGTGATCACCAAGGGCCGCCACGACCCGTGCGTGGGCATCCGCGCCACGCCGATTGCCGAGGCGATGATGGCCATCGTGTTGATGGACCACCTGCTGCGCAACCGTGGGCAAAACGCCGATGTGCAGGTGAGTACGCCGGTGTTGGGCCAGCTGTGACGGCGTGTGGCGAGGGAGCTTGCTGTGGCGAGGGAGCTTGCTCCCGCTGGGCTGCGCAGCAGCCCCTCACAATATGACGCAAAGCCTCCCATACTGGCGCCTCTCCAGCTTCTACCTCTTCTACTTCGCCCTGCTCGGGGCGACGGCGCCGTTCCTGGCGCTGTACTTCGACCACTTGGGGTTCTCCAGCGCGCGTATCGGCGAGCTGGTGGCCATCCCCATGCTGATGCGCTGCGTGGCGCCCAACCTGTGGGGCTGGCTCGGCGACTACACCGGCCGGCGCCTGGCCATCGTGCGTTTTGGCGCGGTGTGTACCCTGGCGAGTTTCTCGCTGATCTTCTTCAGCAAAACCTACGCCTGGCTGGCCCTGGTGATGGCACTGCATGCGTTCTTCTGGCACGCGGTGTTGCCGCAGTTTGAAGTGATCACGCTTGCGCACCTGCAAAAGCAAACCGCGCGCTACAGCCAGATCCGCCTGTGGGGCTCCATCGGTTTTATCCTCACCGTGGTGATCATGGGCCGCCTGTTCGACGGGCTGAGCCTGGACATTTACCCGGTGGTGGTCGTGGTGATCATGGCCGGCATTATTGGCGCCAGCCTGTGGGTGCCGAACGCGCAGCCCGCCGTCCAGGGCAATCGCCTGGCCGGTGACGGTTTCCTCAAGCAATTGCGCAGCCCCGGCGTACTGGCGTTTTATGCCTGCGTGGCCTTGATGCAAATGAGCCATGGCCCGTATTACACCTTCCTGACCCTGCACCTTGAACATTTGGGTTATAGCCGTGGCGTGATCGGCATGCTGTGGGCGCTGGGTGTGGTCGCGGAGGTGCTGATGTTCCTGGCCATGAGCCGGATCCTGACGCGTTTTTCGGTGCGGCGGGTGCTGCTGGCCAGTTTCGTGTTGGCGGCTATCCGCTGGTTGCTGCTGGGGTCATTCGCTGAAATCTTCTGGGTATTGCTGCTGGCGCAAGTGCTGCACGCCGCCACGTTCGCCAGCTTTCATGCGGCCGCCATCGCCTTTGTACAACGCAGTTTCGGCGCCAGACAACAAGGCCAGGGCCAGGCGCTGTATGCCGCGCTGGCCGGCACCGGGGGCGCGTTGGGCGCCCTTTACGCCGGCTACAGCTGGAACCTGCTGGGGCCGACCCTGACCTTCAGCATCGCCAGCGTCGCCGCCCTGGCCGCCGCCATTATCATTGGCCTTCGATTGCAAGAACCGACTACAGGAACCGAGCAATGAGTTATGTCGCTGTTTACGCTGCCGCCACACCGGATACCCCGAACAAGGTCCTGACCCATTTCGACGATATCGTCTCGACGCTGGCCGACCACGGTGTGCGTTTTGCGCGCTGGCATCCGGCGCCGATTGAGAAGGGCGCCAGCGACGCAGACATGATCGCCGCGTACCAGCCGCAGATCGATGCCCTTGGCTACGCCGCCGTGCAGGTGCTTAGGGCGGCGGGCGATCCGGCACAGAATGTTGAACTGCGTGCGCAATTCCTCAGTGAACGCCGCTACAGCGAAGACGAAGTGCGTTTCTTCGTCGCAGGCCAAGGCCTGTTCAACGTGCACGTGGGCGACTATGTGTATGCCGTACGTTGTGAGAAAAATGACCTGCTGGTGATTCCGGCCGGCGTGCCGCATTGGTTCGATATGGGCGAGAACCCGCACTTTGTCACCTTGCGTTTGTTCAACACAGCTAAAGGCTGTGAGCCTCAACTCACCGGCGATGCTATTGCCGATGGCTTCCCGGGCTTGGACGACTAAGCACAGATATTTAAATGTTCAACCCAGGCAAGTTGGAAGTTGTTGTGGGAATAAGCCTGATTATCTGTAAGGCGTAGCTGTTTCTGCTGCGCCCTGTGCTTTCAATCCATTCGTTATGTAACTCTCTGCAGACTCGATGTTTATATCACCTGTCAATAGCAGGAATCCGAAAGGTGATAGGGCATCCACTACATAAGGAGAGAGCACAATGAGTGGCCCAGAACAGTCGTGTCGCACGCCGGTGGACGCGCCGATGACCGTTAGAAGACGTCTGAGCCTGGGCGGCAAGCCCCTCACCCCGACAGAGCTGGAAATTTTGCGCTGGGCCTCGGAAGGCAAGACCGTCTGGGAAATCAGTCAGATCCGGGCAACCTCTGAAGCCACGGTGAAATTCCATCTGCGCAATATCTACGGCAAGCTGGAAGTCACCAACCGCGTACAGGCGATGAATGAGGCCAGCCGACAAGGCTTGTGCTGAAGCCACACAAAAAAGGGCCGCGACGCCTGTAAGCGTCGCGGCCCTTTTTGGTTATCGGTGGTTTATGCCGAGTGGTAGGTCGGCAGGGCAAAGCGGTTCTGGCTTTGCAGCATCGAAATCTGTGGGAGCTCACTGGCTTGTTCGGCCAGGTCGCGGCGGATCGCGCTGATCACCCAGGTCAGTTGGTCAGCGGTGTGCAGCTGTTGATACGAGATCGAACGCTTGACCTGTTTGCCTTCGCTGTTGCGCAGGGTCAGCAGGATACCGCCGTCTGGACGTGGCTGAGTGGTGACGTCGTATTGGGAGAATACAGAAGCGAATTTATCTTGGATCAGGCTCATGTCTATCAGCTCCGTTGGCTCAAGTTGGCAAGCATGGAGAGATAGGTGCAGTGATTGTGCCAGTATTGGATATCTGAAAAAGTCGTTATAAATCAATTAGTTAAAAATTTTACAGATTTTCGGTTTCGTGCAATTTGCATGAATGGCCATCGTGCATCCTGCATTTTGCGTTATTCGCGCCAGCTGTTTCAGGTCAGCCTCGAAGATAAAGACCGCCTCGGTTGGGCAAAATTCCTTTTCGGTGGAAGCCGACTCGGGATACAAAACTTTTCAAATCCCGCATGTACAGTCAAAGAATGGCAGGCGTATTTTCCCGCATGGCATTCGGCATCTGCCTACAGGGCTGCCGCTATGTCTGGATCATACGAAGAATAAGAAAAAGGACGTTCCGCCATGAGCCATCAGCAAGACGACATGATCACGTGGGGCAAGCTCTTACGTAAGGTGCCTGCGATTGTTCGAGCTTTGCCACGCGTAGTGCGTGGCATGCGCGCCGCGAATGTCACCGACCCCGCGCAGCCTTGCGGCCTCGGTTGGCACTTTGAACAGGCTGCGTTGCGCAACCCCGACGGCGCGGCGTTGTTGTACGGCGACAGCGTGCTCAGCTACCGCGAAGCCAACCAGCGCGCCAATCGCATGGCTCATTACCTTCAAGCGCAGGGCATCGGCAAGGGTGATGTGGTCGCGCTGTTTATTGAAAATCGCCCGGAACTGCTCCTCAGCGTACTGGCCGTGGCCAAGCTGGGCGGTATCTGCGCCATGCTCAACACCGCGCAAACCCAGGCGGCGCTGGTGCACAGCCTGAACCTGGTGAACCCGGCGGCGATCGTGGCAGGTGCAGAATTGGTAGACGCCTATGCGGCGGTGCGCGAGCAAGTGTCGATTGCGGCCGAACGCAGCTGGTTTGTGGCGGATCAGTCCTCAAACGCGGTGCCGCAGGGCTACACCGACCTGATGGCCGCCAGCGCTGACAGCCCGGTGGACAACCCTGCCAGCAGCGGACAAATCTTCTTCAACGACCCCTGCTTCTATATCTACACCTCCGGCACTACCGGTTTGCCCAAGGCCGGCATCATGAAGCACGGGCGCTGGACCAAGACGGCGGTGAGTTTCGGCAGCATCGCCCTCGACATGGGGCCGCACGACGTTCTGTATTGCACTTTGCCGCTGTACCACGCCACGGGCCTGTGCGTGTGCTGGGGTTCGGCGATTATCGGCGCATCGGGTTTCGCCATCCGGCGTAAATTCAGCGCCAGCCAGTTCTGGGACGATGCGCGCAAATTCAACGCAACCACCCTGGGGTATGTCGGTGAACTGTGCCGCTACCTGCTGGACCAACCGCCTAGTGCGCAGGATCGCGACAATAAAGTCACCAAGATGGTCGGCAATGGCTTGCGTCCCGGGGTCTGGGCGCAGTTCAAGCAGCGTTATGGCGTCGAGCACATCTGCGAGCTGTATGCCGCCAGCGACGGCAACATCGGTTTTACCAATGTGCTGAATTTCGATAACACCATCGGCTTTTGCCTGCAGCATTGGGCGCTGGTGGAGTACTCCCACGAAACCGGTGAGCCGCTGCGTGGCAGCGATGGTTTCCTGCGTAAGGTGCAAACTGGCGGGCAGGGCTTGCTGCTGGCCAGGATCGATGAAAAGTCGCCGTTCGACGGCTACACCGACCCGGAAAAGAACCGCAAGGTGGTGCTCACGGACGTGTTCGAGAAGGGTGACCGCTACTTCAATACTGGCGACTTGCTACGCAGTATTGGCTTTGGCCATGCGCAATTTGTCGACCGACTGGGCGATACGTACCGTTGGAAGGGCGAAAACGTCTCCACCACCGAAGTGGAAAACGTGTTGCTGCAGCACCCGCAGATCGCCGAAGTGGTGGCCTATGGCGTCGAGATCGAGAACACCAATGGCCGCGCAGGCATGGTCGCCATCACGCCAAGCGAGTCCTTGGCGGCCCTGGACATGCGTGAGCTGTTGCAGTTTGCCCACGGCCAGTTGCCGCACTATGCGGTGCCGTTGTTTTTGCGCATCAAGGTCAAGATGGAAACCACTGGCACCTTCAAATACCAGAAGGTCAAGCTCAAGGAGGAAGCCTTCGACCCGGACAAGGCCGGTAACGACCCGGTGTACGCGTGGCTGCCCGGCTCCGACAGTTATGTACCGGTCACCGGGCTATTACTGGCGCAGATCCAGGGCGGGCAGTTCCGTTATTGATTCTGGCTATGAATGCTTTTGACAAAAAAGCCATGACAGCGGGGAACTCCCTCGCGACACTGAGCGCCTTATACACATTCGCAGACAAGGAGCCCCCGCATGTCAGACCAGCCCAAACAAATGACCGACGATGAAGCCGCCGAATTCGCCGAGCAGGTTTTTGATGTGGCCCGCAAAGGCGATGCAGCGATGCTGGCTGCGCTGCTGGCCAAAGGCTTGCCGGCCAATTTTCGTAATCACAACGGCGACACCTTATTGATGCTCGCTGCCTACCACGGCCATGTCGAAGCGGTAAAAGTGTTGCTCGAGTTCAAAGCCGACCCACTGATTGCCAACGACAAAAATCAGCTGCCGATCGCCGGTGCAGCGTTCAAAGGCAACCTGCCGGTGGTGAAGGCGTTGATCGACGGCGGCGCGCCGGTGGATGCAACCTCCCCGGACGGGCGCACAGCGCTGATGCTGGCCGCTATGTTCAACCGCGTTGAAATGGTCGACTACCTGCTCGGCCAGGGCGCCAACCCCAAGGCCGTCGATGCCCAGGGCGCGACCGCGCTGGCTGCCGCGCAAACCATGGGCGCGGCGGATACGGCGGCACGGTTGCAGAAACTGGTGTAGGCTACCCGCCCTCAAAAACCAGCCCGCCACAGGACCTTCCCATGCAAACCGCCCTCGTCGAACTTATCAGCAAAATCAGCGCCGGCGTCATGGGCGAGGACGAGGTGGCGCGCATCGCCACAGAAGCCGCCCAAGCCTACGCGGACCCGGTGGCGTTTCTGGCGGCGAACCCGGATATCAACTACGACGACACGTTCCCTATCCCTCTGGGTGAGTGGGTAGTGGTTGGCAGCCTGCCGGACACGGTGCTGTTCCAGGCCGACACCTATGGCGATCTGTTCGCGCAGATCGTCGCCTCATTCGGCCCGGGCGTGGCGTTCAACCTCAAGCCCAAGCAGTTGGCCAAGACCGAAGACCTCACCGCGCTGAACCGCATCCAGATCCAGATGAGCGCGTTGAGCCCCGAAGATGGCGGCTATGTGTTGCTTAACTTCAGCCAATTGCTCGATGACGAGATCCAGGCGGTGCTGGTGTACGGCAATGACCTGCCGCGCGTGTTGCAACTGTGCGCCGAAGTGGGGATCAAGGCCGAGCCGTCACTGGAAGCCTTGAAAGTCGCTGTGCACGTCTGAAATAAAACGGAACCCAGGCAAACGCTGACTATCCTACAAGTGCATGCCCTCACTTAGGAGCGACACCATGGGTTCCACTTTCAACGGTCTTATCGGCCTGATCATCCTGGCGCTGGATATCTGGGCGATCATCAACGTGTTCAAAAGTGGCGCCAGCACCGGCGCCAAAGTGCTGTGGATCCTGCTGATCCTGTTGCTGCCGGTACTGGGCCTGATTATCTGGGCGATTGCCGGGCCGCGCGGTAACGTGCGGATCTGATCGTTCGCCCACTCCATCTAGAGTGGGCACAGTCAATGTGGGAGCGGGCTTGCCCGCGATAGCGGTGTATCAGTATCAGATGTTTTGACTGACACACTGCAATCGCGGGCAAGCCCGCTCCCACAGTGGTTTCCAACGTACTCAGGATTTTGTGTGTCGAAACTATTCGCTGCACACAATTTTCACATCTTTTCCAAGACAATTCGGCGGTTTTACGGCTCTCCCAAGGCTCTAACTCACGTGCCATTAAAGGCCGGGCCACGGCGCACGTTCAGTAATTAATAGCGTTGATGCCATTGATCGGGCACCATTTGCGCCACCGCGTTAACCGCCTACCCCAGCCAGCCTGGGCGAGGGACGGACGCCACTGCATAATTTCGAAACTTAAACTTCCAATGGGTCCTAGAACGACATGGCAAACCCGGACGCCCTGAGTCAGCAGCGAGCTTCTAATCGCTTGCTGCAACCGACCGTCAAATCCCATCTGGCATACACGCTGCTTTGCGCGCTGGTCATGATGGTGATGTTCTCCCTGCTGCGCCTGGCGCTGCTGGTCTACAACCGCGAGATGATCCTCGACACGCCGGCCTCGACCTTCCTCGAGGCCTTCGTCAACGGCACGCGCTTCGACATCCGCTTTGTGATGTACGCACTGGTTCCGCTGCTGCTGGCCTTGTTCAGCGTACGGGCCATGGCGGCGCGCGGGTTCTTCCGTTTTTGGCTGACCATCGCGTCCAGCATTGCCCTGTTCCTGGGCCTGATGGAGATGGACTTCTACCGCGAGTTTCACCAGCGCCTCAACGGCCTGGTCTTCCAATACGTGAAGGAAGACCCGAAAACCGTGATGAGCATGCTCTGGTACGGTTTCCCGGTGGTGCGCTACCTGCTGGCCTGGGCCGTAGGCACGCTGATCCTGAGCATCGCCTTCAAGGGCGCCGACCGTGCGACACGCCCACGTGGTCCGTTCAGCGGCGGCACCGTCGGCACTCGCCAGGTTGCTCCGTGGTACAGCCGCATTGCGGTGTTCGTGGTGTGCCTGCTGATCGCCGTGGTCGCCATTCGTGGCACCCTGCGCCAAGGCCCGCCGCTGCGCTGGGGTGATGTCTACACCACCGACTCGAACTTCGCCAACCAGTTGGGCTTGAACGGCACCCTGTCGTTGATCGCCGCAGCCAAGTCGCGCTTCTCCGAAGAGCGCTCGAATATCTGGAAAGCCACGCTGGACCAGCCGCAGGCTACCCAGACCGTGCGTGACATGCTGGTGTTGCCGCAAGAGAAACTGGTGGATACCGACACCGCCGCCGTGCGCCGTGACTACACGCCACCGGCCGAGAAAACCCTGCCGATCAAGAACGTCGTGGTGATCCTGATGGAAAGCTTCGCCGGTCACTCGGTCGGCGCACTGGGCCGCCCAGGCAACATCACGCCGTACTTCGACAAACTCTCCAAGGAAGGCCTGTTGTTCGACCGTTTCTTCTCCAACGGCACCCACACCCATCAGGGTATGTTCGCCACCATGGCGTGTTTCCCGAACCTGCCGGGTTTCGAATACCTGATGCAGACCCCGGAAGGCAGCCACAAGCTGTCGGGCCTGCCGCAGTTGCTCAGCGCGCGCAAGTTTGACGACGTGTATGTCTACAACGGCGATTTCGCCTGGGACAACCAGTCGGGCTTCTTCAGCAACCAGGGCATGACCAACTTCATCGGGCGCAACGACTTCGTTAACCCGGTGTTCTCCGACCCGACGTGGGGCGTGTCCGACCAGGACATGTTCAACCGTGGCCTGGAAGAATTGAAGGCCCGCGAAGGCGGCAAGCCGTTCTACGCCCTGCTGCAAACCCTGTCCAACCACACGCCGTATGCGTTGCCGACGCCCTTGCCGGTCGAGAAAGTCACCGACCGTGGCAGCCTCAACGAGCATTTGACGGCCATGCGTTACTCCGACTGGGCCTTGGGCCAGTTCTTTGAAAAGGCGCGTAAAGAGCCGTACTTCAAGGAAACCCTGTTCGTGATCGTGGGTGACCACGGTTTTGGTAATGAACAGCAGATCACCGAGATGGACCTGGGCCGCTTCAACGTACCGATGCTGATGATTGCACCGGGCATGCAGGAGAAGTTCGGCGAGCGTGACCACACCGTGGGTACCCAGATCGACATCGTGCCGACCATCATGGGCCGCCTGGGTGGCGACACCTTGCACCAGTGCTGGGGCCGCGACTTGTTGAACCTGCCGGAAGGCGACAAGGGCTTTGGCGTGATCAAACCGTCGGGCAGCGACCAGACCGTCGCCCTGGTCACTGCTGACCGCATCCTGGTACTGCCTAAAGAGATGCCACCGAAACTGTGGGAATACGAACTGGGCGCTAACCCGACCGGTAAGGTGATTCCTGAATCGCCGGACGAAGCCGCGCTGAAACAGAAACTTGAGTCGTTCCTGCAGACGGCCACCAAGAGCCTGTTGGATAACACCGCCGGTGTGATCGACGGCAAGCCGGACTAATAATCCGGGCATAAAAAAAGAGGCCTTCTAGAAGGCCTCTTTTTTTTGTCCGGATTTTATATCCGGCCGAGCAGCAACAGCACCAACAGTACCACCAGCACCACACCCAGAATACCCGACGGGCCATAGCCCCAGTTACGAGAGTGCGGGAACACCGGCAGGCCGCCGACCAGCAGCAGGATCAGAATTATGATCAGAATCAGGCTCATGTTTTTTTCCTTGTAGGCCTTCTGAAAAGACCGGTTGTTTAACGACAGGCCCGTGGGTTTATTTACGGACGCCTTAACAACTCCGACTGTGCCGTTGTGGAGAAAATTCCATAGTTTCTTAAAGCATTTCGCACACTGGCTTATTTCTTTTAATGCGTTCGCAATAATGGGCACTTAGTTGAAAAAGATTGAACTTACGCTATAAGCCGGGCTGCTACCTGGCTGGCGGTTTGCCTGAGGCATTCATCAATTGGATGGTGCGTGGGTGCAGGAAAAACCTTCGCTACACTGCCGATCACTTCTTCCGTGAACTACAAGGCTACTTACCTATGCAAAATCGCATGATGATCACTGGCGCCGGATCCGGCCTGGGTCGCGAAATCGCGCTGCGCTGGGCACGCGAGGGTTGGCAGTTGGCCTTGTCGGACGTCAGCGAGCCAGGCTTGCAGGAAACCCTGAAGCTGGTGCGCGAGGCCGGTGGCGATGGCTTTATCCAGCGCTGCGACGTGCGTGACTACAGCCAGCTCACCGCCTTTGCCCAGGCTTGCGAAGTGAAGCTGGGCGGCATTGATGTGATCGTCAATAACGCTGGCGTGGCCTCGGGTGGTTTTTTTGCCGAATTGTCCCTGGAAGATTGGGACTGGCAGATTGCGATCAACTTGATGGGCGTGGTCAAGGGCTGCAAGGCGTTCCTGCCGCTGCTGGAAAAGAGCAAAGGGCGGATTATCAACATCGCGTCCATGGCTGCGCTGATGCAGGGGCCGGCAATGAGCAACTACAACGTGGCCAAGGCCGGTGTGGTGGCGTTGTCGGAGAGTTTGCTGGTGGAACTCAAGCAGCAGGAAATCGGTGTGCATGTGGTATGCCCGTCGTTTTTCCAGACCAACCTGCTGGATTCATTCCGTGGGCCAACGCCTGCGATGAAGGCGCAGGTCGGCAAGTTGCTGGAGAGTTCACCGATTTCGGCGGCGGATATTGCCGATTACATTTATCAGCGGGTGGCAGAAGGGGAGTTCATGATTTTGCCCCACGAGCAGGGGCGCATGGCGTGGGCGTTGAAGCAAAAGAACCCGCAGTTGCTGTATGACGAGATGACGCTGATGGCCGACAAGATGCGCGCCAAGGCCCAGGCAACCAAGGGCTGATGATGATCGTTCCCACGCTCCGCGTGGGAATGCCGCCCCGGACGCTCCGCGTCCCGCTTTTGAAGGCGTGACGCGGAGCGTCACCGGATGCGTTACCACGCGGAGCGTGGGAACGATCAGAAACTGGGGCTTGTCTGTCAGAAAAATTACCGGGCTACGTAGGCCTTTCCTGATTTTACTGCAAGCCATTGCTGCGCCAAATCCAATCGCGCATGGTCAAGGTCCTGTCACTCCAAAAGGACAACCGCCATGCTGGTCTTAAGCCGCGCTGTGGGCGAAGTCATCTCCATCGGCGATGACATCGCCCTGCACATCCTCGAACTCAACGGTACCCAAGTGAAATTCGGCATCGACGCCCCGGTGGGTGTGAATGTCCATCGGGCCGAGGTGTATCGCAAGATCCTCGAACGCCAGGCCACAGAAACCCATGCCGAACCCAACCGCTGAACCCTGCTCAGTCAAACAGATGCTTGGGCACGTCGTGCTTGAGCATCAACTGGCATTGCTCGCTCTCCGGGTCGAACACGATCAGGGCCTGGCCCTTGGTCAGCGCTTGGCGCACGCGCAGTACGCGGGTTTCCAGGGGCGTGTCGTCGCCATTGTCGGTACCGTCGCGGGTGACGAAGTCTTCGATGAGGCGGGTCAGGGTGTCGACTTCAAGCGCGTCGTAGGGAATCAGCATACAAGCCTCGGAGGTAGGACCCCGGCGATGCTACTGCGCCGGGGCCTTTGTGACCAGCAGTTACCATCAGTTACCAGTAGTTGCCAGTGTCAGGACTTCTGTCCGACCAGGCTGTCCACCGACGGCACGCGGGTGTCGCTCTCCATTTGCGTTTCGTGCTCGATCTGATGGCTGAACCGGTCCAGCGAACCCTGGGCCGGCTGTGCGTCGCTGGCAAATACCGGCGGGCTGAGGATGTACGCGCCCAACAGGCGGCTGAGTGCGGCCAGGCTGTCAATGTGTGTGCGCTCATAGCCATGGGTCGCATCGCAGCCAAACGCCAGCAGCGCGGTGCGAATATCGTGGCCGGCGGTGACTGCCGAGTGGGCGTCGCTGAAGTAATAGCGAAACAGGTCGCGGCGCACCGGCAGTTCATTCTCCGATGCCAGGCGCAGCAAGTGACGGGACAGGTGATAGTCATACGGCCCGCCGGAATCCTGCATCGCCACACTCACCGCGTGTTCGCTGGAGTGCTGGCCGGGCGCGACCGGGGCGATGTCGATACCGACAAATTCACTGACGTCCCAGGGCAGGGCGGCGGCGGCGCCACTGCCGGTTTCTTCGGTGATGGTGAACAGCGGGTGGCAGTCGATCAGCAACGGTTCGCCGCTGTCGACAATCGCCTTGAGTGCGGCAAGCAGGGCGGCCACACCGGCTTTATCGTCCAGGTGGCGGGCGCTGATATGCCCGCTCTCGGTGAATTCCGGCAGTGGGTCGAACGCCACGTAGTCACCGATGCTGATGCCTAACGAGTCGCAATCGGCGCGGGTGGCGCAGTAGGCGTCCAGGCGCAATTCCACGTGGTCCCAGCTCACCGGCATTTCATCTACGGCGGTGTTGAACGCGTGCCCGGAGGCCATCAACGGCAGCACGCTGCCACGGATCACGCCGTTGTCGGTAAACAGGCTGACACGGCTGCCTTCGGCAAAACGGCTCGACCAGCAGCCCACCGGTGCGAGCGTCAAGCGGCCGTTGTCTTTGATCGCACGCACGGCGGCGCCGATGGTGTCCAAGTGCGCGGAAACAGCGCGGTCGGGGCTGTTTTTCTGGCCCTTTAGCGTGGCGCGGATGGTGCCGCGCCGGGTCATTTCAAAGGGAATGCCGAGCTCTTCCAGGCGCTCGGCGACGTAGCGCACGATGGTGTCGGTGAACCCCGTGGGGCTGGGGATGGCAAGCATTTCCAGCAGCACTTTCTGCAGGTAGTTGAGATCCGGTTCGGGGATGGTTCGGGTCATGGAAACTCCTGATGAGTTGAGGGCATCGATGGTTTCGATGAGGTGCTGAGAGGTTCATAGGCTGTGCCGGCCTCATCGCGGGCAAGCCCGGCTCCCACATTGGAACGCGATCAAACTGTGGGAGCGGGCTTGCCCGCGATGGCGCCAGTCCAGGCAACACATCACTCAAGCCGTCGGCTGACTGTGCGGAAACAACAAATCCACAAACTTCTCCGCTGTCGGTTGCGGTTCGTGATTAGCCAGCCCGGCGCGTTCGTTGGCTTCGATAAACACATACTCGGGCTGGTCGGCGGCGGGCACCATCAGGTCCAGGCCGACCATGGGAATGTCCAATGCACGGGCGGCGCGCACGGCGGCGTCTACCAATGTCGGGTGCAGGATCGCGGTGACGTCTTCCAGGCAACCGCCGGTATGCAGGTTGGCGGTACGGCGCACCGCCAGGGTTTGGCCACGGGGCAAGATGCTGCTGTAGTCGTAACCGGCGGCGTGCAACGTGCGTTGGGTTTCGGCGTCCAGCGGGATTTTGCTCTCACCATCGGTGGCCGCCTGGCGGCGACGGCTCTGGGCTTCGATCAAAGCACCGATAGAGTGCTGACCATCACCGGTAACCTCGGCCGGGCGCCGAATTGCAGCGGCAACTACCTCAAAGCCGATCACCAGGATGCGCAGGTCGAGGCCTTCGTGGAAACTTTCGAGCAGCACACGGCTGTCGAATTGACGCGCCGTCTCGATGGCTTTTTGCACCTCCTCGATGGTCTGCAGATCCACTGCCACGCCTTGGCCTTGTTCGCCATCGAGCGGCTTGACCACGATGCGCTGATGCTCGTCGAGAAACTCCAGGTTGTCGTCGGCACTGCCGGCCAATTGTTGCGACGGCAGTTTCAACCCCGCTGCGCTGAGCGTCTTGTGGGTCAGGCTCTTGTCCTGGCACAGGGTCATGCTGATGGCGCTGGTCAGGTCGCTCAACGACTCGCGGCAACGCACACGGCGCCCGCCGTGGCTGAGGGTGAACAAGCCGGCGTCGGCGTCATCCACTTGCACATCAATGCCACGTCGATGGGCTTCTTCGACAATGATGCGCGCATACGGGTTAAAGCCTGCCTGCGGGCCGGGGCCGAGAAACAGCGGCTGGTTGATGCCGTTCTTGCGCTTGATCGCAAAGGTGGTCAGCGCGCGAAAACCGAGCTTGGCGTAGAGGCTTTTGGCCTGACGGTTATCGTGCAGCACCGACAGGTCGAGATAGCTCAGGCCACGGCTCATAAAATGCTCCACCAGGTGGCGCACCAGCACCTCGCCCACACCGGGGCGCGTGCACTGCGGGTCGACCGCCAGGCACCACAGGCTGCAACCGTTTTCCGGGTCGTGGAAGGCTTTTTGATGGTTCAGGCCCATCACGCTGCCGATCACCGCGCCGCTGTCTTCATCCTCGGCCAGCCAATACACCGGGCCGCCTTGATGGCGTGGTGTCAGGCGCTTGGCGTCGACGGGCAACATGCCACGGCCTTGGTAGAGTTGGTTGACCGCCTGCCAATCGGCGTCGGTTTGCACGCGGCGAATGCGAAAGCCGCGAAATACCCGCGTAGCGGGGCGGTAATCGCTGAACCACAGGCGCAAGGTGTCGGAGGGGTCGAGGAACAACTGCTGCGGGTCAATCCCGAGGATTTGCTGGGGCGCCGCCACGTACAGCGCGATGTCGCGCTCGCCCGCCTGCTCATTGAGCAGTTCCTCGGCCAGGCTGGCCGGGTCCGGAAAGGTGTGCCCGATCAACAACCGGCCCCAGCCGCAATGCACGGCAATCGGCTCGGCGCCCAGTGGGCTGCCGTCTTCAGCCAGGCGCGCCTGCAGGCGCTCGTAGGTCGGCGCCTGGCCCTTGAGCAAGCGTTGGCTGTAAGCCGCTGCAAGAGGTTTCATCGATCAGATTCCTTGTTCGCTGAGCCACAGGTTCAGCGCTGCCAGCTGCCATAGTTTGGAGCCGCGCAGCGGCGTCAGTTGGCCTTGCGGGTCGGTCAGCAGGCGGTCAAGCATGGCCGGGTTGAACAGGCCGCGATCCTGGCTTGGGTCCATCAGCAGATCGCGCACCCAGTTCAAGGTATCGCCCTGCAAATGCTTGAGGCCCGGCACCGGAAAGTAGCCTTTCTTGCGGTCGATGACTTCGCTGGGGATGACTCGGCGCGCGGCTTCTTTGAGCACCTGCTTGCCGCCATCGGGCAATTTGAATTTGCCTGGCACACGGGCTGACAGTTCTACCAGGCGGTAGTCCAGGAACGGCGTGCGCGCCTCCAGGCCCCAGGCCATGGTCATGTTGTCGACGCGTTTGACCGGGTCGTCCACCAGCATCACGGTGCTGTCCAAGCGCAAGGCCTTGTCCACGGCGGCGTCCGCGCCGGGCATGGCAAAATGCTCGCGCACAAAGTCACCGGCGGCGTCATTGGCGGTCAGCCATTTTGGCGCGACGGTGGCGGCATAGTCGTCGTAGCTGCGGTCGAAAAATGCGTCTCGGTAGGCGGCATACGGGTCGTTGGCGCCGTCCACCTGCGGGTACCAGTGGTAACCGGCGAACAGTTCATCCGCGCCCTGGCCGCTTTGCACCACTTTGCAATGTTTGGCCACTTCCCGCGACAACAGGTAGAAGGCGATGCAGTCATGGCTGACCATCGGCTCGCTCATGGCACGGAACGCTGCCGGCAGTTGCTCGATGATTTCGCTTTCGGCGATGCGCAACTGGTGGTGACGGGTGCCGTAGTGTTTAGCGATCAAATCCGAATACTGGAACTCGTCGCCACGTTCGCCACCGGCGTCTTCAAAACCGATGGAGAAGGTCGACAAATCCTGCACGCCGACTTCCCGCAGCAGGCCCACCAGCATGCTCGAATCGACACCGCCCGAGAGCAGCACGCCGACATCCACGGCCGCACGTTGGCGGATCGCCACGGCTTCGCGGGTGCTGTCGAGCACGCGGTCGGTCCAGTCTTCGAGGCTGAGGTTTTTTTCATCCTCGTGCGGGCCGTAAGGCAGGGTCCACCAGGTTTTCTGTTCGGTGGTGCCGTTGGCATCGATGCGCATCCAGCTTGCCGGCGGCAGCTTTTCGATGCCTGCCAGCAAGGTGCGCGGTGCAGGCACCACGGCGTGGAAATTGAGGTAGTGGTTGAGTGCGACCGGATCCAGGATCGGGTTGATATCGCCGCCCTTAAGCAGGGCCGGCAGCGCTGAGGCAAAACGCAGGCGCTGGCCGGTGCGCGACAGGTACAACGGCTTCACACCCAGACGGTCACGGGCGATAAACAGGCGCTGCGCGTCACGCTCCCAGATGGCAAAGGCAAACATGCCATTGAGCTTGGGCAGCAAGGCTTCGCCCCAGGCGTGATAGCCCTTGAGCAGCACTTCGGTGTCACCGCCGGAATAGAAGGCGTAGCCCAGGGCTTCCAGCTCTTCACGCAATTCCGGGAAATTATAGATTGCACCATTGAACGCCAGGGACAGCCCCAGCTGGGCGTCGACCATCGGTTGGGCGGAGCCGTCCGACAGGTCCATGATCTTCAGGCGGCGGTGGCCCAGGGCAATCGGCCCTTGGGCATGGAAACCCCAGGCGTCCGGGCCTCGCGGGGCAAGGTGATGGGTGATTCTCTCTACGGCTGCCAGGTCGGCAGGTTGATGATCAAAGCGTAACTCGCCAGCTAGTCCACACATAAATTCCTTACCGGTTTTTCCGTTGGGGAGGGCAATACTCGATACGCCCGACAGGGCGCGTACCCAGAAACTGACCCAGTGCTATGCGTGGAGTTTTAGACCGATAAGTTATAAGGCAAATAGCCGCGATGCTCGCGACGGCGTCGTTTCTTCCCTCACGGTGATCAGCGTGTCGCCGGTTTTCCTCGAACCAGCGCGCGCAAGGCAAACCGGTTCGGGTGGCAGGCTTCGGCCACGCTGGCCGGCACCGGCAGCGGTTCGTCGCTCAACCAGGCGGCCAGCAGTTCGCCGCACAGGGGCGCGGTGATCAGCCCGCGTGAGCCGTGGCCGCTGTTGATATACAGGCCCGGCAACCACGGGCAGGGCGTATCCGGGACTTGCCGGGCGTCTTTGCCCAGTACGGCATAAGCCTGTTGGAACGCAGCGCTTTCGGCCAAGGGGCCGACGATTGGCAGGTAGTCAGGGCTGGTGCAACGAAAGGCGGCGCGGCCTTGCAAGTGTTCGGCGTTTAGTGAGTCAGCGCCAAGACGCAGCAGCAGGTCTTCGGAAATCTCCCGCAGCATCGCAAGGTTGCCCGTGTGCTCGGCGAGGGTAGGGGTGAGGTCTTCATTGTTGAAATCAAAACTGGCGCCCAAGGTGTGTTCGCCAAGGCGCGCGGGTGCCACATAACCTTCGGCGCACACCACGGTGGCCAATGCCGCACTCGCCGGAGTTTGCGCCAAACGTGTGATCTGCCCGCGAATGCGCTTGAGCGGCAAGCCCGCACTATGCGGGAATCGCTTGATTTCGGCTGCACCGGCCAGCACTACCACGTTGGCGCTTGCCAGTACGTCATCGCCGTCACGGGCTTGCCACTGCTCGTCGACGCGGTGCAGCTCCAGCGCCTCGTGATGGGTAAGCACCTTGATAAGCGGATGCGTGGCTTGCCATTGGCACAGCGCCGGTGGATGCACCCAGCCACCTTCGGGGAAAAACAGCCCGCCCTGGGCCAATTGTATGCCGGCCTGTAGTTGAGCCTGATCGCGGCCCAGCAGGTGCAACAGATCCGGTGCGAAGGCCTCGGCCAGTTGCGCCTGGCGTTGGGCTTCCTTGGCGTCAAACGCCAGTTGCAGGACACCGCAACCGTCCCAGTCAACGCCGCGCTGCAAGTGCTCCAGCAGGCGCCGGGTGTGGCCGAAACCGCTGAGTATCAGCTGCGACAATGCTGTGCCATGGGCCGACAGCTTGAGGTACAGCACGCCCTGCGGGTTGCCCGATGCTTCCTGGGCCAGGGCGGCGTGACGTTCCAGCAAGCTCACGCGCCAACCGCGAGCGGCCAGGCTGGCGGCGGTGGCGCAACCGGCCAGGCCGCCGCCGATGACCATGGCGTGGCGTTCGCCTTCGATGCCTGCCGGGCGCGCAAACCAGGGTTTGGGTGTGGCCGGCGGTGGCGTATCTTCGGGCCAGCCGAGGAACTCACCGCGCAGTATTTCCCATTTATGGCCGATGCCCGGTGTGCGTTTCATCTTGAACCCGGCGGCATTGATCAACCGGCGTACCCAGCCGGTGCTGGTGAAGGTGCTGATGGTCGAACCCGGTGCCGCCAGGCGCGCCAGTTCGGCGAACAACTCAGCGGTCCACATGTCGGGGTTCTTGGCCGGGGCAAAACCGTCGAGAAACCACGCGTCGATTTGCGCGTCCAGTTGCGGCAATTGCTCCGGGGCGTCGCCGATCAACAGCGTCAGGGTCACCCGGCCGTTATCCAGCACCAGGCGCTGGAAGCCTTGATGGATCGCAATGTACTGAGCCAACAGTTGCTCGGCGAAGGCACTGAGTTCCGGCCAGAGGGCCAGGGCGCGTTGCAGGTCGGTGTGGCTCAGAGGGTACTTTTCCACACTGACGAAGTGCAGTCGCGCACCGGCCACGGCGTGCTGTTCAAACAGTTGCCATGCGCAGAGAAAATTCAAACCCGTGCCGAAGCCGGTCTCGCCAATGACCAGTCGCCCACCCACCGGCAGGGCCGCAAAGCGCGCCTGCAAGCGGTTCTGCTCAAGGAACACATAGCGGGTTTCTTCAAGGCCCGACTTGTCGGAGAAGTACACATCATCGAAGACCCGCGAGTGCGGTCGACCTTGGTCATCCCAATCGAGCTGGGCGTGGGTGATGGGGTTCATGGGCGACTCATAAAAAAAGCAGACAAAGGCAAGGCGGCCATTCTAGCCGATCACGGGGCAGAGGGCTGATTGCGGGTGGTAACCCAATAGATTTTGCATGGAAAAAACTGCTGTGCGCAGCCTCCAAGCCATCAACAATCAGCGCTAATCCTGGGCAGATTGCTGCGGTATCGTCATTCCTTGATTGATAGGCAATAAAGGATATTGCTGATGCGCACCCAGGATGATTTGAACAATAAACTGAGCCAATTGACCCAGAGCCAGCTGCAAGCGGCCTTGCTGGAAATGACGGGCGATCTGGACAAAGCTCAGGTGCTGCAAAAGCAACTGCCTGGCTGGATGGTCAACGCGCCGCCCGGCGTGCTGGATGCATTGACTAAAGATGGCCTGCAGGTTGCAGATGCCCAGGCAGCCGTCGCCGAGCGATTGAAGCCATTGCAGGCGCTGGATGAGTTTTGCAGTGAGCGGCTCAAGCAATACTGCTCTACGCGATGGCAACGGGTTGTGGACCCCAAAAAAGATCTTTTTATTCGTGCGGTAAACGAATACGAGAAAGAGGTCTTGCCGTTGAAGTATGTGAAGACGGTGAGGTTGGTGCAGGACAGCCTGCTGCATGTGGCGATGCAGAATTTCTCAGAGGATGAAGCCCGGGCGCAGCACTTTCCCGTCGGGTCGCTGTTGCAGTCGGGGTCTGCTGATCGTGAAGTCATTGGCATTACACCCCTCGAGTTTGCGCAGGGGTGTCGCGCCCTGGATCTTGGCCGCTTGTATCAGCAGCACATCAGTGACGTGCTTGAACTTGACAGCGACCCGGCAGGTGATAAGCCTTACCTCAATAATGTAGCGACCGATATCGGTCGGATGAAAATCCTGGACGTAAAAGTCGACGCCCATATTGCCTTGATGCGAGGGGACATTACCCAAGGCACCTACGCGATGTTGTGCACATTGCTGGACCGCCAATTGACGCCGTCCCAGGCCCAGGCCGAAGGGGTGCTGTACGACGGGCGCCCGGTCATTTGGCAAGGGCTCAATACCCAGGGCGGATGCCTGTGGAGCATTCTGGTGTTTTCCGCTCGCTCGATTGCGCAATACCCGCAAGCGCCTTGTGTGGTGTACATGCCCAATGAACCGGAACGGCCATTCTTTGAGTATGCCTCGCTTGACGACTTTCAGGTCTACCTCAAGCGCAAGCTTGCACTGGCCGCGTACCGTGCCTTCTTTACGCGTTACCTGAGCCAGGGGGACCGGGTTGGGTTCTTCACCCGTTTCGATCAAGCCCAGAGCCTGGGGGCGCTGGACGCCAACCCCATTACGGCCAGCCTGGCGCGGCACTTTTTCGACACTTACGCCGCAAAGCTGCAAGCCGATGCACGGGCCCTGGCGGTGCCGGTGGCCGAGGTCGATGAGGACGTCCGTGAGCAGCGCTTGCAGACGTATCTGGACGCCGGTTTGACGGTGCTCAACCTCGCAGGGTTTGTCGTCCCGGAGCTGGGGTTATTGATGACAGCCGTGGCGGTAGGCCAGATGCTCGGCGAACTCTATGAGGGCATTGAAGACTGGCGCCGTGGTGATAAGAATGAGGCGTTCCAGCAGTTGGCAGTGATCGCGCAAAACATCACGTCGATGGTGTTGTTCGCGGCAGGGAGCAAGGTTGTCGGTTCGGCCATGCAGCGTACCGGCCTTAATCTGAATGGTTTTTTCCGTAAATTCGAGGTGATAAACCCCGCTGTGGGCAACCAGCGGCTGTGGCGTCCGGATATCACGCAATACGTCCATGATCAGCGCCTTGGCGACGAGCAGGTTGCCGACGCGTCGGGAATCTACACGGTGGAGGGGCATTCGTACGTCAAGGTCAATGACTGTATCCACCGGATCGCGTTCGACGCGAGACTGGATCAATGGCGGGCCAGCCACCCGGTGCGGCAGACGGCTTATCGCCCGAAATTGCTGCATAACGGTGAAGGTAGCTGGCGTTTTGCGTTCGAGAAGCCCGACGAGTGGGAGAACCCGGAGTATCTTTTTTCGCGGTTGAAACCGACAGGTCCCGGCTCTTCGCTCCCTCCTCGCAAACTTCTACAGATCAAGGCCATTATGGATTTGCCCGATGATTGGGGCGTCTATCAGGCCCAGGAGTGTCTGCCGTTTCCCGCACGCTTTCGCGATCTGTACGAACGTTTCAGGCTCGATCAGTCCATTCGCGATTTGAACTGGCAGTTGGAAAGCGGTGCTTCCCCCAACATTGAAAACTCGACCTTGCAGATGCATGCCTTGCCCCTGTTACCGGGGTGGCCCGCCGGGCGCTATTTTGAGCTGCTGGATGCAAAGCGCAGTGTCATGGCGCGTTACCCTGCCAGCGAACCTTACGATGCAGGCCTGCGTTTGACGATCACCGAGCCGATGCTCAGTGAGGGGAAAGTGTTTGAAGTGCTGTTGTCCGGGCTGGATGACGCACAAAAGACCGGCTTGTTGGGAGAGGGCGTAGACGCCGATCAGGCGCACACCGTGCTGGCGCGTCAGTTGCTCGCGCATCTGAAGGCTGATCGCAAGCCGCTGTTTGAGCAGTTGTATCAGACCTATGATGGGCCCGTACCGCCGGAATGGGCGTTGCTCAGGCGCACCTACCCGCAATTGCCCTGCACGCTGATGCGCGAATTGATGGCCGAAACGACCACCGTGCAGCGTGAGTCCCTGCGCGATAATCAACGGGTTCCCATGGCGTTGGCCGAGTCAGTGCAACGTGCTCTTGAGGCACAACGCCTGGACCGCGCCTTGATGGGGTTTGAGCAGCCAGAGTTGGCCAGCCTGGATACTGCCCTCATCGCCGTTCGGACAATGCCGCGCTTGGCGGGGTGGGGGGCAGAGCTGCGGCTTGAGTTGCGCCAGGACTCGCCTCAAGGCGACTTGTTGGCCTTGGGCGCGTTCAAAGACGCTGGTGTGCGGCGAGTAGTAGTCAGGTCGAACGCAGGGTTTGAAGCGTTCAACGACAACGGCCGCAGTCTCGGCGGACCTTATGCCGGGCCGGACGGCCTGTTCGAGGCGATCGATGCAACGCTGATGGATGGCCAGCGAGTGGCATTGGGATTGCCGCTGAAGGACGCCAGTAACATTTGGCGTTTGCGATACATGAGCGCCTCGCAAGCGAAAGGCGATCGGGAACTGGCTGTCGAGGCTTTTTCCAGCCAGGTCAGCGAACCGGCGTCGCAGGGGGTGAGCTGTGAAATGGCCGATTTGCCGACGGGGCCGTTGGTTCATCCAGCCGCACTGGTGCGTAAGGTAAAGCGTTTGTACCCATTGTTCAGTGAGGCTCAAGTGTCTTCGCTATTGATGACGTTGGGCGCTGACCATCTGGCCCGGGCCAAGGCGGTCAAACGTTTGAAGGCAGAACTCGGCCATTTGCGCGCGCTGCTCAAGCATTGGAAAACCGATATCCAGGGCATGGAGACACAGCCGGGCCTGAGTGACGTTCGTACTAGCCGCCAGCAGGTGGCTGAGCGCATTGAAGCGTGTTGGCGGCGTCAAAGCTTTGCTCTGGATGAGCATCAGACGTCCGTTGCCAGTTTGAACCTGGATGGGATGCGCGTTGGCTCACTGCCGACGCTGCCAGCCGACATACGTTTCGACCATGTTCGGCAGTTGTCACTCAGGAACATGCGACTGGGCGATGACGTCGCCTATTTCCTGAAGTGCTTTAAAGGCGTGCAGCATTTGAAACTGGGGCGTAACCGACTGACCCGCTTGCCGGAGGTATTTTCGCGAATGCTCGACCTGGAAAGTTTGTCGATGCCCCGCAACCGTCTTGTGCTCACCGAATACACCCGACTGAAACTGGCAGACCTGAATACGTTGCGCCTGCTGGATCTGAGCCACAACCCGCTGGACAAGTTGGTGGATGTCAGCCGGATGCGTGACCTGCACACCCTGTTGTTGCAGGACACCAAAATCGTCGACTTACCCGCAGGGCTTGGGCGCCTGGCTCACCTGGAGCAAGTGGACCTGCGCGATAACGTGATCACCGTGTTGCCTGAGTGGTTGTTTACGGTGTCACGCAGTTTCAGCCAGTCGATTGACCTGGGCGGCAACCCGCTCTCCAGTACCACGATAACCGCGCTTACGCGTTACCGTGACGAAGTGGGAATTGGCATGGGGTTTGTAGAGGACGATCAGCCACGCATGACCGAACTGAAGGCCAGGGCATTGTGGTTGCCGGACGAGGTGGCCGCCCGAGAGGCCCACAAATCTACCGTGTGGGCCAACCTGCGGGATGACCCGGACTCGACGCCGTTGTTCCACTTGCTGGCTGAGCTGTCCGGTACTGCCGACAATCGTCATGTGCACGAGGACTTGACCCGGCGGGTCTGGGACGTGTTGCAGTCGACCCACGACAGTACCGATCTGCGCGAGCAGGTCTTTCAACTGGCGGCTCATCCGGCGAACTGCGCAGACGACGCCGCGCAGATTTTCAGTCAGATGGAGGTGCTCAAGGAGGTCGAGAAGGCAACGCAGCAGGCCGGTCGTGTAAAAGGCAATTCCGGGGCGCTGTTGAACTTGGGCCGAGGGTTGTTTCGCCTCAGCGAGCTGGAGAAAATTGCGGCCACCTACGCTGTCGAAAACGCGTCCGTGGACCCGCTGGAAGTCAGCCTGGCATTCCGGGTAGGGTTGGCCAAAACCCTGCAGCTACCGGGGCAGCCCAAGCACATTCAATATGGAGAATTTGCCAATGTGACCAGCGACAGTCTGGAGGTGGCGCACTCCCAAGTGCGCACGGCAGAGCTGTCCCCCACGTTCTTGCGTTTTATTTCACAGCTGGCGTTCTGGAAAACCCACCTCAAGCAGCAGTTTTCCGGTGCGTTCGAGTCGGCGACAGAACCCTTTGATACGCAGCAACAAGCACTTTTTGAGAACAGCCAGAATCTCACCGACGCGCAGTACCTTGAGCAAATGGAGGCCCTGCGTTCGCCTCGCCGGCAGGCCATTACCGAAGTGGTAGAGCGGCTCACACAGCAGATGTTGAGGCAGCATGACCTTGGCATTTGCCATCTGCCAGGGAACTAGCCATAGGGGACGGCGATTGATCCATGGCAACTGTTTTGGAATTCTTTGAGTGGCGTGGTGCCCAATCCGCTAGTCTTGAGCCATCTTGAAATGGAGCTGCCCATGTTCGAATCCGCCGAAATCGGTCACGCCATCGATAAAGACACGTACGACGCCGAAGTGCCGGCCCTGCGTGAAGCCTTGCTGGAAGTACAGTACGAACTGCAACAGCAGAAGCGCTTCCCGGTGATCATCCTGATCAATGGCATCGAGGGCGCGGGCAAGGGCGAAACCGTCAAGCTGCTCAATGAATGGATGGACCCACGGCTGATCGAAGTGCGCACCTTTGACCAGCAGACTGACGAAGAACTGGCGCGCCCACCGGCGTGGCGCTATTGGCGTCAACTGCCGGCCAAGGGGCGCATGGGCATCTTTTTCGGCAACTGGTACAGCCAGATGCTGCAAAGCCGCGTGCATGGCCAGATCAAGGACGCGCGCCTGGACCAGGCCATCGCCGGTGCCGAGCGCCTGGAAAAGATGCTCTGTGATGAAGGCGCGCTGATCTTCAAGTTCTGGTTCCACCTGTCCAAGAAACAGATGAAGGCACGCCTCAAGGCGCTGGCCGACGACCCGCTGCACAGCTGGCGCATCAGCCCGCTGGACTGGCAGCAGTCCAAAACCTACGACAAGTTTGTGCATTTCGGCGAGCGCATCCTGCGCCGCACCAGCCGTGACTACGCGCCGTGGCATGTGATCGAAGGCGTGGATGCGAATTACCGCAGCCTCACGGTGGGCAAGATCCTGCTCGAAAGCCTGCAAAACGCCTTGAAGCTGCCCAAGGGCAAGGCCAGCGGCATGAACCCGGCGCCTTTGATTGCCTCCGTGGACAAGAAGGGCCTGCTCGACAGCCTCGATTTGACCCAGCGCCTGGAAAAAGATGATTACGAAGAGCAACTGATTACCGAGCAGGCGCGCTTCTCTGGCTTGATGCGCGACAAGCGCATGCGCAAGCACGCATTGATCACCGTGTTTGAAGGCAACGATGCGGCGGGCAAGGGCGGCGCGATCCGCCGCGTGGCGGCAGCGCTGGACCCGCGCCAGTACCATATCGTGCCGATTGCCGCGCCGAGTGAAGACGAGCGCGCCCAGCCGTATCTATGGCGCTTTTGGCAGAAGATTCCGGCTCGCGGCATGTTCACCGTGTTCGACCGCTCGTGGTACGGCCGCGTATTGGTGGAACGCATCGAGGGCTTCTGCACCCCGACGGACTGGATGCGTGCCTATGGCGAGATCAATGACTTCGAGGAGCAACTGCGCGATGCGGGGGTGATCGTGGTCAAGTTCTGGCTGGCGATCGACAAAGATACACAGTTGGAGCGCTTCCAGGCCCGTGAGGAAATTCCCTTCAAACGCTTCAAAATCACCGAAGACGACTGGCGCAACCGCGACAAGTGGGATGACTACCGGGCGGCGGTGGGTGACATGGTCGACCGCACCAGCACCGAAGTGTCGCCCTGGACCCTAGTGGAAGCCAACGACAAACGCTGGGCGCGGGTCAAGGTGCTGCGCACCATCAACCGCGCGCTGGAAGAAGCGTTCGACAAGACCGACAAGCACGATAAGAAGAAAAAGAAATAAAGCTGGCGGCACTTCCTGTGGTGAGGTTCCCGTGGTGAGCGACGCTTCTGTGGCGAGCAGGCTTGCCCTGCGTTGGGCTGCGCAGCAGCCCCCGACCCAGGCAGCGCGTTCTTTCTGGTAGACCTCATTGACAGGTTTTGGGGCCGCTGCGCAGCCCAGCGCGAGCAAGCTCGCTCGCCACAGTCTGCGTCGCCTCCAAGTCCTGTGGTGAACAGAGGCTTCTGTGGCGAGCAGGCTTGCCCTGCGTTGGGCTGCGCAGCAGCCCCTACCCAGGCAGCGCGTTCTCTCAGGCAGACCTCATTGGCAGGTTTTGGAGCCGCTGCGCAGCCCAGCGCGAGCAAGCTCGCTCGCCACAGTTTGCGTCGCCTTCAAGTCCTGTGGTGAACAGAGGCTTCTGTGGCGAGCAGGCTTGCCCTGCGTTGGGCTGCGCAGCAGCCCCCGACCCAGGCAGCGCGTTCTTTCTGGCAGACCTCATTGGCAGGTTTTGGGGCCGCTTCGCGGCCCAGCGCGAGCAAGCTCGCTCGCCACAGTTTGCGTCGCCTTCAAGTCCTGTGGTGAACAGAGGCTTCTGTGGCGAGCAGGCTTGCCCTGCGTTGGGCTGCGCAGCAGCCCCCGACCCAGGCAGCGCGTTCTTTCTGGTAGACCTCATTGGCAGGTTTTGGGGCCGCTGCGCAGCCCAGCGCGAGCAAGCCTGCTCGCCACAGAAGCCTCGTTCAGGCGGTCATGCTTTTGTATATGCCAGGTGAATGATCGTCGCGGTTGGGCAGGCCGGCCTCTATGCTCGGTCCATCTCCCAACCACAAGATCGAGGTAGCCCATGCGTGAAGTAGTGATCGTCGACAGCGTGCGAACCGGCCTGGCCAAGTCCTTTCGTGGCAAGTTCAACCAGACGCGCCCGGATGACATGGCGGCCCATTGCGTCAACGCGCTGCTGGCGCGTAATGGCGTCGACCCGGCGACGGTCGAGGATTGCATCGTCGGCGCCGGCTCCAACGAAGGTGCCCAGGGCTACAACATCGGGCGCAACGTGGCGGTGCTCTCGCAACTGGGCACCGGGACGGCGGGCATGACCCTCAACCGGTTCTGTTCCTCGGGCTTGCAGGCGATTGCGATTGCGGCCAACCAGATTGCCTCGGGTTGCAGCGATATCATCGTTGCCGGTGGCGTCGAGTCCATCAGCCTGACCATGAAAAGTGTCAACACCGATAACCTGATCAACCCGCTGCTCAAAGAGCAGGTGCCGGGCATCTACTTCCCCATGGGCCAGACTGCCGAGATCGTCGCGCGCCGCTATAACGTCAGCCGCGAAGAACAGGACCTGTACGCCCTGCAAAGCCAGCAACGTACCGCCCAAGCCCAGGCCGACGGCTTGTTCAACGATGAAATCGTGCCGATGGCCGTCAAGTACAAGGTCGAAGACAAAAACACCGGCGAGGTGCAGGTGCTCGATGGCGTGGTCGACCGTGACGACTGCAACCGCCCGGACACCACACTGGCCAGCCTCAATGGCCTCAAGCCGGTGTTTGCCGAAGACGGTTCGGTGACGGCGGGCAACTCTTCGCAGTTGTCCGATGGCGCTTCGATGACCTTGGTGATGAGCCTGGAAAAAGCCCTGCAATTGGGACTCAAACCCAAGGCGTTTTTCCGTGGCTTTACCGTGGCCGGTTGCGAGCCGGACGAGATGGGCATCGGCCCGGTGTTCTCGGTACCCAAATTGCTCAAGGCCAAGGGTTTGCAGGTGGCGGATATCGACCTGTGGGAGCTTAACGAAGCGTTTGCCTCGCAGTGCCTCTATGCTCGCAATCGCCTGGAAATCGACAATGGCAAATACAACGTCAACGGTGGCTCGATCTCCATTGGCCACCCGTTCGGCATGACCGGGTCGCGGCAGGTCGGGCACCTGGTGCGTGAGTTGCAGCGACGTAACCTGCGCTACGGCATCGTCACCATGTGCGTGGGCGGTGGCATGGGCGCTACCGGATTGTTTGAGGCGGTGCGTTAGTCAATCGACAGCTCACACCTATCCATACAAAAGGGGGAGCGTGCTCCCCCTTTGCGCATTCGCTGTTTGGTAATAATCAGGTACTTCTCTGCTTGTTTGATTAGTTGCTCAAAGTCCGTAAACACGGTTATTTTTTAATGCGCGTAATCCCCATCTTACAGAGACGGTCTGATTTGAATTGTTCTCATTAATCTGCATGTAGTCCTTTTCCTTCAGCCAGTTTTAAAGTTTTGGCAAATAGCCATGTTTTTCCTGCGCGCTTTGGCGTACTGCGGCTACTTGGTTTGCGGAAACAGACGGCTTACTTGCTCAAGTGTGAAGTGGAGAATTGCCCGGCGTTGAGCTGATTCCTGGATTGCAATACAACAAGTTGGAAAAACTCAGGAATCATCGGCTTAACAGCACGGGTTATAACCGCTCGTTTAATCAGCCCTGCACCGACCTGTGGCCGGGCTTCTTTAATGACACTTGTTAATAAGTGGGAATCTGTAGATGAATACCAAAATGAAAGCTGCGCTGTTGTCTATCGGTCTGTTGGCCGGCTCGATCTCTGTTGCGCAGGCAGCGGATGGGACCGTCACGTTTCTGGGGTCGGTGCATTCGGGTGCTTGCTCCATCAAGCCTGACTCTGTGGATCAGACCGTTCGCCTGGGGGCGATTGCCAAACACCAACTGGAATCGGGCGGCAAGTCTGAAGCGCGCCGCGTGCTGATTGAACTGGAAGGCTGCGACCTGTCCGGCCTGACCGATAACACCGTGACCACGACCTTCACCGGCGCACCGTCGAGCGTGGTTCCAGGTGCGATCGGTACGGTCGGCGGCGCTGGCGGCGTGGGCATCATGATGACCCACGGTGGCGCACCTGTTGAGCTGGGTGTTCCTACCACCCCGCAAGTCATCTCCACCGGCAACAACACCCTGGAGTTCGGCGCTTATGTGCAAGGTGCCGCCACGGACCCGATCATTCCTGGCGATTTCAGCGCAGTAACCAACTTTACCTTGGCTTATCAGTAAGTTTTTCCCCCCGCCGCCACGTGTGGCGGGGGGACGCTGACGGGAGATCCAGGTGAAAACATTCCTACGTTTAGCTATCGCCTCTTCATTGACGACGTTGATCTGCCCTTACGCTCTGGCCCAGGACGCTTCGCAGGGTGAAGGCGTCGTCCTGTTGGGCGGAGAAGTCGTGGACTCAGCCTGCGGGCTGGAGCTGAGCAGTATCGATCAAACCATCGAGATGCCGTCGGAGCCAGTTGGCCGGCTGTTGCGCAACACGCGGGGAGAAGATCACCCGTTTCAGTTGCGTTTGGTCAACTGCTCACTGACACGTCCGGACCCGTCGCGCCCAGGGGCAACCCTGCCTGACTGGGAGCACATGCGGGTGACGTTTGATGGGCCGACCGACCGGGCTGGGCTTTCCTTCGCTGTGTTCGGTGGCTCCCAGGGGGTTGCCCTGCACATTGTGGACGCGGCCGGCGAAGAGAGTATTCCCGGGCAGCGAATGTCGCCTACGCCACTGTCGGAGGGCGATATGACACTTAACTACAGGTTTTATCTGGTTGGCAATGGACTGCCACTGGTAGTGGGCGCCCACAGTGCCGCAGTGCGGTTCAAGTTGGAATACTTTTGAACATTGATGGACAGGCTTTCATGTTGAATACAGCGAAGATCAAAAACACGCTGCGCCCGAGTCTGTTTGGCGGGCTGATGTCTCTGGCGGGAACTGCATTGGGTGCCGGCGATATCGAGTTTAATACCGACGTTCTTGACTTGATTGATCGCACCAACATTGACTTGTCTCAATTTGCGCGCAGCGGGTTTATTTTGCCCGGCACGTACTCGATGGTCGTGCACATCAACGGCCAGCCAATTGCCGAACAATCGGTGGCGTTCTATCACCCCGATAATGATCCCAAAGGCAGTCAGGCGTGTTTATCTCGCAGCCTGGTGGAGCAGTTGGGGCTAAAAGCGGCGGATGCCGACAAACTTGCCTGGTGGAAGGGCGGCGAATGCCTTGATGTTCAAAGCTTGCCAGGCACCGAGGTCAGTGGCGACCTGGCCACGTCCACGCTGAGCATCAATCTGCCCCAGGCCTACCTCGAATACAGTGCCATCAACTGGGACCCGCCCTCGCGGTGGGACGAAGGGGTGCCGGGGTTGTTGGTTGACTACAGTCTGACGGCGCAGTCCAACTACCAGCGCGGCGATGGTAACCGCAATAACCTCAGTGGCAACGGCACCGTTGGCGCCAATGCCGGCGCCTGGCGGTTGCGGGCCGATTGGCAGGGGCGCGTCGAGCGTGGCCGGCAGGAAGCGGCCGGGCCGCAAAAGCTGGAGTGGAGTCGCTACTACGCGTACCGCGCCATTCCTGCGCTGAAGGCACGTTTGGTGGTGGGCGAGAACTACCTGTATTCGGACCTGTTCGACAGCTTCCGCTTTACCGGTGCCGCGCTCAACTCGGATGAAAGCCAGTTACCGCCCAACCTGCGTGGGTATGCGCCGGAAGTGGTCGGGGTGGCCAAGACCAATGCCAAAGTCATCATCAGCCAACAGGGCCGCGTGCTTTACGAAACCCTGGTAGCGGCGGGGCCTTTTCGTATTCAAGACTTGCAGGATGCAGTGACGGGCAAGCTCGATGTGCGGGTGGAAGAACAGGACGGCTCGGTCCACAGCTTCCAGATGGATACGGCCGGGGTTCCTTACCTTACCCGCCCGGGGCAAGTGCGTTACAAGCTGGCATCCGGGCGCCCGTCCAACCTTCAGCATGGCGGTGACGGCGACTTTTTCGGCACCGGGGAGTTTTCCTGGGGCATCAGCAATGGCTGGTCGTTATTTGGCGGCGGCATGACCGATAACAACTATCGGGCGTTGTCCGTGGGGGCGGGGCGCGACTTGCTGGCGTTCGGCGCGGTCTCGCTGGATGTGACGCAGTCTCACGCCGAGGTGTGGAACGAGACGCTGTCGGGCAAATCCTACCGCCTTCAATACTCCAAGAACTTTGAGCAGTACGACAGCCAGGTGACCTTCGCCGGTTACCGGTTCTCCGAGAAAAACTTCTTGAGCATGAGTGAATACCTGGATGCCCGGTATTACGGGCTGAACGGTGAACTCGGCGGGCGTGGTGATTACCGTGACCCGAGTGAGGGCTGGAAGCCGATTGGTGGCAGCAAGGCGCTGTACACGGTCACGGTCAACAAGCAGTTTCGTGACCTGGGCGCCACCGTCTACGCCAGCTACAACAAGCAAACCTACTGGGATAGGCCCGACACCCAGCGCTGGAACCTGTCGCTGTCGCGCTACTTCAACGTGGGCACGGTCAAGAACATGAGCCTGTCCTTGAACATGTACCGCACCCAGGAATACAACTACAAAGACAACGGCATGGCCGTCACGGTCAGCCTGCCGCTGGGGCGCACCGGCACATTGTCGATGGACGCCAACCGCACCGCCGGCAGGAACAACTTTGCGACGCGCTACAGCGATCGTCTCGATGAGCGCAACAGCTATCAGCTCAGTGCCAGCGATTCGTCCGCCAGCGGTTACTTGAGCCATATGGGCGACCAGGCCGATATCGACGTCAGCGCCAGCACGCAAGAGGGCGGCTACAGCAGCCTGGGTGTGTCGGCGCGTGGCGGTGGCACGGTCACGCAATATGGCGCGGCCTTGCACCGTACCACCAGTACCGGCGGCACGCGCCTGATGCTCGACACCGGCGGTGTACCCGACGTGCCGGTGCGCGGTTACGGCTCGCCGACCCGCAGCAATGCCTTCGGCAAAGCGGTTATTTCCGATATCAGCAGCTATCAGCGTACGGCAGCCAGCGTGGACCTGGAGCGCTTGCCGAGCACGGTCGAAGCCACTCAATCGGTCACGCAGTTGACGCTCACCGAAGGGGCGATTGGTTATCGCTCGCTGAGCGTGATTGCCGGTGAAAAAGCCATGGCGATTCTGCGCCTGCCGGATGGCAGTTCGCCGCCCTTTGGCGCCACGGTGAAGAACCTCAAGCAACAGGACACCGGCATTGTGAATGACGGCGGCAGTGTCTACCTCAGCGGCCTGCAGGCCGGCGAGCAGATGGTCGTCAGTTGGGGCGGCAACGAGCAATGCATCCTCACGCTCCCCACCGTTCTGCCCGTCGATGGCTTGACGCACGCCCTGCAGCTGCGCTGCCAGAGAGTTGCCGCTGCCCCATCCCTGCCCGAGCCAGCCACGCTGACCGGGGAGCTTACCGACACGGAGAACACAGCCTCATGAAGCTTGATATGCGCCTCACCTTCCCAGCGTTCGCGCTGCTGGCCCTAGGCTTGAGCCAGGGCGCCAGCGCCGCGGTTGGCCTGGATCGTACCCGGGTGATTTTCGATGGCGGCAAAGATGCCACCAGCGTGAACATCACCAACAACAATACTCAGCTGCCGTACCTGGCCCAGGGTTGGATCGAGGATGAAACCGGTAAAAAAATCAATTCACCCTTGATCGTGCTGCCGCCGGTCCAGCGCCTGGAACCCGGCAAACAAAGCCAGGTGAAAGTCCAGGCGCTGCCGGCCGCCAAGTCGTTGCCGCAGGACCGCGAGACGGTCTATTACTTCAATTTGCGCGAAATCCCGCCGCGCAGTGATAAATCCAACACCCTGCAAATTGCCCTGCAAACCCGCATCAAGTTGTTCTACCGCCCGGATGCGATTGCGCCGAGCCAGCAAGACCTGTCCAACCCCTGGCAGCAGAAACTGACCCTGACCCGCGAAGGCGATCAATACCGGGTCCATAACCCGACGCCGTACTACGTGACCCTGGTGGATGCACGTGCCAGCAAAGACGGTAAAACCGTGCCGGGCTTTGCGCCGGTGATGGTTCCCCCCAAGGACGCGCTGACCCTGGGCCCCAGTGCCAAGGCACTGGGTACGTCACCTTATCTGGCCTATGTGAATGATTACGGCGGCCGTCCACTCCTGGCGTTCACCTGCAATGGCAATACGTGCCAGGTCAACGCGCAGGCCTCAGCGCCGAAATGAGTAATGCTGCTGGAGAACATCATGAAGTCGCAAAGTGTGAAGGTCTTGGGCTGCCTGTTATGGGTCTTGGCGATGGGCGCGCACGCCGCCGACGATGACGAAGATATCGAAGGGATGAGCGGAATGTTGAATGTCCTCGGGGCCATGAATGAGTCGCCTTGCAGTCTGGATATGACCTCATTGCACCAGACGGTGGACCTGGACGCAGTGTCGACCAGCCATTTGCAACGGCCTGGTGATCAGGCGCCCGCCAAGGCTTTTCAACTGCGTTTTACCGACTGTATGCGCACCGCCGGTCGCGTGCGCAACGAACGCACGGGCAACCTGACATGGAGTGCTTACCAACCTGTGTTGTCGGTGGCGTTTGTCGCGCCGGCCGACGCCGATGATCCACGGTTGGTCAAAGTCCAGGGCATCACCGGGATGGGCCTGCAATTGACCGATCCCCTTGGCCGGGATGTACAGCTGGGCTCAAAGGGCGAACCGTTGATTCTGCCCGTGGGCCGCAATACCCAGACCTGGAATGTTCGGCCTACGCGCACCTCGGCGCCGTTGAGCAGTGGGGCTTTCAGGGCCGTGGTGGAATTCAGGCTCAACTATGAGTAAGGGCAGAGCGATGGCTAACTCAATCGGCCCGTGGGCCATTCTGATCGCTGGCAGCCTGCTGTTGGCTGTCAGCCAAGGCGTGCAGGCACAGACCAGTTTGACGATTCGCGCGGTCATCATTGCACCGCCGCCATGTGTGATTAACAGCGGCAATACGTTGGATGTACCGTTTGGCAACGACCTGCAGACGTCACGGGTGGACGGGGTCAATTATCGTCGCGATGTGCCGTATACCGTCACCTGCGATTCCCCCTACAGCAATGCGTTGACCCTGGCACTCAACGGCACCGGTGCAGCGTTTGACAGCCGCGTGCTCTCCACTCGCAAGCCCGACCTTGGGGTCAAGCTGTTCGTGAATGGCGCTGACTGGCCGCTCAATACCCGGGTGAATTTTACCTATCCCAATTTCCCTGTGGTGCAGGCGGTGCCAGTCAAGCGTGCGGGCAGCCAGCTGACCGGCGGGGCGTTCGATGCCACCGCGACCCTGGTGGTCGATTACCAATGACGGCGACCGATAACGGCTATCTCTATGAGGAACGATCAATGAAGGTTTGGCCACAGCGGGCCTTGCTCGCCCTGTGCTCCATCGGCCTGTGCAGTGGTGTGTCGGCCAACCTGACGTTCAGCGGCACGCTGAATGAACCTCCGCCCTGCACCATTGACGGCGGCAACACCATTGAAGTCGATTTTGGCGACGTCGGGGTCAAGCGCGTCGATGGGGTGAAATACCGCAAAGGCGTCGGCTACGCCATTAACTGTGGCACCGATACGCTGCCGTGGGAGTTGAAGCTAAGCGTCAACGGCACCGCCACCACGTTTGACGGCGCTGCTGTGCAGACCAGCGTGCCGGCGCTGGGCATTCGGGTTTTCCAGAACAGCCTGCCATTTCCACTCAATACGCCAATGGACATCAACCTGTCGTCCCCGCCGACCTTGGAGGTGGTGCCGGTGCAACAGCCTGGCGCGGTTCTGACCCCGGCGCGGTTTACGGCAGTGGCCACATTGTTGGCCGAATACCAGTAGGAGCTGAGTTGATGCGATATGAAATTGTGCATAAGGCCTGGCTGGCAGTGCTGCTCGGTTTAGGCCTGATCCCCATGGGGCATGCGGCGGACAACCTGAGCTTCAAGGGCAACCTGGTGGAAGAGGCCTGCACCATCCGTCCTGGTGATGAGGCCATAACCCTGGAACTCTGGGACCTGACCAGCAAGTACCTCTACCTCAACACGCGTTCAGTGGGTAAGCGCTTCCAGCTGCACCTGGAGGACTGTGACACCACCATTGGCGACTCGGTGACCATCATGTTCGGCGGTACGGAAAACCGCGAACTTCCGGGTTTGCTGGCGCTGGATGGTGGCAGTGGCGCCACGGGGATTGGCGTGGGCATAGAAACCCTGAGCGACAAGCCCTTGCCCTTGAATGCCGTCAGCGACAAACAGCTGTTGAGCGATGGCAACAATGTCATTGAGCTCAAAGCCTATGTGCAGGGCGAGCCGACCGCGATCAGGGATCAAACCATAGGGCACGGTGCGTATACGGTGACCTCTACTTTTACGTTGGACTACCCCTAGCGGCGAGCCGTCAGTCCAGACATGAATTGGTGGCATCCGGGTAGACAGGAGCAACGAGAGATAAACATGAAACGACTCTATGCAGCAGCAGTGCTTATCGTGCTGGCGGGTATGACGACGACCGCGTATGCCGTCGACTGTCGCGTAAATGGTGGGCCTTGGCAAAATGGCAACCCCAACCTGCAGGTTCCGGTCACGGTGACCCTGAGTGCAGACCGCACCCGGGTCATGTTGGAAGGGGCAAGGTTGGAATGTCGCTTCACTTACAGCGGCGGCCCCGCCTGGCATTCGGACTTCTGGGCAAGTGGGAGTGCTGCGGGTACCGCGTGGACGCCCGGGCCAAAGTTTGCCGGCGAAGGCACCGGTTTGCGCATCAACGGCTCGTTCTACAACACGCCCGTGCCCAGTGGCATAGCAATAGCCACGATTCCCAACAACGGGGTGTTTTACCCGATCAATGTCACCCCCTACATTCTGCTGCGTAATTATCCGTCCAACCCGTTCGATGTTCGCATCGGCGACAACCTCGGCCTGTTGCGCCTGACCAGCTCGAACAATTACGACGGCACCCGGCCACAGCTCACGGTGACCTACACGGCGGCCAACAACTTCACCGTCTCGCCCTCCACCTGCACCATCAACAATAACAACCCGATCGAGATCAACTTCGGCGACGTCCACCAACGCGCCATAGGCTCCGACCCGTTGACATCCTCCGTCGTCAGTAACCGCAGGCTGACCTACTCATGCCCCGACGGTGGGATCAACACACCGATCACCATTACCTACAAAGGCACCCGTTCCGCGTTCGACCCGCGCCTGCTGATCATGAGCAATCCCGATGTGGGCACGGCGTTGTTGCGCGGCGGTGCTGCAGTGTCTGTCAACGGCTCATTCCTCACCCGTATCACCAACAGTGTGGGCGGCGATGATGTGACGTTTTCGCTGGTGCGGCGCAATGGTTCACTGCCGACGCCTGGCGCCATCAGCGGCAGTGGTGTGTTGGTGATGGGGGTGCCCTGACCCCCAAATGATCGATACCCAAAGCACAACGCCTCGCCCTAGAATGCCAGCTCCTCCACCTCTGGCATTTTGGGGCGCTCATGCACATCTCTTCCGGTCGCTGGGTCTATGGTTTTGGCCTGACCCTGCTGACTGCGTTTCTCTGGGGCATTCTGCCGATCAAACTCAAGCAAGTATTGCAGGTGATGGACCCGATCACCGTCACCTGGTTTCGCCTGGTGGTGGCCGGCAGTTGCCTGTTTATCTACCTGGCGCTGAGCAAACGCTTGCCCAGTCGCAAGGTGCTTGGTCCCAGGGGCGGCTGGCTGGTGGCGATGGCCGTGTGTGGTTTGGTGGGCAACTACGTGTTGTACCTGGTGGGCCTGAAAATGCTCAGCCCCGGCACCGCGCAATTGGTGGTGCAGATGGGGCCGATTTTTTTGATGATCGCCAGTGTGTTCGTGTTCAAGGAGCGTTTCAGCCTGGGGCAGGGCATGGGGCTGGTGGTGCTGATCTTGGGCTTTGGTCTGTTCTTCAACCAGCGCCTGGCTGAGCTGCTGACCTCCATGGGCACCTACACGGCGGGCGTGTTGACGATCCTGCTGGCTACCACCATCTGGGTGTTCTACGCCCTGGGCCAGAAGCAGTTGCTGACGGTGTGGAATTCGCTGCAGGTGATGATGGTGATCTACTTGTCGTGCGCCCTGTTGCTCACGCCATGGGCACATCCGCTGGAGGCGTTGCAATTGAGTCCGCTGCAAGGCTGGTTGCTGCTTGCGTGCTGCATGAACACACTGGTGGCCTATGGTGCGTTTGCCGAAGCACTGGCGCATTGGGAGGCCTCGCGCGTCAGTGCGACCCTGGCGCTGACGCCGTTGGTGACCTTTGTGGCGGTGGCGGTGGCGGCGTGGCTGTGGCCGGACTATGTGCAGGCAGAAGAGATCAATGCCGTGGGCTATATAGGGGCATTGGTGGTGATGCTGGGTTCAGCGACGGTAGCACTGGCGCCGTCGCTGCTCGCCGGGCTCAAGGCCCGGCGGGTGCGTATGGCGTCTTAATACCTTATTAAGGACGAACACTCTCACTGTGGCGAGCAGGCTTGCCCTGCGTTGGGCTGCACAGCAGCCCCAGCCAGCTTTAACTGACTCACCGAGTCGCCAGTTCTCTCAGTGGCCGGCTTCCAGCATGTTCTCCGGGCGCACCCACTGGTCGAACTCTTCATCAGTCAGATAACCCAGGTCCAGCGCCGCCTGGCGTAGCGTCAAGCCTTCGGCGTACGCCTTCTTGGCAATCTGCGCCGACTTGTCGTAGCCGATATGCGGGTTGAGCGCCGTTACCAGCATCAAGCCGCGCTCCAGGTGCTCGGCCATTTGCTCGGCATCCGGCTCAAGGCCTGCGATGCAGTGCTCCTGGAAGTTGTTGCAGCCGTCGGCCAGCAGGCGGATCGATTCGAGCAGGTTGTGGATGATCACCGGCTTGTACACGTTCAGCTGCAAGTGCCCTTGACTGGCGGCGATGCCGATGGTCACGTCATTGCCCAGCACCTGGCAGGCCAGCATCGACAGCGCTTCGCACTGGGTGGGGTTGACCTTGCCGGGCATGATCGAGCTGCCCGGCTCATTGGCTGGCAGCTTGACCTCGGCCAGGCCTGCGCGTGGGCCGGAACCCAGCAGGCGCAGGTCGTTGGCGAGCTTCATCAGCGCCACCGCCAGGGTCTTCAGTGCGCCGTGCAGGGTGACCAGCGGTTCATGGCCGGAGAGGGCGGCGAACTTGTTGGGGGCGGTAACGAACGGCAAGCCGGACAAGGCCGCCAGCTCGGAGGCGATCGCCTCACCAAAGCCATGCGGCGAATTGAGCCCGGTGCCCACGGCGGTGCCGCCCTGGGCCAGCTCGCACACAGCGGGCAGGGCGCTACGGATGGCGCGCTCGGCGTAGTCGAGTTGGGCGATAAAGGCCGAGACTTCCTGGCCGAAGGTGATCGGCGTGGCATCCATCATATGGGTGCGGCCGGTTTTCACCAGTTTCATATGGCGTGCAGCCAGCTCGGCCAAACCGCCAGAAAGCGTGGCGATCGCCGGGAACAGGCGTTGATGAACCGCCTGCACCGCCGCAATGCTCATGGCCGTGGGAAAGCAGTCGTTGGAGCTTTGCGAGCGGTTCACATGGTCATTGGGATGCACCGGGCTTTTGCCGCCACGGGCCTTGCCCGACAGCTCGTTGGCGCGGCCGGCGATCACTTCATTGGCGTTCATATTGCTTTGGGTGCCGCTGCCGGTCTGCCATACCACCAGCGGGAACTGGTCGTCGTGCTGGCCATCGAGCACTTCATCGGCGGCCTGTTCGATCAGGCGGGCGATGTCGGCGGGCAAGTCGCCGTTGCGGTCGTTGACCCGTGCTGCGGCTTTCTTGATCAGGGCCAGCGCGTGCAACACCGCCAGCGGCATGCGTTGCTCGCCGATGGCGAAGTTCACCAGCGAGCGTTGGGTCTGGGCGCCCCAGTAAGCGTCATCCGGGACTTGGACGTCTCCCAGGCTGTCGGTTTCGATACGGCTCATCGGGCACACTCCTTCAGGTTCGTTTGCGCAGTTTAGGCTGTGATCCGTTGGTGGGGTTCCATAAAAGACTTTTCATCGAGGGTATTCCCATGCGGTTCAGGCCGCCTGTGATGGCGTCAACGGGTTGTCACTGATAAACCGCGGTGCTTGCATCGCAGCGGTGCGACGATTCGACAAGCCGGCTCGCATAGAAAGGCAGATCCCAGCCCCGTGCCCCCGCAAAACCAGGCTGAACAAGGCCTGGGGTTGAGCCGCAAGGTTTTTTAGGCGCAGAATGGTCGCCCTTGGGGTCTTACCTCGCCTGCTAGAAAGGAAACTCGATGACTCGTCTTCGTGCCATCTGTACCGCGGTTGCTCTGGTTTGCGCCAGCGGCCAGGTTTTTGCCGATACCGCCAGCCATAACGCCAGTGCCGAAGCCTTCCTGACCCTGGCCCACGCTGACAAGCTGGGTACCCCGGTGTACATGCAAGTGCAGCAAATGTTTGCCCAGCGTTTCGCCCAGACCAAGGCACCTGCCGCCAAGCAGTCCGTACTCGACAGCTACCAGGCCAAGGCCAATGCTGCGCTGGACCAGGCCATCGGCTGGCCGAAGCTGAAGCCGGACATGGTCAAGCTCTACACCACCAACTTCAGCGAATCCGAGCTCAAGGACCTGGTAGCCTTCTACCAGTCGCCGCTGGGCAAGAAAGTCCTGGAAAAAATGCCGCAACTGACCCAGCAATCGGCCCAGATGACCCAGGCCAAGCTGGAAAGCGCGGTACCTGTGGTGAACAAGCTGCTCGAAGACATGACCAACGAGCTGACGCCAAAAGCCCCGGCGCCGGTCAAGAAGAAGTAAACAGGAATGACTATGCAACAGCGTATCGAATCGGCACTCGTCGCCCTGAGCCCGGAATACTTGAGCGTGCTGGATGAAAGCCATATGCACAGCCGTGGGTTGCAGACCCACTTCAAGGCCGTGCTGGTCAGCCAGCAGTTCGAGGGGCTCAACCGCGTCAAGCGCCATCAGAAGGTCTATGCCACCCTGGCTGACCTGATGAGCGAATTCCATGCGTTGGCGCTGCATACCTACACGCCTGACGAATGGGCGAAAATCGACGCAGCCCCGGCCTCGCCGACCTGCGCCGGCGGGCACTGACACTGTGGCGCATGGGCGTTATGTGGCGAGGGAGCTTGCTCCCGTTGGGCTGCGCAGCAGCCCTGATGCCCATCACTGCGATCTTTGTGAAAGGTCACAATCGCCTTATCGGGGCCGCTTCGCAGCCCAGCGGGAGCAAGCTCCCTCGCCACAGTAAAGAGGCGGCCCATAAACGTCGCCAATTTTGTTAGAATCCGCAACGCGCCGCTTAGCCGGCGCGTTTTTTTTTGCATCCGGTTCACCCCTTACGAGGGTAGCCACCTGGAGAGAACACCCATGACTCAACCGATTGTCGTGGCGGCACTGTATAAGTTCGTCACCCTCGAAGATTACGTCGCCCTGCGCGAGCCACTGCTGCAGGCAATGGTCGATAACGGCATCAAAGGCACCTTGCTGATCGCCGAAGAAGGCATCAACGGCACCGTTTCCGGCAGCCGTGAAGGCATTGATGGTCTTATGGCCTGGCTCAAGAACGACCCACGCATGGACGACATCGACCACAAAGAGTCGTACTGCGACGATCAGCCGTTCTACCGCACCAAGGTCAAGCTCAAGAAAGAGATCGTGACCCTGGGCGTCGAAGGCGTTGACCCGAACAAAAAGGTCGGCACCTACGTCGACCCGCAGGACTGGAACGCGTTGATCAGCGACCCTGAAGTGCTGTTGATCGACACGCGCAACGACTACGAAGTGTCGATCGGCACCTTTGAAGGCGCAATCGACCCGAAAACCACCAGTTTTCGCGAATTTCCTGACTATATCAAAGCCAACTTCGACCCGGCCAGGCACAAGAAAGTCGCGATGTTCTGCACCGGCGGCATTCGTTGCGAGAAGGCTTCCAGCTACATGCTCAGCGAAGGTTTCGACGAGGTTTACCACCTTAAAGGCGGGATTCTGAAGTACCTCGAAGAGGTGCCGCAGGCAGAAACCAAATGGCAGGGCGACTGCTTTGTGTTCGACAATCGCGTGACCGTGCGTCACGACCTGAGCGAAGGCGACTACTATCAATGTCATGCCTGTCGCACACCGGTCAGCGTAGAAGACCGCGCGTCCGAGCATTATGTGGCTGGCATCAGTTGCCCGCATTGCTGGGATAAGCTGCCGGAGAAGACCCGTCGCAGCGCCATCGACCGGCAAAAGCAGATCGAACTGGCCAAGGCCCGCAACATGCCGCACCCGATTGGCTTCAACTACAAGCAAACCCCTTCCGAGGCCTGACCCATGCCCGCGCGCCTGCTCTATGTGATGGACCCGATGTGTTCCTGGTGCTGGGGCTTTGCCCCGGTGGCGCAGGCGCTGGTTGAGCAGGCCCAGGTGGCCGGCGTGGATGTGCACCTGGTGGTGGGCGGTTTGCGCACCGGCAGCGGCGCGGCACTCGAGCCGACTACGCGGCGCTATATCCTTGAGCACTGGCAGGCCGTTACCGACGCCACCGGCCAGCCGTTCAAGCGCGAAGGCGCGTTGCCCGACGGGTTTGTCTATGACACCGAGCCTGCGTGCCGCGCCATCGTCACCGCGCGCAGCCTGGCGCCCGATTGCGCCTGGACACTGCTGGGGCTGATCCAGCGTGCGTTTTATGTCGAGGGCCGCGATGTGACCCTTGCCAGCGTGCTGGTGGAACTGGCCGAGCAGGCGGGCATTCCGCGCATCGAGTTTGCCGGCGCTTTCGACCGCGCCGAGCAACATGCGGCGACGGCGGCTGACTTTACCTGGGTGCAGGACTTGGGCATCGCCGGTTTCCCGACGCTGCTGGCCGAGCGTAATGGCCAGCTGGCGTTGCTGACCAACGGTTATCAGCCGTTGTCCGAGCTGTCGCCCTTGCTCGCCCGATGGCTGGAGCGTGCCACCTGTGCAGGATGAGCCCAAACGCACCGACCGACTGACTTGGGCGGAAGTTCGCCGCCTGGCCCTGCGTCACAAGAAATCCCTGTGGATCGCCAATGGCGTTGCCGTGCTGGCGACCCTGTGCAGCGTGCCCATCCCTTTGCTGTTGCCGTTGCTGGTGGACGAAGTGCTGCTGGGCCACGGCGATGCTGCGCTCAAGGTGATGAACCACGCGTTGCCACTGGGTTGGCAGAAGGCAGCCGGTTATATCGGCCTGATGCTGTTGGTGACCTTATGCCTGCGCTGCGGTGCGCTGGTGTTTAACGTGGTGCAGGCGCGGCTGTTTGCGCGGCTGGCCAAGGACATTGTGTACCGCATCCGCGTGCGCCTGATCGAACGGCTCAAGCGGATTTCCCTGGGCGAATACGAAAGCCTGGGCAGTGGCACGGTGACCACGCATCTGGTCACCGACCTGGACACCCTGGACAAGTTTGTCGGCGAGACTCTCAGCCGCTTCCTGGTGGCCATGCTCACGCTGGTCGGTACCTCGGCGATTCTGGTGTGGATGCATTGGCAACTGGCACTGTTGATCCTGCTGTTCAACCCCTTGGTGATCTACGCTACGGTGCAGTTGGGCAAACGCGTCAAACACCTGAAGAAGCTCGAGAACGACAGCACTTCGCGCTTCACCCAGGCGCTGACCGAAACCCTCGACGCCATCCAGGAAGTGCGCGCCGGCAATCGCCAAGGCTTTTTCCTCGGGCGCCTGGGCCAGCGCGCCAAGGAAGTGCGCGACTACGCGATCCATTCGCAATGGAAAACCGATGCCTCCAGCCGCGCCAGTGGCTTGTTGTTCCAGTTCGGCATCGACATCTTCCGCGCGGCGGCGATGCTCACGGTGTTGTTTTCCGACCTGTCCATCGGCCAGATGCTCGCAGTGTTCAGCTACCTGTGGTTCATGATCGGCCCGGTGGAGCAGCTGCTGAACCTGCAATATGCCTACTACGCGGCGGGTGGTGCGCTGACGCGGATCAACGAGCTGCTGGCGCGGGCCGACGAGCCGCAATATGCCGGCGGCGAAGACCCGTTCACCGGGCGTGAGACCGTCGGCATCGAGGTGCGCGGCCTCAACTTCGGCTATGGCGAAGAGTTGGTACTCAACCAGTTGAACCTGGCTATCGCACCCGGCGAGAAGGTCGCGATTGTCGGCGCCAGCGGCGGCGGCAAAAGTACCCTGGTGCAACTGCTGTTGGGGCTCTATACCCCACAAGCGGGCAGTATCCGTTTCGGCGGTGCTACCCAGCAGGAAATCGGCCTGGCGACCATCCGCGAAAACGTCGCAGTGGTGCTGCAACACCCGGCGCTGTTCAACGACACCGTGCGCGCCAACTTGACCATGGGCCGCGCCCGCAGTGACCAAGCCTGTTGGCAGGCACTGGAAATCGCCCAGTTGGATGCTACCGTCAAGGCACTGCCCTTGGGCCTGGACAGTGTGGTGGGGCGCTCGGGGGTGCGCTTTTCCGGTGGGCAACGCCAACGCCTGGCGATTGCACGCATGGTGCTGGCCGAGCCCAAAGTGGTAATACTGGACGAGGCCACCTCGGCCCTGGACGCAGCCACCGAGTACAACCTGCACCAGGCGCTGGCGCGGTTTCTCAGTGGGCGTACTACACTGATCATCGCCCACAGGCTTTCTGCGGTGAAACAGGCCGACCGGGTACTGGTGTTTGATGGCGGGCATATCGCCGAAGATGGCGACCATCAGCAGTTGATTGCCGATGGAGGGTTATACGCCAAGCTCTACGGGCATCTGCAACAAGTGCGTTGATTTGGCTGAGCTATCGAGAGCGGATTCTCGCGTGCGTATCAAGCAGTGCATGTGCAAGGGATCTCATGAAGCAAAAGCGTACTCTCGCAGCGACGTTAAGCAAGCCTCGGTTGCTGGGCATTGTCTGGCCCTTTATCGCCGTCGTGCTGTTCCAGGCATTGCTGGGCTGCGTCAGCCTCTACATGCTGTCAGCGGTGCGCGGCTATGTAGCAGGCGAGAGCTTGTGGTCCAAGGGCCAGAAAGACGCCATCTACTATCTGAGCCTTTACGCCGATAACCGCGACGAAGCGACGTTCCTCAAATACCGGCAAGCCATCGCGGTGCCCCAGGGCGGCCATGAGCTGCGCGTCGCGCTGGACCGTCCCACGCCCGACCTTGCGGCCGCGCGCCTGGGCATCCTCAAGGGCGGCAACCACCCCGATGACGTGTCCAATCTGATCTGGCTGTACCTCAATTTTCGCCATTTCAGCTACCTGGAAAAAGCCATCGAGTTGTGGACCGTGGGCGATGGTTACCTGGTGCAACTGGATGACCTGGCCCAGGCGATGCACCGGGCGATCCGCAGTGATCAGGTCAGCCCTGGCGACATTGCTGGCTGGAAGACGCGCATCATCGCCATCAACGACGGCGTGACGCCAGCCGCCAAGGCCTTCAGCGATGCCTTGGGCGAAGGTTCGCGGATGATCCTGCGCCTGTTGCTGATCACCAACCTGGCCACCGCCCTGGGGTTGATCGTGCTGGCACTGCTGCGTACCCACAAACTGCTGACCCAGCGCCACGCCTTCGCCACCGCGTTGCAAGCCGAGAAGGAGCGGGCGCAGATCACCCTGGAGTCGATTGGCGACGGCGTGATCACCACGGATGTCGACGGCGCCATTGCCTACATGAACCCGGCGGCCGAGGCGCTGACCCATTGGAAGAACGCGCAGGCCCAAGGGTTGCCGCTGGCGGCGTTGTTCAACCTGCTTGATGAGAACGCCGAGCCCGATGGCTTCGCCCTGATTGAACACATTATCAAGGGTGAACTCAGCGGTGGCAGCGAGCATTCCAAGCTGATCCAGCGCGTGGACGGCAGCACGGTGTCAGTCACCCTGGTAGGTGCCCCGATCCGCAACGCCGGCAAGGTCAGCGGCGCGGTGCTGGTGTTGCACGACATGACCCAGGAGCGCCAGTACATCGCCAACCTGTCGTGGCAGGCGACCCACGATGCCTTGACTGGCCTGGCCAACCGCCGCGAATTCGAGTTCCGGCTGGAGCAGGTGCTGCAACAGGTAGCGCGCCAGCAGAGCGGGCGGCATGCCTTGATGTTCCTCGACCTCGACCAGTTCAAGCTGGTCAACGACACCTGCGGGCATGCGGCGGGCGATGAGCTGCTGCGGCATATCTGTGCGTTGCTGCAATCGGACCTGCGCGAAGGCGACACCCTGGCGCGCCTGGGCGGCGATGAATTCGGCATCCTGTTGGAGAACTGCCCGGCAGCGGTGGCGGAAAAGATCGCTGAAAGCCTGCGCCATACCGTGCAAAGCCTGCATTTTGTGTGGAAGGGCCGGCCGTTCATGACCACCGTGAGCATTGGTCTGGTGCATATCTCGCAATCGCCGACCACCCTGGAAACTTCGCTGCGCGCCGCTGATATGGCCTGTTATATGGCCAAGGAAAAGGGCCGTAACAGGGTGCAGGTCTACCATGCCGATGATTCGGAATTGTCCATGCGTTTTGGCGAAATGGCCTGGGTACAACGCCTGCACATGGCCCTGGAGGAAGATCGTTTTTGCCTCTACGCCCAGGAAATCTCGCCGTTGGGCCATACCGATGGTGGTAATGGTCATATTGAGATCCTCCTGCGCCTGCACGACGAGGCGGGTCGGATCATCTTGCCGGACAGTTTTATTCCGGCTGCAGAACGTTACGGTTTGATGACTTCGCTGGATCGTTGGGTCGTGGAAAACGTCTTTAAGATTATCGCCCGTTGTATGCAAGAGCGTGCAGGCCGTCCTATGGCTATGTGTGCGATTAATCTGTCAGGCATAACTATTGGCGATGATGATTTTCTCGGGTTTTTACGTGAGAAATTCGAGGCTTACAGCATTCCGCCGGAAATGATTTGTTTTGAAATAACAGAGACCAGCGCTATTGCCAATTTGGGCAGTGCAATCCGCTTTATTAATGAACTCAAGGCCTTAGGTTGCCATTTTTCACTTGATGACTTTTGTGCCGGAATGTCCTCGTTCGCTTATCTTAAACATTTACCTGTAGACTTCCTGAAGATCGACGGGAGTTTCGTAAAGGATATGCTGGACGACCCGATTAACCGTGCCATGGTCGAAGTGATCAACCACATCGGCCACGTCATGGGTAAGCGCACAATTGCCGAATTTGTTGAAACACCGCTGATCGAGCAAGCTTTACTTGAGATCGGTGTGGATTATGCTCAGGGCTACCTGATCGAACGTCCGCAATTGTTTACCTTTGATAGTCTGCAGTGCCGACCCGTGCGGCCGCAGCCACTGTTGCTAAAGGCGCCCGGCACATTCCGCTGAAGCATTCGACGGTCTGTACAATCACACTAGAAAAGGAGCCCTACAGTGATCGACACCTTCAACCGAACCGGCCCGCTTATGGAAGCCTCGAGTTACCCAGCCTGGGCGCAACAACTGATCCAGGACTGTAGCGAGAGCAAGCGCCGGGTTGTCGAACACGAACTGTACCAGCGCATGCGTGATAACACGCTCAGCGCCAAGACCATGCGCCACTACCTGATCGGTGGCTGGCCAGTGGTTGAACAGTTTGCCTTGTACATGGCACAGAACCTCACCAAGACCAAGTTTGCCCGTCATCCTGGGGAGGATATGGCGCGCCGGTGGCTGATGCGCAATATTCGCGTGGAACTCAACCACGCCGACTATTGGGTGCACTGGGCGCGCGCCCACGGTGTAAGCCTGGAAGAGTTGCAAGCGCAGAACGTACCACCGGAGTTGCACGCACTGAGTCACTGGTGCTGGCACACCAGCTCGGCCGATTCGTTGATCGTGGCGATTGCCGCGACCAACTACGCGATTGAGGGGGCGACTGGGGAGTGGTCTGCCGTGGTGTGTTCGACCGGCGTGTATGCGGCCGCCTTCCCTGAAGAAGACCGTAAACGCGCCATGAAGTGGTTGAAGATGCACGCGCAATACGACGATGCCCATCCTTGGGAAGCCCTGGAAATCATCTGCACCCTGGCCGGGATGAACCCGAGCAAGGCCTTGCAGGTAGAACTGCGTCAGGCGGTGTGCAAGAGCTACGACTACATGTACCTGTTTTTGGAAAGTTGCATGCGGTTGGAGAACGAAAAAGCAAAGGCGCCAGCAGTTGTTCGTGAACGTCAGGTTCGCGCCGCCAGCGAGGCGTGATGTAAGCGTGATGGCGGGGTTTTACCCCGCCATTGCCAAGCGGTTGCGGCCTTCGCGCTTTGCCACGTACAGGGCGTTATCGGCCCGCCGCAACAGGCTTTCTGCCGACTCGGCGGCCAACAGGGTCGAGCAACCCAGGCTCACCGTCAGTTCAATTCGCTTGCCATCGGCCCAATAGTCCTGAGCCTCTGCCGCCCGACGCAGGCGTTCGCCGACCATACCTGCCGCGTCCCGGCCGGTGTTCGACAGCAGGATCAGAAACTCTTCCCCGCCAAAGCGAAACACCATGTCCACATTGCGCAACTGGCTTTTGATCGAGTCGGCGACAGCGCGCAATACGATGTCGCCCGCTGCATGGCCGTGGGTGTCGTTGATTTTCTTGAAGTGGTCAATGTCCAGCATCAACAAAGACAGCGGGCTCAGGTGCCGCCGGGCCATGTCGATTTCCCGTTGCAGCGTCTGGTCCATCGCAATGCGGTTGCCGGTTTCGGTCAGCGGGTCACGCAGGGCGCTGCGGGTGGCGGCGCGGTAGAGCAGGGCGTTACGCATCGGGTACAGCAACGTCGACAGCAGTGACTCAAGTTGCGCCAACTCGTCGTCCAGCAAACGCTGGTTGCGCCGGAATATCAACTCGCCCAGATGCTCGCCTTCATGGCTCAAGGTGTAGCTCACCGAGTGATGCCCACGATGGCCGAACTCAAGGCGCAAGTCGCTGGCCTCATGGCGATATTGCAGCGCGTCCAACGGCACCAGCCGCTGAACTTCGCGAAAGAACAGCGCCAGAATGCGCTCCGGCTCAAGGCTGGTTTGCAACTGCTGGTTCAGTTGCTGACGAAGTTGCGCAAGTGTGGTGGGGCGACGTGGAAGCAGGGACGGCTGACCAAACCCCAGGCGTTGCAATTTGGCACTGTCGAAGTCAATTGCGTTGGTCTGGGTCGGTGATTTCATAAGCTGACGGCCTCTAAGCACTTAACTGTCTTACAGGCTGCACGAGAGCGGCAAATGCCAAGCGTCTTACTGTTCCTTCAGTTCCGTAAAACATTGGAAACAGTTTAAACCGCTTTGCCATGGGTTATAACCCCTGGGCCCTGCCACACGTCTTGTCATCGCTTAACCTGCTTGAAAGGGGTTAGAGCGAGATTCATGCCACTTTGTTTAACTTACAAAAACGCCTTATAAATCAACGACTGTTTTAAAAAACTCAACACAGTCGTTGTGCAGTGACGTCAGTTATTTGGCTGTTTGAACCAAGGTGGAGTGGTCAATCTGGTCAATCGAGGTGACGCCGGTCAAGGTCATGGCCACGCGCATCTCCTTGGCAAAGATATCCAGCAGGTTTTCCACCCCGGACTGGCCGGCGGCGGCCAGCGCATACACGGTCGAACGCCCCAGCAGGCAACCCTTGGCGCCCAGGGCGAGCATGCGTACTACGTCGAGCCCGGAGCGAATGCCGGAGTCCACCAGCACCGTGAGATCATCGCCCACGGCCTCGGCAATCGGCGGCAAGGCTTTGGCGGTCGACAACACACCATCGAGCTGGCGCCCACCGTGGTTGGAGACCACGATGCCGTCGGCACCGAAACTCACCGCGTCCTTGGCATCCTGGGGGTCAAGGATGCCCTTGATGATCATCGGGCCTTTCCAGAACTCACGGATCCACTCCAGGTCTTTCCAACTGATCGATGGGTCGAAATTATTCGCCAGCCAGCCGATGTAGTCTTCCAGGTGGGTGGGCTTGCCGAGGTATTTGGAGATATTGCCCAGATCATGAGGGCGGCCCATCAGGCCCACATCGAAGGCCCATTGCGGCTTGCACACCGCCTGCAGCATCCGGCGCTGCGCAGCATACGGCCCGGACATGCCCGAATGCGCATCACGGTAACGCGCGCCGGGTGTGGGCATATCGACGGTGAATACCAGCGTGGTCACGCCCGCTGCCTGGGCGCGCTCCAGCGCATTGCGCATAAAGCCGCGGTCCTTGAGCACATAGAGCTGGAACCAGATCGACTGCGGGCTTTGCGACGCCACCTCTTCAATCGGGCACACCGACACCGTCGACAGGCAGAACGGGATGCCCTTGTTGGCCGCCGCCTTGGCTGCCTGCACCTCACCACGTCGCGCGTACATGCCGGTCAGGCCCACGGGGCTGAGAATCACTGGCATGGCCAGCTCCTGGCCGAACAGCGTGGTCTTGAGGCTCAGGTTGTCGACATTGCGCAGGATGCGCTGGCGCAGGCTGATCTCGGCCAGGTCCGAACTGTTGGCGCGCAGGGTGTGCTCGGCGTAGGCGCCGCCGTCGATGTAATCGAACAGAAAGCGCGGCAGTTTGCGCTTGGCGGCTGCACGGTAGTCGGCGGCGGACGAGATGATCATGAACGGGTTCTCCACAGAGCTGGGTCGCACCACCATAAGCAAAAAGCTGGCATGATAAAAACAACTTTTATTACTAATACCCAGTCGCTATAGGAATACCGATGAACCTGAGAACCGTGCGGGCCTTTGTCGAAGTGGTGCGCCAGGGCGGTTTCTCCCAGGCGGCTGAGGTGGTGGCCCTGACTCAATCCACCGTGAGCAAGGCGGTCAAGACCCTCGAAGACGAGCTCGGCACGCCGCTGCTCAATCGCCTGGGCCACCGTAACGAGCTGACGGCCGCCGGCGAAATCGCCTACCGCCGCGCCCTGGTACTCCTCGCCGAGCACAACGACCTGGTGGCCGAGATCAACGACCTGCGCGGCCTCAAGCGCGGCGTGCTGCGCATCGGCCTGCCGCCGGTGGGCTGCGGCGTGCTGTTTGCGGCGATGTTCGCGGCGTACCGCAGCCGCTACCCGGAGATCGAGATCGAACTCACCGAATACGGCAGCAAAAAACTGCGCGAATGCCTGGAAGCCGGGGAGGTCGACCTTGCCGCACTGCTGTTGCCGGTGGACGAAGCCTTCGACTACCAGCCAGTGCGCAATGAACCGCTGATGGCGGTATTGCCCATCAGCCACCCACTGGCCCAGCGCAAACACATCGACTTCACCGACCTGGCCGATTCACCGTTCATCTTGTTCGAAGCCGGCTTCGCCCTGAACGCCAAGATCCTCGCCGCGTGTGAGCGCAAAGGCGTCACGCCCCGAGTGACCGCGCGCAGCGGGCAAATCGACTTTATCGTTGACCTGGTCTCAGCCGGGCTGGGCGTTGCGTTTCTGCCGCGCATGCTCGCGCTCAAACATCAACACGCGGGTATCGCCTTGATTGCGTTGGACGAACCACACACCGACTGGCATATCGCCCTGGCCTGGCGGGCCAGCGCACACCTGCCACCGGCGGCGCGTGCGTGGCTGGATCTGGCCAAGGAAATGGCCAAGGAAATGGCCAGCCCGGTGTAGCGGGCTGCGGCCGTAATTTGCAGGAATTCGTCAAAATGCTCCTCAATGCTTGACTTCTTCTTTTTAATCAGTAACATACGGCGCATTCCGCGATAGCTCAGTTGGTAGAGCAAATGACTGTTAATCATTGGGTCCCTGGTTCGAGTCCAGGTCGTGGAGCCAGATAGAGAAAAGCCTGCAGAGATGCAGGCTTTTTTTTTGCTTGGATTTTTTGAAATTTTTGTTAAGTGCATGATTTTAAAAAAACATAATTTTCAAACTGAACCTGATTTGTTTCACTTTTGAAACAAATTTGTACATTTTATTGACGCCATCAAAGTGCCATCCTAGAATCGCCGCCCATTGATAGCACAACGCTATGTAGAGGGATCTAGACATGTGGCGTTTGGAACGCCGGACCAGGTTTTGCCTGCTGTCCGTTTTTTTCTGCCTGGGCACCGCCGGATTAGCGCACGCCGCGCCCCCGCAGAGCACCCCCGGCATCACCGACCTGATCCGCGACCGTCAGGACCGCCTGCTCGAAGAGCAGCAGCGGCGCCTCGAAGAACTCAAGGATCTGCCCGGTAAATCCGCCGCCCCTGCAGCTCCGGCGACGCCTGCCGACACCCGTTGCTTCCCGATCAAAACCATCGAGCTCGCAGGCGCCGACGCCCTGTCCGTAGACGAGCGCAGCGCGCTGATCAAGCCTTACATCGGCCAATGCCTCGGCGTGCCGCAGCTCAACGAAGTGCTCAAGGTCATCACCGACCGCTACCTGGCCAAGGGCCTGGTCACCAGTCGCGCGTATCTGCCACAGCAAGACCTTTCCAGCGGCAACCTCAAAATTCAGGTAGTCGAGGGCAAACTCGAAAGCCTCAAAGGTGCCCAAAGCAGCGGCATCACCGACCGCCAACTGGCGATGAGCTTTCCCGGCAAACAAGGCGATTTGCTCAACCTGCGTGAAATCGAGCAGATGGTCGATCAGCTAAACCGTTTGCCCTCGAACCAGGCGCAGATGGAACTGGCGCCGGGCAAGGCCGTGGGCGGCAGTGATGTACTGGTCAAAAACACCCCGCAAAAGCCCTGGCGTGTCGGCCTGTCGCGGCACAACGGCGGCCAGCGCAGCACCGGCGAACAACAGTGGGGCGCCAGCCTCGACTGGGACAACCCGCTGGGCCTGGCCGACCAACTTTCGTTGCGTGGCGGCCACGATGCGGTTAGCGATCACCAGAAAACCTCGCGCAATTCGATGCTCAACTACAGCTTGCCCTTCGGCTGGTGGAACCTCACCTACAGCTACACCGAAAGCGAATACCGCTCTCGGGCCGAGGCCAACAACTTCAAGTTCAAGCAGACCGGCGACAGCCAGAGCCACCAGTTGCGCCTGGAGCGTGTCGTTCACCGCGACGCCTTGAGCAAAACCTCCCTGAGCACCGGCGTCGCCTACCTGCGCACCAATAACTTCATTGAAGACAGCAAGCTGGCGCTGAGCAGCAACCGCCTCAGCGAAGCCCAGTTCGGCATCAACCACGGCCGCCGTATTGGCAGTGCATTTCTCAACATCGACCTCGGCATGCAAGACGGCATCGGTGCCTTTGACGCCCAGGCCAATCACAACCCGCGCCACGGCCAGGCCGATGCGCGCTACCGCAAATACACCGCCACCGTCAGCTACCTGTACCCGTTCAAGCTGTGGGGCGAGTCCTTGAGCTTCAGCAGTTTGATGACCGGCCAGCACAGCGAAGATGTGCTGTTCAGCCCGCAGCGCATGAGCCTGGGTGGGCAGTCGTCGATCCGTGGCTACAAGGACCAGATGCTGTCCGGCGACAGCGGCGGCTACTGGCGCAACGACCTGCGCTGGAGCCGCCCGGTGACCTGGGCCTGGCTGCAACCGGTGCTCAGCGAATACGGCACCAGCCTAGGTTATGACCAGGGCGTGATCAGCCGCGACCGTTACAACGCCGAGCAGCATGGGCGCATGAGCAGCAACTCGGTGGAGCTGTTTGCCCGTGGCAAAAACGTCGCCGCCAGCGTGACCTTTGCCCACTCTTTGGAACGACCGGCCGCTATCACAGAGCGTGAAGCGCCGATCTATTTCCGTATGGATTTTTTCCTTTAATTTTTTTACCGCCTTCGGGTATCGAGACACAACATGGACGTTCGCCAGTTCGCCTTCCTCGTGCGCCAGCCTTCTGCTGCCGTAAAAAGCCGTTCCCACTTTTTGGGGCTGCCTAAACGCGGGTTGGCGTTGATCCTGGCCAACGCGATGTTCTGGCACCCGTTGCTGGCCCAGGCCGACGGCATTATGGTCAGTGCGCCGGGCACAGGCCTCGCGCAGGCGGGCAATGGCGTGCCCATCGTCAATATCGCCGCACCGAATGCCAATGGCCTCTCGCACAACCAATTTCATGACTATAACGTCGGTGCCAACGGCGTCATCCTCAACAACGCCACCGACCGCACCCAGGCCACACAACTGGGTGGCATCATCGTCGGCAACCCGAACCTGCGCGGCACCGCTGCCAATATCATCCTCAACGAAGTCAACGGCGGGAGCCCCAGCCAACTGCGCGGCTACACCGAAGTGGCGGGGCAGTCGGCCCATGTGATTGTCGCCAACCCGTATGGCATCAGTTGCAACGGTTGCGGCTTTATCAACACGCCGCAAGTCACGCTGACCACCGGTAAAGCGGTGATCGAAAACGGCCAGATCAGCCGCTATCAAGTCGATCAAGGCAACGTCGCCATCGAAGGCGCGGGCCTCAACGCGACCAATGTCGACCAGTTTGAAATCATCACCCGCGCTACCACCATCAATGCGCAGATCCAGGCGAAAAAACTCACCATCGTCGCCGGGCGCAACGATGTCGACGCACGCACCTTAAATGCCACCGCACGGGCGGCAGATGGCAGCCAGGCGCCAGACCTGGCGATTGACTCGTCGGCGTTGGGCGGCATGTATGTGGGCGCGGTCAAGCTGATCGGCACCGAGGCCGGTGTGGGCGTGAAGCTGTCGGGCGATATGGTCGCCGGTGGTGATATCCAGATTGATGCTGCGGGCAATGTGGTCATGGGCACAACCACGGCAGGCACCTCTGTCGCCGTCAAAGCGGCCAGCTTGCAAGCCAAGGCGGCGGTCTACGCCGGTACTGATCTGTCGGTAAAAACCCAAGGTGCGCTCACCACGCAACAAACCCTGGCGGCCAAGGACAGCATCGCGCTGGACGCCGGCGGCCGCTTGACCAACAACGGGATCATCGAAGCTGGCGTCAACGCCGATAACAGCCGCAATGCCCAGGGCGATGTGCGCTTGACCGCGCAGGCCATCGACAACACCGGCAAAACCGTGATCGCCAGCCGCGACCTCAGCGTCAACACCGGAGAGCTGGCCAACCAGGGCGGTACCTTGAGCGCCCGGCGCGACGCACAGTTGACGGCCACGCAGATCGACAACCAGAACCAGGGCCGCCTCCTCAGCGCAGGCAGCCTTGGGATCACCGCCGGGCAACTGCTCAACAGCCAAGGTGGTTTGGTCACCAGCACCGGCAACCTCACGGCGGGCATCGGGCAACTGATCAACCGCAACGGCGAATTGTCGAGCCAGGCGCAGGTCACGCTGCAACTGAATGAACTGGATAACGTCGCCGGCCTGGTCTCGGCCGGCCAATCGCTGAGCCTGAATGCGACGGGGCTGATCAATAACCAGGGCGGGCGAATTGCATCGCGTCAGGCGGCACAGGTCAATACTGGCGCCCTCGACAACAGCCAAAAGGGCTCGCTCAACGGCCAAGGCTCACTGACGTTGAACCTCAACCAAGGTCACTGGGATAACCGCAACGGCCTGATCAACGCCGGCGGTCAATTGACCCTTAACAACCTCAACACGGTCGATAACCGCCAAGGGGAAATCTCCAGCGCGCAGTCATTCCTCCTGGCCGCCAACAGCCTCGACAGCGGCGCCGGTAAAGTGCTCAGTGACCAAGACCTGACCCTGCGTATCGCCGGTGCAATGAACAATGCGTTGGGCCTGGTTTCGGCGTCGAACCTCGACGTCAACGCCGCCAGCCTGAACAACCAGGGCGGCAAGCTCCGCGCATTTAATCAACTGACGGCGAACACCGCAGGCCTGCTGGACAACCGCGGCGGCGAGTTGCTGGCCACCGACCTGGCGTCCACCACGGGTGAATTAAACAACAACAGTGGCCGCCTGCAAGGTGATCGCTCCCTGGTGCTCAACAGCGGCGTGGTGTCCAATCAGCGCGGTACATTGGCGGCAGGTGCAACGTTTACCCTCTATGCATCCCGGCTGGACAACAGCGCAGGCACGCTCACCAGCGACGGCGTGTTGGTCGCGGTGATTGCCGGGCAATTGCTCAACCAGACCGGTCTGTTTGCCGCCAAAGGTGATGTACGCCTCAGCCTGGGTAGCCTTGATAACCAACAGGGCAGTCTCGTCGCCCGTAACCTCACCGTGCAATCAAGCGGCCCGCTGAACAACCAGCGTGGCACCTTGCGCGGTGACGTCGCATTTAATTTGAACGCCGGCCAAGTGGATAACAGTGAGGGCGGCCGCATCAGCGCGGGCCAAATGCTGAATGCTGGTATCAGTGGTCTTGATCAGCACAACGATGGTCGATTCTTCGGCCAGGGTGACGTAAGCCTCAACCTCAATAATGGGCATTTGAATAACCAGGGCGGCACGATCAACGCCCCTGGCCAATTACTGCTGAGCAACCTCGCCAGCGTCGATAACCAAGGCGGCGAAATTTCCAGCGCCCAGGCGTTTACCCTGGCCGCCGATACCCTGAATAACCAGCACGCCAAGCTCCTCAGCGAGCAGGGTTTGGCCCTGCGTATCGCCCACGCACTGGATAACACGCAAGGCTTGATCTCGGCTAAAACGCTGGATGTACGCGCCGCCAGCCTGACTAACCAAGGCGGCACGCTCAGCGCGGGTGATGGCCTGATCGCACAGATCGACGGAGCATTGGATAACCGCAGTGGCAAGCTATTGGCGCGCACGGCGTCGGTCAACAGTGCGTCGCTGGATAACCGCGAGGGCCTGCTGCAAGGCGACGCGATGCTCTCGCTCAACAGCTCAGGCTTGATCGACAATCGCCAGGGCACGCTGTTCGCCGGGCAGGCGCTGGACATCACCGCTACGCGCTTGGACAACAGTGGCGGTAAGCTGACCAGCGACGGTCGCCTTACTGCGTTGATCAGCGCGCACCTGTTGAACCAGGCCGGGCTGTTCAGCGCAACCGGCCCGTTGCTGGTGAGTGCGGCAAGCCTGGACAATAGTGCCAAAGGCAATATCCACAGCCAGGCGGGTGTAAACCTTGACCTGAACCACGGCCACCTGAATAACCAAGGCGGCTTGATTCACGCGCCGGGCACGCTGCTACTGAGCAACTTAAGCAGTGTCGATAACCAGTCCGGGGAAATTTCCAGCGCCCAGGCCCTGGCGTTTACTGCAGGCAGCCTCGACAACCGAGGCGGCAAGTTGCTCAGCGAGCAAGGGCTTTTGGTGCGCGTTGCCGGCGCGCTGGACAATACCAAAGGCTTGGTCGCTGCCACGGGGTTGGACCTGCACGCAAACAGCCTGGTTAATGCCGAAGGCAAGCTGAACGTCCGCGATGATCTGGCACTGTCCGTCGACACTGCCCTGGACAATCACCACGGTGAAGTCATCGGTGCTACCACAACCTTGAGCAGCATGAGCCTGGATAACAGCCAGGGACTGTTGCAGGGTGACCGCTTGCTTAACGTCACTACCCGCGGCATCGCGATCAACCGTGGCGGTCGGTTTGTCAGCGGTCAGCAGGCGGTCTTGGCGATTGAGCAATTCGATAACCGTGGCGGTAGCGTAACGGCAACCGGGCCGATGCAGGTAAGCGCCACGCAACTGGATAACCGCGAGGGTGGCTTGCTCAACGCTCGCCAGTCGCTGGTGGTGAAAGTTGATAGCCTGAATAACCAGGGCGGCGAAGTCTCCAGCCTCACCGACCTGTCGTTCAACGGCAGGCAGTTCGACAACAGCAACAAAGGTCGACTTTTAGCGAACGGCGCACTGAGCCTGAAACTGGACCAACTGAACAATCAGCAAGGCACCGTACGCAGTGACAAGAGCCTGACCCTGCAAACCGCCACACTGAACAACGACAGCGGCCGCCTCAGCGGCGGTGCGGCTTTGGATCTGACCGCCAGCGGCGTACTGACCAACCGCAGCGGCGAGCTGCTCAGCGCGATGGCGTTGACCGTGAGCAGCGCCAGCATCGACAACAGCGGCGGCAAAATGATCGGTGACGGCGCTGTGCGCATCACGACCGGCGCGTTGAATAACCAGAGTGGCGGGCGCCTGACCAGTGCTGATCGCCTGGCGCTGACGGCAGGGAACGTGGACAACCGTTTTGACGGCCATATCGCCAGTAACAAGGCACTTACCGCCAGCCTCGCGGGCCTGGACCAACGCAACGGTGGGCAGCTCTACAGCACCAGCGACGTGAGCCTGGACATGAATCACGGCGTTCTTGATAACACCGGTGGCTTGATCCATGCGCCGGGTCAGTTGCTGTTGAAAAACCTCTCCACGGTCGCCAACCAGTACGGCGAAATTTCCAGCGAGCGTGCCTTCACCCTGGCCGCACAAAGTCTGGATAACAGCAACGGCCATGTGCTCAGTGATCAGGCGCTGACCCTCAAAGTCGACCAAGCGCTGATCAACCTCAAGGGCGTCATTTCTGCGGCAGGCCTGGCTGCTCAAGCTGGGCGACTGGATAACACCCACGGCGTATTCAGCAGTTCCAAAGACCTCGCGTTAACGTTGGCGGCTGACCTGCATAACGACGACGGCGAAGTCTCCAGCGGCGGCGCCACAGTGGTCAACGCGATGACCCTGAATAACCGCAACGACGGTCATGTGATGGGCGACATCAGCCTTGACTTGACCGCCCGCGGTGCACTGTTCAACCAGGCCGGCACCTTGGGCGCCGGCCAGCGTTTGAACGTGACCGCGGCCAGCCTGGATAACAGCCAGTCCGGCAGTCTGGCGACCGATGGCAGCCTGACGGTGAAAGTCGACGGCCTGCTCGATAACCAAGCCAAAGGTGCCGTGCTCGCCAAAGGCGTGATGGACATCCAGGCTGGGAGTGTGGACAACCGCACCGGTCGCCTGTCCGGACAGAACCTGCTGACCCTGCGCAGCAATAGCCTGGATAACCGTGGCGGCGCGGTGCGCGCCAATCAGGGGCTGAACCTGCACGTCGGCCAGCTCGACAACCGTGAAGGTGTGCTTAACAGCAAGCAGGCGCTGGCACTCGACGGCCAGTCCTTGAACAACCAGAACGGCCTGGCCAGCGCGATTGGCCCGGTACGCCTGGCCCTCGATACCGTTGAAAACGCCAAAGGGCGCATCGCCAGCCAGGATGATCTGGACGCCACGATTGGCGTGCTGAATCAGCAGGGCGGTCAGTTGGTCGCGAAGGGTAATCTGAGTCTCAACGCTGCCACCGTGGATAACCAGAACGGCGGTTTGCTCGCCGCGACAAAAGTGCTGAAACTCAAGGCAGGCAGCACCGACAATCGCAGCGGGGAAATCTCCAGCCAGCAGAGCGTCGATTTCAGCGGGCAACGCCTGGATAACAGTGCAGGCAAGTTGTTGGCCGGCACTGCGCTTGAATTGGCGATGGCCGAGGTGATCAATCAGGCCAAAGGTTTGATCTTTGCCCAGGACGCTCGGCTTACCGGCACTGCAGTAGATAACACCGATGGCACTGTTGGCGCTCAGCGTGCTTTGGCGCTTCAACTGAAGGCAGGCCTGGACAACACAGGCGGCAAGCTCACCAGCGAAGGCTCGATGGCGCTGGCAGGCCAGCGTATTGACAACACCAGCGGCAAAATTTCCAGCGCAGGACCGTTGACCCTTGTGAGTGCAGCGGCGCTAATCAACCAAGGCGGCACCGTCGAAAGCGCCCAAAACCTCACACTGACCAGTGCCAGCCTGGATAACACCAACGGCCTGCTCAAAAGCCAAGGCCTGGCAACCGTTAACACCGGACAGTTCACCAACGGCATCGACGGCCGTGTGATCAGCGCCGACAAGCTCGACCTCAGCGCCACCCAGCTCACCAACAGCGGGCATATCGCCAGCGTCGGCGCAATGAATGCCAGCGTCACCGGCCTGACGCAATTGGACGGCGCCGAACTGGTCAGCACCACACAACTCAACCTTGACCTGCACCACGGCGCACTGGTCAACGCGGGTGTGATCAACGCACCGCTGCTGACACTGAACAACCTCGCCAATATCAACAACCGCGACGGCGAAATCTCCAGCCAGAACGCTTTTACCTTGGTCGCAAAAAACCTGGATAACAGCAACGGTAAACTGATCAGCAACAAGGCACTGACCCTGCGTGTCGACCAACTGCTGGCCAACCTCAAAGGCCATCTCAACGCCGCCAGCCTGGATGTGCGCAGCACTCGCCTGGACAATACCGAAGGCGTGCTCAGCGGGCGTGGCGATGTCACCCTCAGCGCCAGCCAATTGTTCGATAACCAACGCGGCAGCGTGATCGCCGACGGTGCCTTGTTGCTGACCAGCGCAACGCTGGACAACCGCAATGGCGAGATCGCGGGCAAGGCGCTTGCGACGATCAGCGCCAGCAACCTCGATAACCAAAACGGCAAACTGATCAGCACCGACGAGCTCAACCTGCGCGGCGCAAACCTTGATAACCGCAACGGTCTGGTAGGTGCCACAAAAGCGCTGAAACTCGACGTGCAGACGCTCGACAACCGCACCGGCGAATTGACCGGCAACGCCGACGTCAGCGTCACCGGTCAGCAGCTCAACAACAGCGACAAAGGTGTGGTGTTCGCAGGCGGTACGTTAAGCCTTGCAGTCGATCAGGTCATCAACCGCACCCTCGGCGAACTCAACGGCGAGCGCCTGACGCTGACCGGCTCCATGCTGGACAACAACGGCGGCAAGCTGCTCAGCCAGCAATCGCTGAAGCTGGATCTCGCCGGTGATTTCGATAACAGCCAGGGTGTACTTAGCAGCGAAGACGCATTGGCCGTCAAAGCCCGCAGCCTGAATAACAGCAAAGGCAGCCTGTCCAGCGCCAATGGTTTGAGCGTCGCCGTCACCGACAGCCTCAATAACAGCGAAGGCAAACTGGTCACCGACGGCGGCCTGACACTGCAAAGCGCCAATCTTGGCAACCAGCAAGGCATCATCAGCGGCAAAGGCCCGGTCACGGTCAGCACGGGCGAGCTGAACAACCAAACCGGCCGCCTCAACAGCGGCGACACCCTGGCCCTGACCACCGCACAGTTGACCAACGGCGGCAGCATCGGCAGCGCCAAGACGCTGACCGCCAGCGTCACCGGGCTGGATCAGCAGGGCGGTAAGCTGTTCAGCAACGCTGGCTTGAGTCTCGACCTGAACAACGGCCAACTGAAGAACCAAGGCGGATTGATCAACGCTATTGGCCCGCTGACGCTTAACAACCTCAACAGCATCAATAATCAGAACGGTGAAATCTCCAGCGCCCAAGCCTTTACCTTGGCCGCGCAAAGTCTGGATAACAGCAACGGCAAGCTGCTGAGTAATCAGGGCCTGACCCTGCGCGTCAATCAAGCCCTGGCCAACCTCAAAGGCCTGATCGGCGCCGCCAGCCTCGACGCTCACGCAGGCTCCGTCGACAACCGAGGCGGCACTTTGAATAGCCGCAGCGACTTGCAACTGACCAGTGATGGCCTGCTGAACAACCAGGACCAAGGCTTGATCAGTGCCAAGCAAACCCTGAATCTCAACGCCGCCGGCCTCGACACCGGCAACGGCGGTGAGGTCTCGGCCAAAGGTGTGTTGACCGCGAACCTCAACGCTCTGGCCCTGGCGGGCGGTCGCGTTGTGGGTGAGCAGGGAATGACCCTGGACCTCAACAACAGTGATTTGGACAACCGCAACGGTCTGCTGCTGACTAACGGCCCGCTGACCCTGAAAAACCTGGGCGACCTTAATAACCAGGGCGGTGAAATCTCCAGCCTGCAAAGCTTCGCTTTGACGGCGCGCAACCTGGACAACCGCGCCGGCAAGCTGATCAGCAGCCAAGTGCTGACTGTCAACGCGGACACCATGAACAACACCGCAAGAGGCCTGCTGTCCGGCTGGCAAGGCCTGAACGTCAGTGGTGGCAACCTCGACAACCGTAACAACGGCACGCTCTCCAGCCGCAGCGGTGCAATCGATGTGCGCCTGAGCGGCGCGTTGCAAAACAACAACGAAGGCGCGCTGGTTAGCCAGGGACGCTTGGGCGTCAGTGCCGCCAGCCTGGATAACAGTGGCAAAGGCGTACTTTCCAGTGGCGATGGGCAAACGCTTATCGTGACCGGTGCGCTGACCAACGCCGATGGCGGTTTGATCGAAAGCGGCACCACGCTGGATCTGCAAGCGGTAACACTGACCAACCAAAGCACGATCAACGCCCAACAAGCGATGACCGTCACCGGCACCGACCTGAACAACAACGCCGGCACGTTGGCCACCAACGGTCGCCTGACCCTCAACCTGCTCGGCACCCTCAACAACAGCGGCGGCAGCATTGCCAGTTCCGGCCCACTGCTGCTGCAACGGGCGATGCAGGTCAACAACGACGCCAAGGGCAGAATCATTAGCCAAAGCCTGCTGACGCTGTTCGCCGGTGGCCTGAACAACAGTGGCGGCGGCACCCTTGCCAGTAAGGATCGTGTGTCGATCACCAGCACCGGCATCGTGCAAAATACTAACGACGGCCTGATCTATAGCCAGGACGCCGACGTGCAATTGAACGCAGTGGGATTGAATAACGCCAAGGGCAAGGTGCAGGGCCAGACCGGCCTGAGCCTGGGCGTCAGCGGTGACCTCAATAACCAGGGTGGCACACTCCAGGCCCATAGCCTGAACCTGACTGCCAACCGCCTCGACAACCAGAACGGCTTCATCGCTGCGCAGACCGGCGATGCAGTGGTCAATGCCAACTACTTCGCCAATGCCAACGGCGGGGTGTATGCCACCGGCTTGATGCGAGTCAGTGGTGCACAGCTGGACAACAGCGCCGGGCAAATTGCAGGTCGCGCGGTTGAGCTGAGCGCTGGTGGCGCGTTGATCAACCGCAGCGGTGTGATTGAAAGCGATAGCTCCCTGAGCGTGACAGGCGCCAGTGTCGACAACCAAGGCGGGCAACTGCGCGCGCTGGGCCGTAGCGGCAAAACCAATTTCCAGCTCGGCGGTGCGTTCGATAACCGCAATGGACGACTGGAAACCTCCAACGCTGACCTGACCCTGAATGCCGGCAGCTTCCTGAACCAGGGCGGCAGTCTGCTGCACGGCGGCACCGGCACTTTTGATATCGCCACCGCCAACCTGATCAATGCCGGCGGCAATCTGGTGACCCGTGGTGGCCTGACCCTGGCCGCAGACAGCTGGACCAACAGCAGCGTGATCCAGGCCGGGCGCCTGACGGTCAACGTCAATACCTTGAACCAGACCGCCAGTGGCCAGTTACTCGCCTCCGACAGCCTGACGGGCAACGGCGGCAACTGGAATAACGATGGCCTGATCGCCAGTGACGGCACGGCCAATCTGACGCTGGCCGGCAGTTATGGCGGCAATGGGCGCTACAGCAGCCTGGGCAACCTGGGCTTGAGTGCCGCGCAGATAACCGTGAATGAAGCCGCCAGTGTGGCAGGCGGCGGCGCCTCCCAACTGACCACCGGGGGCCAACTGCTCAACCGAGGGCGTTTGACCTCCAGCAGCGACCTGCGCATCAACGCCGGCAGCATCGTTAACACCGGCACGTTGGGGGCTTCACAGAACCTGGTGCTGACGGCACAAAGCCTGCTCAACGACCACGCCGCCAGCGGCATCGGGGCACGTGGCTTCCTGTTCAGCGGCCAGGATTCGAACCTCAACCTCGGCAGCCTGACCAACAACTATTCGGATATCTACAGCCTGGGCAACCTTACGGTGGCCGGTGTAGCCGCTGGCACTCTGGCGCAGAGTGTGCGTAACGTTTCTGCCAGCATCGAGAGTGTGGGCGACCTCAGACTGTCGGCCAATGACGTGGTCAACGAGCGCGAGAAATTCACCCTCAACCAGCAGCTGACCTCGGTGGGCGTGAGCATCCGTTGCACCCAGCATTGCAGCGGCGGTTGGAGCGACCGGCGCCCGGCGGTGTCCCTGAGCCGCACGGTTGAGAGTGTGATCGAAGCGAACTCGCCTTCCGCCACGATCAGTTCGGGGCGCAACATGGTGATTACCGGTCAGAACTTCACCAACCGCTATAGCGTGGTGTCGGCTGCTAACGATCTGTCGATCAGCGGCGAGAACATTCTGAACCTGGCGGCCACCGGTGGTTCCGGCTCCCAGAGCCAGGAGTACGGCGGCATTACCAAAATCTCCAAAGGCCAATACAACCAGATGGTCGCCGCGGTGCAGGCCTATAACCGTGCGCACCCGCAGGGTTCGCCGGTGGATGAGGCGGCGTTTGCGGCCTTGATGACGCGGTTCAGCCCGTCGCTGTTTCCCGGCATCAACCAGCCCATCGCGGTACAAGGCGGCACCCAGGTGGTGGCCCCGGCGATTATTCAGGCCGGTGGCAACGCTGCGCTCACCGCCAGTAAAAGCATCAACAACATCAACGTGATCAAGACCGCGCTGGCGGTTGATGGCCGTTCGCTGGACACCGGCGTAGGCGCCAACAAAACCCGGGTGGTAGTGCTCAATGCACAATTGCCGCCCGACCTTGCCCAACAGCAGGTCAACCCCTTGACCCTGCCGGGCTTCGGTTTGCCCAGCGGGCAGAACGGGTTGTTTCGTTTAAGTGGCCAAAGCGGCACTACAGGACAGGCAGGTGCTGGTAATCAGGATTGGACGCTGGGCAGCGCCAGCCTGGACCCAAGCCAACGCCAACAAGCCCTGCCTGGCGCCCACGAACGTGTGATTCAGGTGGGTGGCGCGGCGCAAGTGACCACCAGCACGCGCCAAGTTGCCGTGGCCGCTCGTGAAGCCGGTGTCGTCAACGCGGTTGCCAGTGCCATTGATACCGGCGCCGTGGGCAGCGCCGATGTGCAGCCCCTGCCACCGGGTCGCACCAGTGGCATAGACATCACCCGCGTCGATGGCATTGACGCCCGCAATCCTACGGGTGTCCCCCAGCCTGCGGTCGATGGTTCGCGGCCGGGCATCGACCTGCCTGCCGTAACGCCAGGCGATAGGGTTGTGCATACGTCATCTGACGGGGCTCTCCCTGATCTGCGTGTGCCGGGCTTGTCGACCGTTGCGCGCAGTGCAGACGTTGCTGCGATCGCACCGCCGGATACCCAACTGCCGGGCCTTACCCCGGCGGCCCACGACGTACCCGTTGTCGGTAACGTACAGCCACCGCAGGTCAGCCAACCCACGGCATTGGCCAGCCAAACCATCAGCCGCGTCCAGGGGCTGCCGGAAAGTCGTGCCGTATCGCAACCGCACAAATACCTGATCGAAACCAACCCGGTACTCACCGACCTCAAGCAATTCATGAGCTCGGACTACCTGCTGCAAGGCGTGGGCTACAACCCGGACGAAAGCTGGAAGCGCCTGGGCGATGGCCTCTACGAACAGCGCTTGATTCAGCAGGCCGTGCAAGCACGCACCGGCCAACGCTTTATCGACGGCCAGACCACCGACGAAAAACTGTTCAAGTACCTGATGGACAACGCCATCAGCAGCAAGCAGCAACTGAACCTGTCGATGGGCGTCAGCCTCACCTCGCAACAGGTCGCGGCGTTGACGCATGACATCGTGTGGCTGGAAGAGCACGAAGTGAACGGTGAAAAAGTCCTGGTGCCGGTGCTGTATCTGGCCCAGGCCAACAACCGTCTTGCACCCACCGGAGCCTTGATCGCGGGTAACGACCTGAACCTGATTGCCGGCGAAAACCTGGTTAACGCCGGCACCCTGCGGGCCACCAACAACCTGTCGGCCAAGGCCGCCAACGACATGACCAACAGCGGGCTGATCGAAGCAGGCAACCGCCTGGACCTGCTGGCGGGCAACAATATCGTCAACAAAGCCGGAGGCATCATCAAAGGGCGCGATGTGACGCTGACCGCCATTAATGGCGATGTGATCAACGAACGCAGCGTGACCGGTTGGGATGACAAAGGGGCAGGGTACTCGCAGCATCGCGATTATGTGGATAGCGCTGCGCGGGTTGAGGCGGCGAATGATCTGAGTATCAAGGCGGGGCAGGACTTCTCAAACCAGGGCGCAGTGTTGCAGAGCGGTCGCGACACCACTATTCAGGCCGGGCGCGACCTGAGCTTTGGATCGGCAGAGCAGGTCATCAGCTACGCCGGAGGTCGCAACAGCAGCAGTACGGTGACCCAGCACGGTTCTTCTGTCAGCGTGGGTCGTGACCTTTCGGCCGTGTCTGGTCGGGATTTGACGGCTATTGCTAGCCAGATTGAGGCCAAACGTGATGTCGCTATGTCGGCTACTGGGGATCTGAGCCTGATCTCTGCGGCGGATGAGCAACACTCAGCGTACAACTCGAAGAAAGTTAAGGCTCAAGAAGACCATATAAGTCAGGTGTCGACTACGGTAAAAGCCGGACGGGATGTGTCTTTGAGTGCAGGGCAGGACTTAGCCGTTACGGCTAGTCGGGTTTCCGCTGGGGATGAAGCGTATCTGTTTGCCGGTAAGGATTTGAATCTCAACACTGCCGAGGACAGCGATTACTCCTATTACTCCAAAACCAAAAAAGGGTCATGGGGTAAAAAGAGTAAAAAAATGACTGAGAGTGAAAGCGATATTGCTATCAGCTCATCCATTGATGCGGGCAAGAAGGTTGTTATTTCTGCGTCTCAGGATATCAATCTTGAAGGGGCGAAAATCAACAGTGGCGGTGAGCTGCTGGCTACCGCTGGGCACGACATCAATCTGGAGGCTGCGCAAAACTATGCCAGTCAGGCCAGCGCTTCCTCCAAAAAAGGGATGTTTTCGAGTAAGTCTCGCAGCCAGTCGAGCAGTCAAACAACGCTCAATAGTACCGAGCTGGTTGCCCAGTCAATCAACTTGCGAGCGGATAACGATATTTCTCTAGAGGCTGCGGCTTTGCGGGCAGAGGGCGCCGTAAAGCTCAACGCTGGCAATGACGTTGAAATCGGCACGGCACAGGTGCAGCAAACCTCAAGCCAATCAAAGCAGTCCAGCAAAGTCGGTCTGTCCCTAACTGTTGGTATGTCTGCGACGCAGAAAGGCCAGCAGGCCCAGCAAAGTGCCTCGCAAAGCATCGGCAGTGACATCAGCGCTGATAGCTTGCAGATCACCAGCGGTCGCGATACCTCCGTGCGCGGAAGTACGTTGGTCACTGACCACGATCTGCGGATCAACACGGGACGCAATCTTGAAGTGGTCAGTGCTGAGAACAGTGAAAGCGCCAGCTCCAAGGCCAATAGCAAAAAGGTCGGAGAGGTAGGTTCCTGGTGGCAAAGTGCGACGGGTGTCGTTAAGACCAAGAAAACCGAGCAGAGCGAAACCACGCGTCAAACGGGTAGCCAGATCGCCTCGCTGGGGGGGGACGTCGGCCTTTCAGCAGGCGAGCAATACACCCAAATTGCCAGCCAGGTTGTTGCGCCTAAAGGCGACATCGATATCAAAGCCAAGCATGTGGACATCGTGGCTGGCTTCGACACCCTCAAAGCCAGCAATACGGCGAGTACCAGCCGCACGGCAATTGGCGGGACGGTCAGCGTTCCAATGGTTGACGCGTTGCGAAGCCTCCAGGGAACGGCTGAGTCGGCTCAACAAACCAGCGACGGCCGCATGCTTGCGCTGTCTGCCGTCAATGCCGCCATGAGTGCCAATGCGGCCATCGAGGGTGGCCAGGCGTTGATGGGCAAAAACCTCACTGGGGTAAAGATCAGCGTCAACTTGAGCGACAGCCGCAGCCACAGCGAGAGTGAGCAAAGTGGTCGCAACGTGGTCGGCAGCAGTGTGGTTGCAGGGGGGGACGTCAACATCACTGCCAAGGGGGCGGGCGCTGATAGCAATTTAAATGTGGTGGGCAGTCGGATTGACGCAGGAGGTGACGCCAACCTTAAGGCTGACGGCAAAATCAATCTGCTCGCTGCACAAAATACGGCACATCAGGAAAGCACCAATAACAACAGCGGCTGGAGCGCGGGTGTTGGTTTCAGTTTTGGTGGGCAGCAAAACGGGTTCACATTGGACCTGGCGGCCAACAAAGGCCGGGGTATGTCCGATGGTGATGACGTCACTCAGACCAACACGTCCGTAAAGGCTGGGCAGACGGTGCGCCTTGATAGCGCTGGGGATACTAATCTCAAGGGGGCGGTCGTTACCGGTCAGCAGGTTCGGGCCAACGTGGGCGGCGATCTCAATATCGAGAGCCTGCAAGACACCAGCACCTATCGCTCGGAACAACTGAGTGCAAACGTCGGGGTCAGCATTTGCGTACCACCGTTCTGTGTGGGCATGAGCAGTGTCAGTGGTGGCATTGGTCAGCAAAAAATGCACAGCGACTATGCCAGTGTCAGTGATCAATCGGGCATCAAGGCGCGCGACGGTGGATTCCAGATTGAGGTTAAGGGTAATACCGACCTCAAGGGCGCAATCATCGCCAGCACTGATAAAGCAGTCGCTGATGGTAAGAACACGCTCACAACAGGCACGTTAACCAGTTCGGACATCAAGAACAAAGCCGATTACGACGCCACCAGTATCAATCTGAGCGGTGGCTACAGCGCTGGCGGGAAGGTTGGCAGGGATGCGAACGGCAACGTTGATGCCACCAAGACCGGTACACCAGTGGCTGATAAAGGCGGGTTCGGCGTCAACGCCCCTGTTGCGCTGTACGCCGGTGACAGCTCCAGCAGTAAAACCTTGAGCGGTATCAGCGGCGCAACAGTGACGGTTACTGACAGCGCCAAGCAGCAGGCGTTGACCGGCCAGACGGCCGAGCAAGCTGTGGCTGCAATCAATACTGACGTGTCCAGTGATCGAGATGGCAGTAACAAGCTAAAGCCAATTTTCGACGCGAAGGAAATTCAGGTCGGCTTCGAGATTACCGGCAAGTTTGTTCAGAACGTCGCGGCGTATCTGGAGACTCGCGGCCGTGAGGCGGATACGCTGCGTAGCGACGCTGAAAAGGAATTTGCCAAGTCCCGCGACCCTGAAGTCGACCCTAACGTACAAGCGGTTCATCGACAGAAATACCTGGACCTGAATAAACAAGCCAATGCCGTCGCCGCTGATTGGGGCGCGGGCGGTACCTATCGACAAATCGCGACCGCATTGGTCGCGGGTGCGAGCGGCAACGTAACCGGTGGTGGTGCGCAGTTTGCACAGAACATGGTCGTTAACTACGTCCAGCAACAAGGCTCGGACTACATCGGCAAACTGGTCATCAAGGGGCTGAAAGAAGGCAGCCCCGAGCACGCCAGCTTGCATGCCATTCTCGGCTGTGCCGGTGCTGCCGCCAGTAGCCAGAGCTGCTCAGCGGGCGCGCTGGGTGGTTCGGCCAGTAGTTTACTCGCAGGCCTTTTCAACGAAACCAGCCCTAACGAAACCAGCGAGGAGCGAGAGGCCAAGCGCAACATTATCGCGTCGATGGTGACCGGCATTGCTGCAATGAGCAACCCGAACGGCGCGGCGACGGCTACTAACGCTGCGATTGCGAACGTCGACAACAATTGGTTGGCAACCCAACAAATAGTCCAAATGGTCAAGGAAGTAGCAGAAGCCAAAACGTTCACTGAAAAAATGAAGGTGACGGGCAAGTGGTTATCCATTTCTGGTAGCCAAGATATGGCTTCAGCCAGCGCGCTCTTTAATAGTTTCAAAGACAGTATGGCAGGCGCTGGCATAGATACTCTGAACGGTGCAGTGGGTGTTCTGCGCGATCCAGTTGCAAGCATTGACGCTATGAACGCGTTCATATTGTCAGTGGAGGGGGAGAAGCTCTTCGGTGCGGCTGCCGCTGGCTTCAAGTCGCAAATTAGTCAGCTTCGCGATGCGCTGGTTGTTGGTGGTGATGAAAACGCCGAGAAGCTTGGTAAGCAAATGGGTGAGGCGGTGGCGTTGTACGCCCAAGTCATTGCTACCGGCGGAACAGGGGGAGCTGCTCAGGGCGCGTCAACACTTTCTAAAGCTGGCGTCGAGGTCTCTATCAATGGGTTCAAAGAGATTGCTGCAGCCACCAAGGCTGCGGGTGGTGTTGAAGGTAAGCTGGCCAAGTTTGAACGTGTAGGGCCACATCCGATCGATGTGCCCAATCACGTGCCGGTGGGCGGCCCCCAATACGTTAAAAGCGCCACGATTCAGGCCAATACGACAGTCGAACTCAGTGAGAGCGTAACGCTGCAGAGTGGGAAAGTGATTCCCAAGGGCAGCATTGTCACTGTCAGTGACGATACGATGAAGGTTGTGTACGCTGATGGGCGTAGTGAGCTTGCTTCATATTCGAAGGTGAATACGCCGCCGTTGCTGCTGACGGATGGGGCAAAAGGACCTGCGACCGATTTACTGTCTGGTGAAACAAAAGTAGTAGGTGATGGTGCACCAGCGGCTAACGATGCGAGTTTTACAGGTGCAAAAGATCTCACAACGAATCTTTCAGAGGTTTGGACTCTTAGACCGACTCAAAGAGGGGTAGACATTGAGTCATACCTTGCTAAAACTGAGTATTCACCGCAGAGCGGCTGGTATAACGTAGGGGCCGAAAGAAATGGATATTTCCCGCTTGTTGATTTTCAGAATGGTAATACGCTCGTCAGTCTGAAATCTGTAGATACGGTAGGAAGTACGTGGTTAGGCCGAATGCAAGATCATATTATAGATTTAGGTACAAACGGCGCGAAAGTCAATGGTCTACCAGCAAATATGGTGCTTGACCTGCGAGTTCAGCCTGGTGGTTCGGCTGCTGCTAAGTCGCTTGTCGAATTCGGCCGTGAATATAATGTCAAAGTGGTTGTTAAAGAATTCAAGTGAGATCTGAAAATATGAAACGATTCAAGTTTGTTTTTGATGTTGAATTGATCAGTGGTTTGCAGATGCTTGCCTTGGTTGGAGAGGTTTTAAATAAGTTTTCCTCCCCCTCGGTATTTTTTCTGCATGGGGTTAAGATTGATATCAAAACGCTTGAAAAGAAAATATTGAAAAAAAGATCATGGCCTAGTGGTTTGGTATCTGGTGGGTTTGAGCTCCGATTCGGGTTGCTTCCAGCACTGGGTTATTGCTTTTTGGTGCTAGAAGAATCAGAGGGTCATAATAATACTGAGTTGGAAGAGGAAATAGGACCTATTCTTGGTGTGGAAGGTTTTATTCAGGCATGGGTTTCTGATGTCGAATATGATTTTTGGCAGAACGCTACAGACCCTCTAGAGTATGAATGCGTGGGTCGTCCTCTTTCAGGTCTTCCAATGAAGTCTAATGGCTTGCCTCCCCCCTTGGATCAAATGGAAATTGATACATCAGGGAATCCTGGCCGTAACGTACTCAGACAAGGATATATTGAGGCGATTGGAAGTACTATGTGGCTAGGCAATCTCTTCTGGGAGAGAGTTGGCGTGGATAGATTCGCAAGCATTTCGTTGTTGGAAAGCCAGGAATTTAAAGTTTATGAGTGTGGTAGGTTATTGAAAGTTGTAACGTCTGATAAGGTTTTTTCTGATGATTCAACCCTAGAAAAACAACGTGCTCTCAGACAGATTTTATTTGGATTAAATTGACGGTTTAGATGGTGCAAAAGGACCAGGGCAGGTTATCCCTGATGCAATCAATCCACCCAAGATCAGCCGGGTTGAAGACCTGTTTGGGCAGACATTTGAAAGTATCCCGCTGTCGCACCTTCCCAATTGGAAGACCGGTTCGCTTGTAAATGATGGGGTGTTGGGCGAGCAACTGGCCCTGCAAACCCTTAACGAGAAAACCGGCCTCAATTTCAAACCTCTGCAAAACAGTAGTAACCACGGCTGTGATGGCTGCGCGGTTGCGATCAATGGCGATACGATTACCGTGTTGGTGATGGATGCGAAGTCTTCGGTGAATGGCGTGAATCAGGCACGCACGCCGCATGGAGATCCGGCGACAAGATTGAGAGGGTGGTTGGATAATGGTTCTATAACCCAATCCGATCCTGCGTTGGCTACAGCATTGGAGTCCGCGTTGCAAAGCGGTAGAGTCAAAGTCCAAGGCGTTACCGTTAAAGTCGGTTTGCCAGCAGCCGGTAAAACAGGTCAAGCAGAAATTAAGGTGGAATCATGGCCCAAGAAGTAAATCAGTTTGAACGTTTGGGTGTGAATCCAAGGTGGCCATCCTACAAATCAGTACTCGCTCGCATCGCCAGAGGGCCGCATGTTGAGGACGCGTTTTATGTCAATGAGATACGCAGATACGTCACCAGGGAGGATGCAAGGCCCACTGATCCAATGATGGTTCCAAATAAAAATAATGCGACAAGTATCATCCCAGAACGAATGGTTCGGAGCAGACTTTATAAAATTCTTGCCACTGCCCAAGACAACCCGCAATGGTTGCAAGAATTGGCTCATTGGATGCGCTACTACCAAGTAGGTGTTTGGCAATTATTCTTTTGGGCGCACCAGTATGATCAATTCCACGGCAACCACATTCGCCAGGAAAACTACAGCATCCAAACCGGTACCAACATGATGGCTGCGATGGCGATCTTGGGTTGGAAGGATGCCGTCATCCATCAGGGCTATCTCACTCATGCGGCGCTTAATCGCGGACATCAGTTGGTGATCGAGTACGAAGAGCAGCACCGCCGCGCCCAGGCCTTTATGCTGCGCGTGTTTGCCGATTGGGTGGGGGATGTATCGCACCTGTGGCCGGCCTATGCATATGATGAACCTATCTACGAAGCGCTACTGGCAAACTGGCGCACCGCCAACCCCGACGACTTGTTGCCCTGTTTGCTGGCCGCATGTGACCGCCACACCTGGCAAACCGGCAAAGACAGCCAGAAGACTTCTTACGATTTCAATCAGGATTGCCGCATGGAGCGCGTGCCGGTAGAAATCCTCTACATACTGCGTCTACGCCAATGGGAAGGCTTGCCCAATCCGCAGCAGATTGATCATCCGCTGATGGTCGCGCCCTTTAACCAATTGCCGCCCGAGCAGCCAGTGCCTGAGTTGGACGAATTGATGCAAGGTGTGCTCAACCGTGCCAGAGAAGACTGGCCAAATTACGATGACGTGCTGTCTTTGCCAGCGCTGAAAGGTTGAATAGGGTGCAAAAGGACCAGGGCAGGTTATCCCTGATGCAATCAATCCACCCAAGATCAGCCGGGTTGAAGACCTGTTTGGGCAGACATTTGAAAGTATCCCGCTGTCGCACCTTCCCAATTGGAAGACCGGTTCGCTTGTAAATGATGGGGTGTTGGGCGAGCAACTGGCCCTGCAAACCCTTAACGAGAAAACCGGCCTCAATTTCAAACCTCTGCAAAACAGTAGCAACCACGGCTGTGATGGCTGCGCGGTTGCGATCAATGGCGATACGATTACCGTGGTGGTGAGGGATGCGAAGTCTTCGGTGAATGGCGTGAATAAGGCCGGTACGCCGCACGGAGATCCGGCGACGAGGTTGAGAGGGTGGTTGGGTAATAGCTCAATTGCCGATTCGGACCCAGCGTTACGTGATGCTTTGCAAGCAGCGCTGCGTTCTGAAAACGTCAAAGTCCAAGGCGTGACCGTCAAAGTCGGTGTTCCTGCCCCCGGTAAAACAGGTGTAGCAGAATTTAAGGTGGAACCATGGTCCAAGAAATAATTCAGTGCGAGCGCTCGGGCGCAAACCCGAAATGGCCTTCTTGCAAAAGTGTGCTGGGGCGCATAGCCAAGGGGCCACATGTCTCGGATGAATATGAGATAGCCGGTATTCGCGAGTACGTTACTCGCGAGGATGCTTCGCCGAAGCGTTCAATGATGGTTCCAAACAGAAACAATGCAACAGATGCTTGTGCAGAATGGATGTCGGTGACAAGGGCTCACAAAGTACTTGCCACTGCAGCGGGAAACCCGCGATGGCTTTCCGAATTGGCACACTGGATGCGTTACTACCAAGTAGGCATTTGGCAGTTGTTTTTTTGGGCGGGGCAGTTTGACGTTTTGGCTAAAGCCGTAGGTAATGACAGACGCCAACAAAACTACAGCATCCAAACCGCTGCTAACATGATGGCCGCCATGGCGATTCTGGGCTGGAAGGATGCCGTCATCCATCAGGGCTATCTCACCCATGCGGCTCTCAACCGTGGGCATCAATTAGTGATTGAGTACGAAGAGCAACACCGCCGCGCCCAAGCCTTTATGCTGCGTGTGTTTGCCGATTGGGTGGGCGATGTCTCGCATCAATGGCCTGCTTATGCTTACGACGAACCCATCTACGAAGCCTTGCTGGCCAAGTGGCGCACTCCCAGCCCCGACGACCTGATGCCCTGTCTGTTGGCCGCGTGTGACCGCCACACTTGGCAAACCGGCAAAGAGAGCCAGAAGAATTCCTACGACTTCAATCAGGACTGGCACTTGGAGCGCGTGCCGGTGGAAATTCTCTTTATCCTGCGCCTGCGCCAGTGGGAAGGTTTAGCCAATCCGCAGAAGATTGATCATCCGCTGCTGGCCGCGCCTTTTGACCAATTGCCGCCCGAGCAGCCAGTGCCTGAGTTGGACGAATTGATGCAAGGTGTGCTCAAACGCGCAAGGGAAGACTGGCCACAGTACGATGAAGTGCTGTCTTTGCCAGCATTGAAGAGTTGAATAGGTGCAAAAGGGCCGGGGCAGGTTATAAGCGGTAAAGGAGACAGATTTATTTAATTTTCCGAGTCTTTTGTTAATTAAAAATCTGTCCACTTTTTGCCGTGGAAGGCATTGATCCGGTTTCTAATTTTCGAAACATCGGGGTGCCACCTACGCTGTTGGATTCATTCAATTTGATTGTTAAGCACGTTAAAGTGGTCGGAGACTAGGTGTGAGCGAATCTGATTTTAGAGACATAAAGAGACAGCTGATTCGATACCTCTCAAGCGGACTTGACGAAAAGGCTGTTGACTATTTCAAGGAGCGCTCGCACTCACTGTCGGAGTCAACATTCGCTGAGTGTTTGGGCGATATTTGTTTCTATCAGCGTGACTTCGCCCAAGCCATAAAACATTATGAGGTGGCTACCCAATTGGCCCCCGGCCAGGTCATCGCGCGCTATCTTTTCCTGGCGGGTGTATCCAATGAGCGGGCGTCTAATTATGTCGAAGCATTTAAGTATTATCAGGCCGCCATTGAAGCTGAACCGTCATTTGTCGATACGTATCTTGAGCTCGGTGCAATGTTGGTGAAGGTGGGGGATCTTGAAGGCGCCTTGCAGTGCTATGAAGATGCTATTGAAATAGAACCTGCAGACTTGGCGAGTCATGAAAGTCTGGCGTCGATTTTGGCTGAGCTTCGCAGGCGCACTCCGGAAAAATATGCTGATAAGTACTCAGCGTCTAAAGCGACAGTTGAAAAGATGAGGCGTTCCGGAAAGTCGACACCGTCGAATCGTCACGCCGCATGGTAAATAAATCCAAAAAAGCAGACGGACCCTGAGGGATCCCCACACATTTACCCTAAGCCCTGGGATTGATCGCGCCACTCATCACGCAGAGCTCGCTCCAATATTTCCAAGGGTAAAAGGGTACGGATTTATTTAGCTTGAAGAAGCCTTGTTTTCATTTTTTCCTGGATTTTATAGGTGATTCATGTTCGGGAAGTATGATTGTTTTCTGGATTCGATAGGGTCAGAAGATTATTGGTCGGATGTAGGAATTAATATCGCGGCCTCCAAGATCTCTCAGTTTGATAATTCAAACTGGGAGGAACTTGAGTTTGCTCTTCTGGCGAAGTCTGAAGTCTGGCGAGGTCGGTGCGCGGAGTCTCTCGGTGACTCGAATGATGAGCGGGCGTTGCGTGTTTTGCTAACGCTTCTAAAAGCTGGAGAGGAGTCGGTTGTCATTCATGCAATTGAATCAATTGAGTCAGTTTTTTTGGCTGGCTACATTCTTGACAGGGCACAGGTCATACGCGCTCTAGATGAGGGGTTTGAGGCAGACAGTAGAACGTTGAAGCTAATGGCGGCTACGTTGGTCAGGAAGTTGAGTGAGGCATGAAGGTTGCTCGGTAGCTGACAGAATCGATCCCCACTTCGAACTCAACGTTATTCAACGTTCTGCAAGACAACGCGATCATTCAGGTGAACGCAGAAGGCAAGGCTATTTGGACGACGACGGTTCAAAGCGGTAAGTGGCAAAAGACCCTGACCTTTCTAAAAGTTTCTCCCTCGTTGATCTGGGAGCGCGCAGAGCGGCCTTCATCTTTCGCGGGCAACCCTGTTAAGTCGGCGTTTGACTTGATTCCAGGTGGCTATGGTCCATTGGTCTACCAAGGGGCGGATACGTTACTTTCCGCCGGTGCTGGCTTTGGGAAAGTCCCTCTCGTGATGGGGGCTTCGGATGGGTTGAGGAAGGGTTCGATCTTCGGGGGTTTGGTTCCGAAGATGGATAATAATTTTATCATTCCGCTGTTAGGTACGAAAACGCCATTTGGTACTGCGCTGGGTGTGTATGTCGGCGGAGTGGGTTATAAAGGCTATGGCTTTTACGAGGAGGCTAAGGGTGACGGTAAGTAAGTTGATGTCTTCGGCGATAATGGCGGCGGGTATTTTAGTCGTAATGCTTTCCATAGGCTGCCTGCTGGCATTGTTGCCAGTCCTGTTTATTTCCGCAGGGTTTGAGGTGGAATTTGATGTGGTATTTGTATGGTTTGGAATGCCATTCTCGATTTTGTTTGCGTTGAGTTGGTTTTATAAGTATGCAGATTTCGCAAAATCAATCATCTTTAGGCGTTAGTGAGATGCGCCTGTGAGCAAGAGAACGTTGAAGCTAATGGCGGCTACGTTGGTCAGGAAGTTAAGTGAGGCATAAAGGTTTCTCGATAGCTGATAGTCACGCGGTGCATTGATTCAGTGTCTGCAGCACGTTTTTCGTGGCTCCGTTGCAGGTCGTGGAGCCAGATAGAGAAAAGCCTGCAGAAATGCAGGCTTTTTTGCCATTGGATTTGGCTGATCGTCGCAACTTTTCCTCTATACAACCCCTCTCCTCAGACCATAAAATGAGAACCATTATCATTAGTGTGGATCTGAAATGCAGCACGACAGCACCCCCTCGCCCGTCGCCCAGCTGTACGCCAATCACCACAGCTGGCTCCGAGGCTGGTTGCATCGGCGGCTGGGGCACACGGCCGATGCCGAAGACCTCGCACATGACACCTTTATCCGCGTGCTGCGCTCCCAAGAGGACGTGCGTGAATTACGCCAGCCCATGGCATTTCTGGCCACCATCGCCAACGGCTTGCTGATCAACCGTTGGCGTCGCCAAGCCATCGAGCGGGCTTATCTGGAAGCGCTGGCGGCGCGGTCGGTGGCCGAGGAGCCTTCGCCGGAAGAGCGGCATCTGATGATCGAAACGCTGTTGCAGCTGGATTCGCTGCTGGTCGGTTTGTCGGGGAGGGTGCGGCAGATTTTCTTCTTGTCGCAGCTCGATGGCCTGACCTATCCGCAGATCGCCAAACAATTAAGCCTGACGGTGGCCCAGGTGCAGCGCGCCATGGGTAAGGCATTCAGTGTCTGCTATGCGAGCCGGTTTGAATGAGCAGTGTGGCGGTTGACCCGCAAGTGCGCGACAGTGCCATCGAGTGGCTGGTGCGTCTGCAGTCCGGCTTGATGAATGCCGGCGACCATCAGGCTTTGCAGCAATGGCGCCAGGCTAACCCCGCGCATGAGTACGCCTGGCAGCGGGTCAGCAGCTTGCCGCTGTTGTTGCAACCAGGCGCCAATGTGTTGGCCGACGCCACCGCACGCCGGGCATTGCAGGCAGCCGGGACCGATCCTCATCGCCGTCGTCAGGTGCTCAAGTGCCTGTTGGCGCTGGGGCTGCTCGGCGGCGTTGCCTGGCAAGGTGCGGACTCCACGCGGGTACGCGCGGCGCTGGCGAGTTATCGCACCCGCACCGGCGAGCGCCGACACTGGACCCTGGCGGACGGCAGTTCGCTGTGGCTGAACACCGCCAGTGCGGTCAACTTGGACGTGAGCGCAGGCCAACGCAGTGTGCAGTTGGTCGAGGGCGAGCTGGCACTCGATACGCCAGCGGGGTCTGCCTTGTTACAACTGCAAACCCCGAACGCGCTGCTTTATAGCCAGGGTGCCAACCTGTTGGTGCGCCATGATCATCAGAGCACGCAGGTGACTGTTTTGCGCGGGCGGGTGCAAGTGAGTGCGCGGCATCAGCCGACGCCCGTGCCGTTGCTGGCTGGCTGGCAGATAAACGTTGACGACTACGCAATCGGGCGCCCAAGCCCGGTTGACTTGTTGCTGGCCCAGGCCTGGATGCACGGCATCCTGCCTGCCGAACGCATGCGCCTGGATCAATTGATCGCCGAACTCTCGCGCTATCGCCCAGGCTTGCTGCGTTGCAGTGAAGCGGTGGCGGCGCTGCGCATCACCGGCAGTTTCCAGTTGGACGACACCGATGCCGCGCTGGCCCTGGTGGCCAAAACCTTGCCGGTGCGCATCGAGCGAAGAAGCCGTTATTGGGTGACGGTGGTGCCCGCGTAAAGTTTTTTTTCGCCGACGCGATAGTTTTTTCGATCTGGCTTGGCCTTTAGGTATTACCCACCGGCACAGGTGGGTTTCGATCCCTAGGAGCCTTGCATGATTTCCCCCGTTAGTGTCTTGCGTCGTCATACGTTCAGCTTGTTGTTTCTCGGCCTGCAACCGTTGTGCGGTGAGCTGGTATTGGCCGTCGGTGAACGCCCGTACAGCATCAGCGCCGGGCCGCTGGACCAGGTGCTGTCGCGCTTTGGTGCCGAAGCCGGGATCAGCATGGCGGGCAGTTCGCTGCTCACGGCGGGCAGGAAAAGCCAGGGGCTGCAGGGCGAATTCAACACCGAGAACGGCCTGGCCCAGGTGCTCTCGGGCACCGGCCTGGACTATCAGCGCCAGGCCGATGGCGGCTATGTGTTGCGCCTGCACCAGGAGGCCGTGCAGTTGCCGACGCAAAAAGTGACGGGCGAAAATCTCGACGAAGAGGAGGTCTACCGCGCGCCGCGTTCGTCGGTGTATATCTCCGGCGAAGACATGCAGCGTTTTGGCGTGGTGTCGGTGGGTGATGTGCTCAAGGGCCAGCCCGGCGTGCAGGTGGGCGACAGCCGCAATGGCGGCGGGCTGGATGTGAACATTCGTGGCATCCAGGGCCAGAGCCGGGTGGCGGTCACGGTGGACGGCTCGCAGCAGGCGCTGGATGTGTATCGCGGCTATGCCGGTACTCAGCAGCGCAGTTATATCGACCCGGACTTGATCAGCGACATCACCATCGACAAAGGCCCCAGCCTGACCTCCAGCGCCATTGGCGGCACGGTAAAAATGCGCACGCTGGGCGTTGGCGACATCCTCAAGGACGGCCAGAACATCGGCCTGCGCCTCAAGGGCGATGTTTGGAACAACGGCGTCGCCCCGGCTTCCCGCGACCCGCACTCAAAAACCCAGGACCTGTATGCTGAGCCGCACCAGAGCCGCGGCGGGCTGTTCGGCTCGCAGGCCGAAGCCGGCAGCGCCGCGTTTGCCTACACCCATGAGTTTTTCGACGTGGTGGCGGCCTACGCCAAGCGCAATCAGGGCAATTATTTTGCCGGTAAAAAAGGCCAGGACCGCTACCGCACCTACAACCGTTGGGGCGATGAAGACACCAGCGTCGCCACTACCTACAACGCCGGCGAAGAAGTGCTCAACTCCTCGGCGAAGACCGAATCGTTCCTGCTCAAGACCACCCTGCGCCCGGCGGACGGCCATACCTTCGACCTGGGCTATCGTCGTTATGACGGGCGCATTGGCGAGATCATGCCGTCGGATATCTTCCGTTTCGGCACCGGCGGCATCTATCAGTACCCGCTGGGCCATACCAGGATCGACACCTACACCGCTCGCTACAACTACCTGCCCTCGGGCAACCCGCTGGTGGACCTGACCGCCGACCTGTGGATGACCGACGCCCAAACCAGCCAGCTCACCTCGGTGGCCGCACCTGCGTCCCAGGCTTATCGCTCCGACCGCGCCTGGAGCCGCCAGGCAAACCAGCGCATCGGCGGCGGGCTGGCCAACACCTCACGCTGGGCGACCGACTACGGTGATCTGAAGCTCGACCTCGGCAGCTCGTTCCAGCTCGAAGAACTGCGCCCGCAAAAAGGCGTCGCCACCACCCAGCACGATATCAACGCCAACCGCATGCTGCGCGAAGGCTCGCGGCAGGAATACAGCTTCAATGGCAAACTCGAATACAAGCCGGTGGACCGCCTGACCTTATGGGGTGGCGGCCGTTATACCCACTACCGCAGCAAAGACCATATTGCCAATGCCACCGCGCGACGGGAGGAGCGTGACCTGCGCTACCTGCGCGTCTACAACGGCAACAATTCCGGCAACATGATGTGGTTCCCGGACCAGAACGGCGAGTACACCAACGCCACTGATCCGCGCCTGAACAACGGCATCGTGTTCCAGAACACCAACTTCCCCTTCGAAGGCGTGCGCTACAACGACTTTGGCGTGATCGATTCGACGGTTTACCCGTCCCAGGTCGGTGACGTGGTGAGCGGCTATGACTATTCCGGCAAGGCCAGCAACAGCGGCGGGGCATTTTCGCCGGCGCTGGGCATCAATATCGAAGTGCTGCCGGACACCTTTGTGTATGCCTCCTACACCCAGGGGTTTCGCATGCCCTCGTTGTTTGAAACCAGCCAGGGCGTGCTGCAAACCCTGCCCGGCAAGGGCTTGAAACCCGAGCGCTCAAGCAACTGGGAGGTCGGCGCCAGCACGTTGCGCAAAGGGCTGTTGGTCGAGGATGACGCGGCGGCGATCAAGCTCGCCTACTTCAACAACACCATCAAGAACTACATCACCCGCTACTACGACCCAAGCCCAGGCACCTGGGGCCAGATGCGTTTCAGCAACACCGACAGCTACAAGACCAGCGGGCTGGAACTGCAAGCCCGCTACGATGCCGGGCGCGTGTTCGCCGACCTGTCGTCCACCTACTACTTGAAAACCGAAACCTGCGACGCGGCCTTCGCCGCCACACTGCGTGCTACCAGCAACAGCTACCAGAAAACCGCCGACACCCCGAACTGCACGCCGGGCAGCTTCATGGGTTCCTACACCAACACCCAGAACCCACCCCGGCTTGCTGGCAACCTGACCACTGGCCTGCGCTTCTTTGACCAAAGCCTTACGCTCGGCACACGTATTACCTACACCAGCGGCCCCACCGTCACCGCCGACAAACCCTGGCAGACCGGCGCCACCACGCCGCAACTGAACTACCGCGAAGTGGCACTGGTGGATCTGTTCCTCAACTATAAGTTGCAGGAGGACGCGAGCCTGAATGTATCGCTGCAGAACGTCACCGATCGCTACTACCTGGACCCGCTGGCGCAAAGCTTCATGCCGGCGCCAGGGCGTACATTACGGGTGGGCGTGCAGGCGAAGTTCTAGGGGCCAGGCAACGCCCATCGGTTAAGGCTGGACACCTTCACCGTGGCAAGCCTGCTCGCCACAAGTGACGGTGTTCGTCGTTCACGCTCGCCCACTGGCAGGCAGCGCCCGTTCCTAGCTCTCAGTAGCTTACATCGCCTGCACAATGATCTGGCTTTTCAAGTCATTGACCATGCCTTCAATCGCCGGCTTCATCGCCGCGAACTCTTGCGGGGAGCACAGGGCATCCGGCTTGGTGAAGGTATAGTGGCGCGTGATCAGCACCGTGTTGGCTTTTTTCACAGTGATCGTTCCCACGCTCTGCGTGGGAATGCATCCGGTGACGCTCCGCGTCACGTCTTCAAGCGCTGGAAGCAGAGCGTCCGGGGCGGCATTCCCACGCGGAGCGTGGGAACGATCAATTAACCCCTATCCCCAGGGCAACCTGGGGATCGGCAGGCGCTACCCTCCAGGAGAATCAACTGTATGGCATTCACCACCCTGATACTGGATGCCCCCGGGCCGCCGTTACTGTTTGAGGAAGTCGATCGCTTTCTTGAGCTGGGTCTGGGTGTCACCCTCAACCTGTATTATTTCGCGGACAAAGAGCGCATTCGGCAGCACTACGGCGCGCGCATTCACTATACCGAGATCAACTGTCATGACGAGCCTGGCTTTATTGCCGCCGTGAGTCAGGCCGGGGGCTACAGCGTGTTCAAGACGCGCCTGAACATCCCCTTGGGCGCCGGCCTGATCCGCGCTGCCACCTCGCCGGCGTTGGCCACGCCACTGCGCGCCATTGCCCAGGCTGGCACAGGGGTCAATCATATTGACCGGCTGGCGTGCGAGCAGTGTGGCGTGGCGATCCTTAACACGCCGGGTTCCAACGCGGCCGCTGTTGCCGAATACGTCGTGGCCCAGGCGCTGTATCTGTCGCGCGACCTGGATGACTACAACACCGAAACGCACAACGGCCATTGGGCAAAAGGCACCCTGGCACCTGCCTGCGAATACGCCGAACTGACGCTTGGGCTGGTGGGCACCGGCAGCATTGCCCGACAGGTGGCGCGCAAGGCTGCGGCGCTGGGCATCAAGGTGATCGCCACCGGGTCCGAACGCTTTACCGAAGCGGTGGCGCGCAGCCTTGGGCTTGAACGACGGGCGGGTCTTGAACCGTTACTGGCCGAGGCGGACATCGTCTCGATCCACGTACCGCTCACCCCGCAGACCCGAGGCTTGTTCGGCACTGCCGAGTTCCGGCAGATGCGCCAGGGCTCAATCCTCATCAATACCGCGCGTGGCGGGATCGTCGACGAACACCAGTTGGCCGCCTTCATGGGCGAGTTTCCCAGGCATATCAAAGCGGTGGCCATCGATACCTTTGCCCTGGAGAAAGACCGCTTCGACTCGCCATTGACCGCTATTGCCAATGCGCAATTGACGCCGCACATTGCCGGCAATACCACCACGGCAATCCGGACGGCATCACGCCAGATCGTCGACAAGATCCACGCATTCAGTGCCGCCGCCATCGTGCGTTAACCTGCCGGACACAAAGAAGGCCGATGACTCATTCTCGTCCGGCGCGCTGTATTAAAGGCCAAGAGGCTGGTAAGAATGACGTCGGATAGTGAGCCGATGTAATCAATCATGAAACGCCATTTCGAAGATTTACAGCTGGGCAGCATCGAGCTGTTCTGCCTCGCTGCCGAAGCCGGCAGTTTTACCGCTGCTGCGCAGGCTGCGGGCGTTACCCCGGCCGCCGTCAGCCGCAGTATTTCGCGCCTGGAAGAACGCCTGGGCTCGCGCTTGTTTGTGCGCACCACCCGTAGCATTCGCCTCACCGACAGCGGTCGCACATTTTACGAGCAGTGCCGCCAGGCGCTGACGCAACTGGTGGAGGCCCAGCAACAGGTGATGGGCGCGCAGGCGGTGCCGTCCGGGCGCTTGCGCATCAGTGTGCCGACCACCTACGCGCATCACCGCTTGCTGCCGCTGCTGCCCAGGTTCCGTGCGCAGTACCCGCAAGTCACTGTGGATATCCACATCAGCAACCGCAATATCGACTTCGTTGCCGAAGGTTATGACCTGGCCATTCGCGTGCGCGCCCAGCCGGATTCGTCGCTGATCGCGCGGCTGCTGGAAGATGCTGAGTTGGTGGTTATCGCTGCGCCTGCGTACTTGCAGCGCGTCGGCACACCGCAGACGCTGGACGATCTGCCATTGCATGAGTGCATTCAGTTTGAACTGCCCAGCAATGGCCGGCGCATCCCCTGGCTGTTCCAGCTGCAAGGCCAGGAGCAGGAGTTTGCCGGAGAGGCCGGTTACAGCATTGCCCATGATGTGCTGGGCGGCGTAACCCTGGCCAAACACGGCGCGGGGTTGTTTCAGACCTACAAGTTTATCGTTGAGCGTGAATTGGCCGACGGCAGCCTGGTTGAAGTGCTGAAGCCGTTTGGCGGGCGTTCACGGCCCTTCACCTTGCTGTATCCCCATGGGCGCTATGTGCCGCATCGGGTGCGGGCGTTTGTGGATTTTTTGCTGGCATGTCGGGACGAATGGGGCACGCTTTAACAGCAGGCGTGCCCCGAACCGGTCAGACGCCTTGGGGTGTTTCCCCGCGTGCCAGGCGGGCGTTGATGTCTTCAACCACCGCCGCCAGATCGACGATGGTGTCGATCAGGTAATGCGGGCGGGCGCCTTCGAACAGCTGGCCGATGCGTGTACGTTCTTCGGCAAGTTTCTGCGCCGGCAGCGCCTTGAACTGCTCGTAGGTCAGGCCCAGGGCATTGCCGGAGCATGTGAGTGCCACTGTCCACATGCCGGCGCTGCGCCCTTCGAGAATACCCGGCCAGGTGTCATCGACCTTGACGCACGCCGCGACGTCGCTGATGCCCAGCGCGATCACATTGGCCAACGCCTGCGCCGGGTACGGGCGGCCGTTGGGCACTTCATCGGTGGCCACCACGTGGTCGGCGACGTAGCCGTTCTGGCGGGCCAGCTCCACGACTTTGGCCATGACCACTGCCGGGTAGCCCGAGCACGAGCCGATTTTGAGGCCTTTGCTGCGCAGGGCTGCAATGGCTTCCAGGGCGCCGGGGATCACCGCCGAATGCAGTGCAATCTTTTCGATTTGCAGGGGCATGAAGCGTTCATACAGCGCGGTGACGTCCTCATCGGTCGGCAGGCGATCAAACACGGCGCGGTAGCGTTCGGCAATTTGCGGCTGGTTGCACAGCGTACGGATGTGGTCCCACTTGCCCATGCCCATGGGGCCGCGCGCCTCCTCCAGTGACACCGCCACGCCAAACTCGGCAAAGGCTTCGACGAAAATCTGGGTGGGGGCAAACGAGCCGAAATCCACCACGGTGCCTGCCCAGTCGAGGACGACAGCTTGCAGTTGCTTGGGTTGTTGGTAATGCATGGTCAATCTCCAGTTGCGGGTACAGGGAGGCCGTCCCTTTCGCGTGCGAGAGGTAGGCGGCCAGTTCAAGGGTCAAGCGTGTGGGGTATTCAGGTGGTCGGTGTGGGGCTTGAGTCGAACAGTTCGGCGATCATGGGTCGATTGCGTCGGATGCCCAGGCAACACAGGTGGTAGTCGATGGAAAACGGGTGATTTACAAAGGTAATCGGGGTCGTACCGGGCGTTTCGGCGTATTCGACCGCCGATACAAAACCGATACCGATACCCTTGGCGATCGCATGCACGATGGCTTCGCGGCTGTTGAGTTGCATCACACAATTAAGCGAGACACCCAGGCGTGTGCAGCTTTCCTCCACCAGTTGGCGGGTGCGCGAGCTTTTTTCACGCATCACCCATTTCTCCTGACTGATCTGCTCCACATGCACCTCCTTCTGGCTGGCCCAGGGATGGTCGTTGCGCACCACGGCAATGATCGGGTAACGGTGGTAAAGCTGCGTGTCGAAGCGCTGGTCGAATTCGGACAGCGCCAGGATCGCCACATCGATATCAAAATTGAACAGCCGGTCCAGGGTTTCCTTTTCGGGTGAGAAGGAGGTTTCCAGCTCGATATCCGGGTGACGTTGCATCAGCTCGTACGTCAGGTTCATCGCAATCGGCGGCGACACCGCCCCCAGGCGTAACATGCCGAGCTTGCGTTGCTTGAAACTCTGCAGCAATTGCACGGCTTCATCCTCTTGCCCGAACAGGCCCTGGGTGATCGCATACAGCTGGTGGCCCGCGGCGCTCATTTCGACAAAACGCCCGCGCCGGTGGAACAACTCAACGGAGAACTTCCTTTCCAGGGCATTCACCTGTTCGCTGACGGTCGGCTGCCCAACACTCAGGAACTCGGCGGCAAGGGTGAAACTGCCGGTCTTCGCCACCGCATGAAAGGAGCGCAGCCACTTGTGGTACTGGTACATGCAAAGGTCCTGTGGCTGGCTCAGCGTCTGATGAACAGTGCGACCACCGCGCTGCTCAGGCAGGCAGTCGTCACCACCAGAAAGATCAGCGACGTATTGCCGGTACTGTCGAGCATACTGCCGATCAGCGGTTCCGCCAGCCCGGCAAACAGGTAGGACGAGAAATTCATCACACCGGTCGCGGTCCCGGCGCGCTTGGCGCCGACCAGGTCCGGGCACAGAGCCCAGAAACTCGACGCCGTGCCATAGACGAAAAAGCCACACAGAAACAACGCGACCAGGCCGATGGCGCTATGCGGCGGCAGGCTCCACATCCACAGGCTGGTGGCGGCACCGAGGACCATGTACAGCATGATCGCCAGGTAGCGTTTTGAGCCGAACAGCTTGTCCGACACCCAGCCATTGCTCAAGGCGCCGATGGCCATGCCAACGGGCAAGGCAACGGTGATCCACTTGGGGTCGACCAGGCTGTCGCCGCTTTTCCAGTTGGCGCCCAGGAAGTGCACCGGCACCCACACGATCAAGCCGTAGCGCGCAGCGTTCTGAAACCCCAGGGACACGGCTGCGATGATCAGGCGGGCATTTTTCAGCACCGCCTTGTAGCGCTGTAACGAGCTTTCGACGGCGCCGTGCGCCACCTCATGGTTCTTGTCTTCGGCATTGGCCACGCCGGTATCGGCAAGGGCTTCGAAACCCATGTCCTGTGGGCGTTCGCGGGCCACCAGGTAAAAGATGATGCCGCCGGCGAGCATCAGCAGCACCGGCAAGCGGAAGATCCAGCGCCATTCCAGTTGCAGCACTTCAAGCACGATAATCGATGTGACGTAGGACAGGATCGAGGCGCAACCGGCGGCGAAGACATAAAAGCCGTAGACCTTGCCGCGCTCGCCCGCGCTCCACCAGTTGGAGATCAGCCGGCTGCCGGGCGCCCAGCCCAAGGCCTGAAAATAGCCATTGAGGCCCCAGGGCAGGATCAGGCTGGCAAAACCGCCGGCAAAGCTGGTCACCCAGTTGGCGGCGCACGACAGCACCGCGCCGAGGGTCATGATGCGCCGCCCGCCAAACTTATCGGCAAGGTTGCCGTTGATGGCCTGGCCGATAGCGTAGGCCCACAGCATGGCCGCAGAGGCCCAGCCGAGGGTTTCCTTGGTCAAGCCGAACTCGGCCTGGATGCCGGGGATGGCAAAACCGAAGGTTTGCCGGCCAGTGTAGAAAAACAGGTAGCAGAACATCGCTGCCAGCAGCATTCGCCATTGGGCGACTCGAAACGAGGCGGTTTTCACGGTAAGGCCAGGCAAGGCTTGGGCACGGTTCATGATCTTTTCCTTTTTATTGTTGGTTCCCACCGAGTGGTGTCGGTGGGCGCACTCTTGCGAGGGTGCGGCAGGAAATCGTCGCTACAGGGGTAAACGGCTGGCTTCAGGCGGCGTGGGCACCGATGAAGTTTTTGCCGCGTGCGCCCTGCAGGGCGAAGTTGATCATGGCTTCGGCCTGGGAGGCTGTTACACCGTAGTCGGCAAACTCCGTCTTCACCTCAAGGCTGTGCAGAAAGTCGCGCAGCCTGTGTTGGGCGTGCTGCAAGTCGCTGCCGAAAATCCGCTGGAGGGTTCGGTCACGCGCTGCGTTGCGACCCCAGGCCAGGCCCAGCACCAGCGGCAGCGTGAACGAGCAGGCAATGCCATGCGGCAGGCCGTGGTGCAGGGTCATTTCGTAGGAGATGGAATGGGCGAGGGCGGTCTTGGTGTTGGAGAACGCCAACCCGGCTTTAAGGGCCGCCAACGCCATGCGCGAGCGCAGTTCCTGATTGGCCAGGTCACGCCGCAGCAACGGCAGGCATTCGAGGATGTCTTCGATGGCCGAAATGGCGAACGTATCCGAGATGGGGTTGGCATTGATGTTCCATACCGCTTCCAACGCATGGGACAAGGCGTCCAGCCCGGTGGAGACGGTGACGCCGGCGGGCACGGTGAGCATCAATTGTGGGTCGATGATCGCCACCTTCGGCCAGGTACACGCCAGGTGCAGCGAGTACTTTTTCAGGCTCGCCGAGTCCCAGATGGTGGCCCAAGGCGTGACTTCACTGCCGGTTCCCGCCGTGGTGGGCGCGGCAATCAGGATTTTGCTGCGCGCAGGCACAAAGGGTTTGCCCGTGGCCAGCAACGCCAGCAACTCATCGAAACGGCCGGACTCGGTGCCCACAATCAGCGCTTTGGCCGTGTCGATCGCGCTGCCGCCGCCCACGGCAATCACCGCATCACAGTCGCCGGCTACCTGCCAGAAACGTTCATAGGTATCGCGCAGTTGCGCCACGTCGGGGTTGGGCTGCACGTCTTCGATGAGGTACACCAGGCGGTCGCCGAGCAGGTCCTGGATACGCTCCACCAGGCCCAGCCCACGCGCTTCGGGAAAGGTCACCAGCGCCACGGTCTGGCCCTGGGTGATGTCGGCAAGCTCGAGCAGGCTGCCGCAGCCGAAACGCGTGTCTACTGGGTTGTGAAATCGGGCAGTCATGGCGAGTCCTTTGTTTTTGTTGTTGGAAGTGGCCCCATAGTCGGGGCGCTTCAACAAAGGCTCAAATCGATAATTCGCGGGTGTGCATCGGCTGGGCCGATAACGGGCCGGTTCAGGCGTGATTGAAGTGGGTGCGCGGTGCGACGGTTGAGGCTGCAACATCCCATGTCAGCAGGAGTTGAGTGATCGCCGCGTCGATAGCCACATGCGGCACGTTATCGCGCGCCAGAATCGAAACGCCCTGCAAGAAACTGTCAAATACCGTCGCCATCGACGCTGCCTGGGTGGTGCCTGGCAATTGCCCAAGACGTATCCCGCGCTCAACGCAGGCGACGATACCCGCCCGGGTGCGCACCCGCGATTGCGTCAGTGCGTCCGCGACCCGCGCGTTCTCCGGGCTGGGTGCGCTCATCACGCCCAGCGCCACCATGCAGCCCTTGGGGTGCCCGTCTTCACACTGCATGCGCGCCGACTGGCGCAGCGCGGTTTCGATAGCCTTACGCGGGGGCAAAGCCTCGTCCCACAAGCACTCGGTGACCTGGGCGTAGGTGGCCAGATAACGCTGCACGCATTCATCGAACAGCGCTTCTTTGGAGCCGAATGCCGCATAAAAACTCGGCGCGGAGATACCGCCACCCAACCCGGCCTTGAGCTGGGCGAGGGAGGTGGCGTCGTAACCGTGCTGCCAAAACAGGTGCATGGCCTGTTCCACGGCCTGGTCTCGGTCGAAATTACGCGGGCGGCCCATTTGTGCCATGTCGGGAATCCTCTGGGTAAGCGAGATAAATACTAGTCGATACATAAGTCGTTGACAACGAGCTGTGTGTGCACGCAACATTTATATCGATCAGTATCTAAGTCATCTCAAGGAGGCTCCCGTGACACCCTCACTCAGCTTATCCGCGGCATCCGACCGGCTGCCCATTGGCGCCTTGCTCGCCCTGGCCATGACCGGCTTTATCTGCATCGTCACTGAAACCCTGCCCGCAGGGCTGTTGCCGTTGATCAGCGACGGCCTGGCGATTTCGCCGTCGATGGCCGGGCAGATGGTCACGGCCTACGCGCTGGGGTCGGTGCTGGCGGTGATTCCCATGACCATTGCCACCCGTGGCTGGCGGCGGCGCAACGTGTTGCTGCTGACTATCGTCGGCTTTCTGCTGTTTAACTCCATCACCGCGCTGTCGTCCCAGTACGGCGTAACCCTGGTGGCGCGGTTCTTTGCCGGCGTGGCGGCGGGGCTGGCCTGGAGCCTGCTGGCCGGTTATGCCCGGCGCATGGTTGCGCCGCATCAACAGGGTCGGGCGCTGGCACTGGCCATGGTGGGTACGCCGATTGCGTTGTCGCTGGGTGTGCCGCTGGGCACTTGGCTGGGCGGCCTGGTGGGCTGGCGTACGACGTTCGGCCTGATGTCGGCGCTGACGCTGCTGCTGATCGTGTGGGTGCTGGTGAAAGTCCCGGACTATCCACCGCAGCCTGCGCACCAGCGGCTGTCCCTGGGCCAAGTGCTGACCACGCCCGGCGTGCGGCCGGTGCTGGCGGTGGTGATCAGTTGGATGTTGGCGCACAACATTTTGTACACCTACATTGCCCCGTTTGTGGCGCGTGCAGGCTTGGCTGAGCGTGTGGATTTAGTCTTGCTGGTGTTCGGCATTGCCGCGTTGGTGGGGATCTGGTTGACGGCCAAGCTGGTCGAGCCGTTGTTGCGCAAGACGGTGCTGGTAAGCCTGGTGACGTTTGCAGCAGTAACCCTGGTGTTCGGCTTTTTGGGCAGCGTGCCGCAGGTGATCTACCTTGGCGTGGCCGTGTGGGGCCTGAGCTTTGGGGGGGCCGCGACACTGCTGCAAACCGCGTTGGCCGATGCAGCTGGAGAGGGCGCCGATGTGGCGCTGTCGCTGAACGTGGTGGCGTGGAACAGCGCCATTGCGGCCAGCGGCGTGGTCGGTGGCGTGTTGCTGGAGACGTGGGGCGCCGCCTCATTTCCATGGGCAATGGCGCTGTTGCTGCTGGTGGCGTTGGTGATTGCCTGCACGGCGCATGCCCATGGCTTCAAACCGGGACGGCGGTCAGCCGATGGGCCTGCGGTGGCGGGGCACTAGGCGCTAAGCGAGCTTCACGGTCATGGTGCCGCCTGCCAGTTCGGCAAGTTGCTTCCCCGGCAGGCGCAGCATCCTGCGTGAAGCGCTGGCGTGCTTTAACGAGGTGGGGAGCCTGGCGCAGGTGGCCTGGAATTCGATCCGTCAGGCGTCGCACTAAAGTTTAAAGTGAGGGTCCATTAGGCTCCTCACTTTAAGATATAAAACATGCACTTACGCATCATTGCAGTCGGCCTGTCGGCGTGTGTTCTGCTCTCGCCCGGCGCGCAGGCCCGCAGCCTGCTGGACCTGATCAAACCACCGGCCCATGAACACACTTCGCGCTCAAGCTCCATCAGCCAAAGCGCGGCCCTTGGTCTCTATTCCCGTCAAGAAAAACAGCTCTCCTTCGACGGCTGCGCGGACCTGTTTCCTGGCGCCACGCCGATCAACACGGCCACCGTACCCGCCTCGATGAAACCCATGGCGCTGTGTTCGGATCACTTTGCGGTGCTCTACTCGCAAACCAGCAAGACGCCTTTGGTGGTGGTCGAGCGTTTGAACGCCGCACAGTTGAAAGACGCCAAGGGTGAAGAGCGCACCAACCAGTTTTATCCCGATCCGCGCATTCCCAAAGGCGCCCGCGCCGAGCTGAGCGACTACCGCAGCCAGCACCCGGCGGTGGACCGCGGCCACCAGTCCCCAGCCGCCGATGCGCCAAGTGCAAATGCCATGGCGCAGTCCTTCGCCTTGTCGAACATGGTGCCGCAAGACCCCACCAATAACCGCAAGATCTGGAGCAAGGTCGAGGCCGACGTGCGCAAGTTCGCGGTACGTGCAGGCGGTAATGTGTTTGTGTTCACCGGCCCGTTGTTTGATGCCGGCTACAGCACCATCGGCGACAACAAGGTGTGGGTGCCGACACGCCTGTTCAAGCTGGTGTACGACGCTTCGTCCAAACGTGCCTGGGCCTATGTGCTGCCCAACGCCGAAACCCGTATCCAGAAGCCGATGGACTACGACACCTTTGTGAAAAGCACCGGGCTCAAGTTGCTTGGCAACTTGCCGGTTACCGGTTCAGTGGGGCGGACATGAGCCCTTTCGGCCGGTCTGTCTGACGCTTGATCGGCCCGCTGTACTGACACCCACGGGGTGTCGGCACAGCGAGCGCCTCAGGGCTTTAGACTTTTTCGATCCAGCCTGCCGGCGCTTCAACGTCGCCGTTCTGGATGCCCGTCAACTCATTGAACAAACGTTGGGTCATCGGGCCGGCTTCATGTTCACTGTGGAATACATGCAGGTGATCGTTGTAGCGGATACCGCCAATCGGTGTGATAACCGCTGCGGTGCCGCATGCGCCGGCTTCCTTGTAAGCCGCCAGGTTGTCGATATACACATCCTCTTCCACCGCCTTGAGCCCCAGACGGCTTTGCGCAAGCTCGATCAACGAGGCGCGGGTGATGCCAGGCAATACTGAAGGCGAACGCGGGGTCACAAATGTGTTGTCATGGGTGATGGCAAAGAAATTCGCCGAGCCGACTTCTTCGATTTTTTTATGGGTCAGCGGGTCGAGGTAAATGCAGTCGGCAAAACCCGCCTGCCGTGCCTCGGTACCGGGTAGCAGGCTGGCCGCGTAGTTTCCGCCGACCTTGGCGGCGCCGGTGCCATTGGGGGCGGCGCGGTCGTAGTCCGAAATGATGAAGTTGCTCGGTTGCAACACGCCTTTGAACAACGCGCCGACCGGGATGCAAAACACGCAGAAGATAAACTCCGGCGCGGTACGCACACCGATGTTATCGCCCACACCGATGACGAAAGGTCGTAGATACAGCGAGCTGCCTGTTCCGTAGGGCGGCAGGAAGCGTTCGTTGGCCTTGATCACCTGCTTGCAGGCATCAATGAATTGCGCGGTCGAGACGGGCGGCATCAGCAGCCGTGAGCAACTGCGCTGCATACGGGCAGCATTCTGATCGGGGCGAAACAGGTTGATCGAACCATCCTTGCAACGGTAGGCCTTCATCCCCTCAAAACACTGCTGGCCATAATGCAACGCGGTTGAGCCTTCGCTGATATGCAGCTGGTTATCTTCGGTCAGTGCACCTTCCTGCCACTGACCGTCACGCCAATGTGCGATGTAACGAAGGTCGGTTTTCCTGTAGCTGAAACCCAGGTTATTCCAATCCAGTTGCGGATGTTCCATATCACGACTCCCGAACCCGGCTACGGGTGGTATTTATTGGTTCCAGTTGATGCTCAAGGAAGCATCAAGCCATTGGTGGTAAGCGCTCGCCGCCTCATCCGAGGCATGTACCGAGAAGATGAACCCTGGGTAGCCGCCAAACGCGGGAGGTGGTGGTGAAAGATGCCCTGCCTCGAAAAAAGTCACGATCCGGGCGGTTTCAGGGTGCTCCGCGACCTTTTCCAGCCCGCTGAAACCGTTGAAACGGCCATCGCCGCGCAGAGGAATGATGTAGTTTGCTGCCACTCTGGCGGCCGGCAGCACATCGGGCAGTGCCGGGGTGGGCAAACCCAGGGCGGCCTTCATGCACAGTGCGGCGAACGACACGCCGGTGCTCTGTTCCACCACAAAGTGCGAGACCCCCGAGCCCCCTATGCGTGCGCCGATTTCAATCACATACGCTTGCTGGTTGGCATCCAGGCGCAGCTCCACATGGGCGGCGCCCATGGTAATGCCCAGTGCCTTGACCCCGGCGCGCGCGGTCTCACACAGGGCCATGATCAAGGGGTCGTCGATATCTCGACGCTGGCGGTAGATCGTTTCTTCAAACCAGGGCCCTTCGGGTTGGCCCTTGTCGCCCACTGCCAGGACATGCACCCCTTCGATATCGACAAAGCACTCCGCAACGAATTCTTTACCCGGCAAATACTGTTCAACAACCAGGCCTGCGGCTTTGTCCTGGTCATAGAAACGAGCCAGGTCCTTGCTCTGGACCTCCCAGACCGCGTTGACGAGGGCAGGAAGCTCTTCGGCCGTTTTGGCCAGCATCACACCGGTGCTCGACCAGCCGGAGAGCGGCTTGATCACCAGTGGCAACCCCAGGGCGCGGGTTTGCGACAGGTCGTGCGGGTTATCGATGTAGCAAAAGCCCGGCGACCTTAAGCCTGCCTCGGCAAAGGCCTGGCGCATCAGGTACTTGTTGCGGGCCAGCGCCGCCACATGCGGATCGATGCCAGGGGTACCGATTTTTTGCGCCGCCAGTGCCGTCCAGATGATCGCTTCTTCGCGAACCGTCATCACCCCGCCAATCCCTCTCTCTTGCACGCCGGCCCCGAACACTTCCAACGCCACCTGCGGCTCGTCGAAAACCGGCAGCTGCCAGGTCGACGTGACTGCCGGCAAGTGCGCGGGGGCGCTTTCGGTCGTGTCGTAAATCAGTACCAGTTCAATACCTGCCGCTTCTGCGGCCTCAAATACAAAGGACAACTTGGTACTGCGGTGGCAAACCAACGCCAGCTTTTTCATTGTATTTCCTCACTAACCGGTTGGTTTGGGGCACGACGCTTGAACGTCCAGCCCGAGGCGCCTGATGCATCCATGAATAACAGGGTGATCCCCACCATGACCGCAATCATCGCGACGATTTTTACTGCACCCAAGGTCGTGCCGGAGCCGATCAACCACTCACCGGTGACCACGGCGAACGGTGCCAGCAAGCCAATCGCATTGGCATACAGCACGCCGCCCTCGGCCAAAACCTTCTGGTACAACACATACACCGGCGCCGAGCAGGCAGCCCCCAGGATCAGCACTTTGAGCGCATCCTCAAGGTTCAGGCGCAACAAGGGCGCGGGGTCGAGAATGAACAGCGGCACAAAGCACGCCGCGGCGATCAGTGTGACCCAGGCCAGCGAGTTGATCAGTGGCAAATCCTTGAGGTAGCGCTTGGACAGCAGGCCATAAACGGCGTAGGAAAGCGCCGCGACCAGGGCCAGCGCAATGCCAGACGGGCTGACTGCGCTAACGTCACCGGTGTGGGTATTGAACGCCAGCGCCGCGACACTGACGATCACCACACCCGCCAGTTTGAGCCAGGAAAACCCCAGGCTGCGTGTCAGCAGGCCCAGCAAGTAGGTAATGCCCGGGATCGTCGCCAGGACCATGGTCAGGTCGCTGGCTTTCAGCGTTTTCAAGGCGCCGAAGCTGCAGACAAAATAGAGCGAGAACCCCAGGATCGACAGGATGAAAAACCCCGGCATCCTGGCGAGCAGCGGCTTGGATGACAGCGGCGGTCGCGTGCCGAACGCCACGATCAACCATAAGGCGGCGGTTGTGGCCCACAGCCTGAGCCCAACGGCATGCATCACCGAAATGCTACCGAGCAGGTTTTTCGAGAGCAGCCAACTGATCGAGAACAACGCGAGAATGGCCACGGTGAACAGCAGCAGACGGACCTTCAATGCATTCATTGGGGGCACTCGGCCAGCACGCGGCGTGCGTAGTGCGTGGCCGGGAAATTGAAACGTGCCAGTGGGGTTTGCGGTGTGCCCAGATGTTGCTGAACATAGGCTTTGGCACCCGCCAGGTAGGCCTCGTCGTCGAGTGCTTCGAGGGCCTCGATATCGGCAATCATCGACACAAGCTTTTGGTCAAGACGCTCGCTGTCAAAGCTGAGGTGGCCGTGCTCGGTTTCGACCAATGCGTTGGCATTGATCAGCATCTCAAAGAGCAAAATCCCGGTGCCGGCATCGAACGTCATATGCTGGTCCGAGCCCTTGGGGTAGCGGAACATGCGCTCGAGCAGAATGAACTCGGGGATTTCACGCCAAAAGTCCGGACGGTGTTCCAGCACCAGGCGCACCGTAATCAAGTCACACTTGGTTTCTTCCAGCAGGCCGGTAAACCAGTTCAGCTTTATGTACAGGTTTTTGTCCAACGGGCGTGGCCCGGTGTGGTGCGCATAGTCATGGTAATAACCCCACAGGCAACGCGCGTCGTACATGTCTGGCTCAGACATCTGGCGGCTGCTCAATTGGCCGAACAGGAACGGGCTTTGGCGCCCGAACAGACGGTCTGCCTCGACGAGTGTCTGTTCGTTGTAGATACGCAGAAACTTGCTGAAGAAGAACAGCGCGAAGGTCTGTTTATCGACCTTGGCTGCCGTCGCCACGGACTCTGGAAACAGCACTATGCAATTGCCTTGCAGGAACCCCTTCGAGGCCGCTCCCAGCTTGATGCATTGAAACGGTGCCACGTACTGCTCGGTGTACTGCGCGGCCTTTGCCAGGTAAGGGGTTTCACTGCGGTAGCCGGTGACCAGCTCCAGCCGAAAGCCTTCGGGGTCAGGGCCGTTGGTCGCGCGCATGGGGGCCAGTAGAAACAAGGCGTCGCCGGGTGCAGGGGTGTTGAAACTGGCGAGAGTTTTATCGAATAGAGGCCGTTGATCCAGGCCATTCTTCAGCCAGTTGCCCAGGTCTTCCAGGGTCGCCGTCAACAGCGGCGCAGATAGCCCGTCGATCATTGCGGCGTGCCGGTCGAGCTCGGTGATCAAGCGGTTGATGAGGGCATGGTCGGCTACGTTCGGCGCCTTGATGCTGCCATCCAGTTCCTGGCGGGCACGCACTTCGTCGACGATATTGACCAGGGTCGACAGCGGATCAGGCTTTTGCATGGTCGGCTCGCTTCAGCGAATGGACCAGAAAGGCCATCGGCACCTGGCCGAAATCCTCAATGATGTTCAGCTCATGCAGGTCTGCCGCGACCACGGTGGTCACGCACGCATCTGCCTGGCCAGTGCTGCACAGCACGGCGGCATCGGCATTGCTGTTGGCGAACACTTTGCGGTAGTGGCTTGCCACCAGGGATTGGGGCGCGGGATGGGTTGCCACACTCTTTATCTGGTCGGCGCTGGTACGGCTGGCAAGCACCATGGAGTGGGTCGGCATGATGAAGCTGTCGCACAGCTCCATATCGCCCAGGCGGGTAAAAATCAGCGTATGCAAATCGGGGTACGCGGCGCAGCTTAAAAGATAGCCGTCCTGTTTCCCGGACAACTCATCAAAGGCTTGCTCAAGCGTCTCATGCAGAACAATTCGCTGCGTGCCATTGCGCGCTTCACGAGAATCAAGCCACCACTGCGCGGCGGTGGCGCAATTGGTACCCTCGGGGCCGAGCGTATAGATGGTCGGACTGATAGCCGTGTGCATGCTTTAACTTCCTTGTCAGAGCCCACCGGACAGCGGGCCAGAATCCATTCCTGCCACCCATTGGTGGCTGCCTTGGCGGAGGTTACTGTAGGTTTTTTGTTCAAGCAATACACCCGGCGAAACTAAACGTTGCCACCTTCGCAGGCGTTGCCTGGCCGTCTGAATTCCTGCAAAGGCCGACCCTGTCAGGGTTTATACTCACCGCCAAACTTCCCCCTCCGATCAAATCCGAGAAAGCCCATGAGCACCTCCCTTTCCCTGACCCCCGCGCGCAAGCCTATCGCGCCGTTGGCGGCTTTTATCATCCTGGTGGCCGGTGCCGTATTCCTGCAAAACAGCGTCGGCTCGCGCCAGGTGCTGTTGCTGGTGGTCGGCGCCGCATTGGGCTTGACCCTGTACCACGCCGCTTTCGGATTCACGTCGGCCTGGCGCGTATTTATCAATGATCGGCGCGGCGCCGGTTTGCGCGCACAGATGGTCATGCTGGCAGTGGCGGTGTTGCTGTTCTTCCCGGCGCTGGGAGCGGGCACGTTGTTCGGGCAGCCGGTGGTCGGGCTGGTGGCACCGGCTGGCGTATCGGTGGTGTTCGGGGCGTTTATCTTTGGTATCGGCATGCAGTTGGGCGGCGGTTGTGCGTCCGGCACGCTGTTCACCGTCGGCGGCGGCAATGCGCGCATGCTGGTGACGCTGCTGTTTTTTATCTGCGGTTCGCTGATTGCCACGCACCATGTGGATTGGTGGTTCGCGTTGCCGGCGTTCCCGGCGGTGTCCATCGTCAAGAGCTTCGGCGTGTTGCCGGCCATGATTCTGAGCCTTGCCGTGTTCGCGGTCATCGCGCTGGTCACCGTGCGTTTGGAGAAGGGCCGTCACGGCCAGCTTGAACCCGGCGTGAGCAGCGAGCACATCGGCCTGCGCCGCTTCCTGCGCGGGCCTTGGCCATTGGTGTGGGGGGCAATCGGTTTGGCGCTGCTTAACTATGCGACGCTGGCGCTGGCCGGGCGGCCATGGGGCATTACCTCGGCGTTCGCGCTGTGGGGCGCCAAAGTGGCCAGCGGCTTGGGTGTGGACGTGGCCAGTTGGGCGTTCTGGCAAATGCCGGGCAATGCCAAAGCCCTGGCAGCGCCCGTGTGGGAAGACATCACCAGCGTGATGGACATCGGCATCGTCCTCGGCGCGCTGTTGGCTGCGGGCCTGGCCGGGCGTTTTGCCCCAAACCTGAAAATCCCGGCACGTTCGCTGGTGGCCGCAGTGATCGGTGGTTTGCTGCTGGGCTATGGCTCGCGCCTGGCCTACGGCTGCAACATCGGCGCGTACTTCAGCGGCATCGCCTCCGGCAGCCTGCATGGCTGGGTGTGGTTGGTGGCAGCCTTTATTGGTAACAGCGTCGGTGTGCGACTGCGCCCGTTCTTCTTCGCAGGCGAGCGACCGCAGGTGGCCTTGAGCGGTTGCTGAACCCCAACGATCGATAAGGTAGCCCCATGATCAGAGAGCTGAGAACCTTCGTGAGCGCCGCCCGCCGTGGCACTTTCGCCGCCGCCGGGCAGCAGGTGGGGCTGACGCAATCGGCTGTGAGTGCGCAGATCAAACACCTCGAGGACGCCCTGGGCGTCAAGCTGTTCGACCGCACCGGTCGCTCCGCCACGCTCAATGCGGCCGGGCAGCGCGCGGTGCCGCTGGCGGAGGAGATCCTCGATATTTTCTCGCGCATGGGCGCGCCCGACAGCGCCAACAACTTTCACGGCTCGCTGCGCATCGGCGCCATCGGCAGTGTGCAAACCGGCCTCCTGCCCCAGGCGCTGGTCGCGCTTAAACGCCGCGCGCCGTTTATCGAGGTCAGCCTGGTGCCCGGCGTTTCGCTCAACCTGCTCAGCCAGGTGGATGCCGGTGAGCTGGACCTGGCGATCATGATCCACCCGCCGTTCAACCTGCCCAAAGACCTGAATATCGAAGTGATCGCCCGCGAACCCTTTGTGCTGATTACCGCCAAGGACGTGCAGGGCGACGACCCGCTGCAGATCCTGCGCGAGCAACCCTTCGTGCGGTATGACCGTGGCTCGTTCGGCGGGCGCCAGGTCACGCAGTTTCTCAAGGAACACAAGATCCAGACCCGGCAAGCGCTGGAACTCGACGAGCTGGACGCCATCGTCAAGATGGTACGCAGCGGCCTCGGCGTGTCGCTGGTGCCCCTGGCCGGCCTGTGGCTGGAACACGGCAGTGACGTGCGGGTTTTGCGATTGGACAAGCTCACGTTCTACCGTGAAATCGTGCTGCTGACCAAGTACACCCAGCGCCAATTGCCGCTCTTCGAATTATTCAGGGCGTGCGTCATCGAAGTGCTGGATGCGCCGAAGTAGGGCGCGAGCATCGAAATTATAGAGGCTCAGGGCGAAGGATATCCGCTTTATCCGTGGGGCTTTCTGGTGAAGAATCGGGTTCTAACCAAACAGAACCTGCAGGTAGCCACCGTGAGCCTTTCTCCCTTTCACCTAGCGATTCCCGTCTACGACCTGGCCGCCGCGCGTCACTTCTACGGCGATGTGTTTGGCCTTTCGGAAGGTCGCTCCAGTGCGCAATGGGTCGACTTCGATTTCTACGGCCACCAACTGGTGATTCACGAGCACCCCAAGACGCAATCCCAGGAATCGGTGCACTCCAACCCCGTGGACGGCCACGCTGTGCCGGTGCCGCATTTCGGCGTCATCCTGCAATGGGACCAGTGGGAAGCCTTGGCCGATCGGCTGCGCGCGCGGGAGACCGAGTTTGTGATCGAACCCTACATCCGCTTCAAGGGTGAGGTGGGCGAGCAGGCCACCATGTTCCTGTTCGACCCGTGCGGCAACGCCCTGGAGTTCAAGGCGTTCAAGGACATGGGCCAGCTGTTCGCCAAGTAATTGCTCACCGTGCGCAAACGTCCCAGGGTGATTTGCGCCGCTGAGCCGGTATGTCTGAATCGGTCCTGAAGTGGTCCGGCACCTGCCTGTCGCTCATCGGCGCGGGTGCTTACCATGGCTTGCATCAACCACTGTGATGCAAGCCACGAGGACCTGTCATGAACCATAAAGCCCTTATTGTTATCGATGTGCAGCATTCGTTCCGTCATTCTGCTTACTGGTCCGAAAATGACCTGCCGTTGTTCCTGGAAAAACAGCAAGCGCTGATCGATGGGTGTGTTCAACAGGGCATCCCGGTGATACAAGTCTTCCATGTTGAAGACCAAGGGCACTTTTCGATGGCATCGGGCAATGTCAAAACCTTGAGTGAGTTGTCGATCAACCCCGACCTGATCATTCACAAGCGCTTTCACAGCGCCTTTGCCGGCACGCCGTTGGCTGCACGGCTTACGGAGATGGGCGTGAGCGCGCTGATCATCAGTGGCATCCGCACCGAACAGTGCTGCGAAACCACCACCCGGCAGGCGTCGGACAGCGGTTTTGCGGTGGATTTTGTCAGCGAGGCGACCCTGACCTTCCCGATGACCCACGCACGCAGTGGCCGCGAATACAGCGCCGCCGAGATTCGTGAGCGTACCGAACTGGTGCTGGAAGAGCGCTTTGCGCGCATCGTCACCGTCGCCCAGGCGCTGGAGCGTTGAACCCGTGAGCGTGCCGGTGCTGTTCGTGCTGTTGCCCAATGTGCTGATGCTGGACTTGGCCGGCCCCGCCGAGGTGCTGCGCCTGGCCGCGCAGAGCGAGGACCCTGCGGCTCTCGACTTCGACTTGCAGTACGTCAGCCCGGTGCCGTCCCTGCAAACCTCGATTGGCTTGCCGCTGGCCGGCTTGGCGCCCCTGCCGCCAAGCCTGGCGCCCGGCACGCTGGTGGTGTTGGTCGGCTCCACGTCAAAGGTGAGCAAGGCGCAGCAGCAGGCGTTCGAGTCGGCCAGCGACACCTTGACCCAATGGCTGCAAAGCGTGTTTGCAGCGTCGGGCCAGCGGCTTGTTTGCGTGTGCGCCGGCGCATTAAGTGCCGCCCGCGCGGGGTTGCTCGATGGCCGCCAGTGCACCACCCACCACGCGCTGTGCGAGGCATTGCAGGCCCTGGCGCCCAAGGCCCGCGTGCTGGAAAACCGGCTGTATGTCACGGACGGCCCGGTCAGTTGCAGCGCCGGTGTCACGGCGGGCATCGACCTGATGCTGCACCTGCTCGCCGAGTTGGCCGGGCCACGCCTGGCCTGCAGTGTGGCGCGCGACATGGTGGTGTACATGCGTCGCAGCGGCGCCGACCCGCAGCTCTCAGCCTGGATCACCGGTCGCAACCACCTGCACCCGGCCGTGCACCGAGTGCAGGACGCCATCACCGCGGCGCCCTGTGAAGCCTGGACCGTCACACGCATGGCCGAACTGGCGTGCACCAGCAGCCGACACCTGGCGCGGCTGTTCCACGAACACGTCGGCATCAGCCCGTTGGACTACCTGCACACGCTGCGTATCACCGTGGCCCGTGAACTGCTCATGGCGTCGAGCCTGGACATGGAAACCGTCGCCGAGCGCGCAGGCTTTGGGTCAGCCCGGCACCTGCGGCGTATCTGGAGCAAATATGAGGTGGGGACGCCTTCAAGCGGGCGTGTCGGCGCCGCTGGTTGAGGCTTGATCGGCCTCGGCTTCGAGTTTGGCGCGGTCTGCCTTGCTGATGTACTTGTCTTTGCTTTTCGGCGCCAGTTTGGCGCTGGCCTTCTTGGCTTTAGCCTTGAAGAGCTGCTTGAGTTTTTTCTGGCGGTTCATGTGTCGGTGCCTGATGGGTGAAGGCCCGGATGATATCAGGTTAAAAACCTGGGTCGCTTTTTAGCGTCAATCTGTGCATTGAACACCCTGGGGTTTTATCAATAATCGGGCCGTGAATTCAGCACAAACGGAAAACACCGATGAGCCTCCACACCCGCACCAAACGCCTCACCGTCCCGCAACTGGTCGCCATGAAGGGCCAGCAGAAAATCGTCTCCCTCACCGCGTACTCCAGCGCCATCGCCAAGCTGATCGACCCGCTGGTCGACTTCATTCTGGTGGGTGATTCCACGGCGATGGTCGGCTACGGCCGGGCCTCGACCTTGAGCATGCAGCTGGAAGAAATCATCGGCCACACCCGCGCCGTGGTCGACAGCACGCGCCTGGCCTGCGTCATTGCCGACATGCCCTTTGGCAGTTATCAGGAATCCAACGAGCAAGCGTTTCGCAACTGCGCCCAAGTGCTGGCGCGCACTGGTTGCGATGCGCTGAAGCTGGAGGCCAACGTGGCGTTGGCGGGCACCGTCGAGTTTCTGGTGGCGCGCGGCATTCCGGTGATGGCCCATGTGGGGCTGATGCCGCAGTTCGTCAACGTGATGGGCGGCTTCAAGGCCCAAGGGCTTACCGCCGAAACTGCTGCAGTGATTGCCGCAGATGCCCGTGCCAACCTGGAGGCGGGCGCCTTCGGCCTGCTGCTCGAAGGTGTGGCCGAAGGCGTCGCGCGGCAGATCACCCTGGATTCAAGGATGCCCACCATCGGCATTGGCGCTTCACCGGCCTGCGATGGCCAAGTGTTGGTGACCGAAGACCTGTTGGGCCTGGGCGGCGAACACCTGCCGCGCTTCGTCAAACAGTACGCAGATGTAGGCGCGGTGATTCGCGATGCCTGCGAGCGGTTTGCCGACGATGTGCGCCATGGCCGTTTCCCTGAAGCGCGGCATTGCTACGGGCTTTGATCGATCGCCTCGGCCAATCGCTTCACGGCCTGGGCGATATCCTTGCTCCAGTCGAGGGTGTAGCTCAGGCGCAGGTGTTGCGGCCAGGCGCCATGCTGGCTGAACAGCTCGCCAGGGGCGATGACGATGCGTTGAGCCAGCAGGCGCTCAAATACCTGACGCATATCCACCGCATGCGGCGCTTGCAGCCAGAAGCTGGCGCCGCCTTGGGGCGCGATCACCTGCCAATGTTCCTCCAGCAAGGCTTTCATGCCGGTCATGCGCTCCAGCAGCAGCGCCCGCAGCGCTTTTAAATGCACGTCGATACGCTTGGAGGTGAGCAGCTTGGCGATCGCCTTTTGCCGGATCGGTGACAGGCGAAACCCACGCTCCAGAAACACCCGTTGCAATTGCGGCGCGTGCCCGCGGCACACCACATAACCATACGGCGCTTCCGAGCCGATGACTTTATCGAAGGTCGAAAACACCAGCAGCTTCTGCAGGTCGGCGAAGTCGCGATAACGCGGCGGCTGCGCTTCGAAGTACAGCTCGCCGTAGGTGTCGTTTTCCAACAGCCAGATATCCCGCGCCGCCAGCCAGCCGCAGATCTGCTGCTTGTCCTGTGCCGGCATCACGCCGCCCTGGGGGATATTCACCGTCGACGACAGCACCGCCAGGCGAATCGGCTCACGCATCAGCACGCCTTCCAGCGCCGCCAGGTCGAAACGCCCGTGGGCGTCGAGCGGCATTTCGATCACGCGAATCTTCGCCGCTTGCAACTGGCGCAAAATCGCCCACGAACACGGTGACTCCACCAGCGCCACGGTGCCGCACAGGTCCAGGGCATTGAGTGCCGCATCCAGCACGCTGTGCAAGTCCGCGCCGATATACACCTGGTCGGCCTGCCAGTAGCGGTCGGCGGATTGGGTGTAGTGCTCGGCCAACGCGGCACGCAACTCGGGCTCACCGAAGGGTAAGTAAAGCGGCGCGAGAGAGCGTGGGTGCTGGCGAGTCAGTTCACGCTCAAGCATCAGCAGCGGGTTTTCCAGCGACAACAGCATCGCCGGTGCATCGCTGCTCAAGGCAAGCATTCCCGGCTGGCGGGCATTGGCAAACACCTGGTCGAGCAGGTTGGTTTCAGTTGTTACCCGTGCAGGCATGGCCCTCGTGAAATAACCCTGTTTGGGCCGCGCGTAGATCCGCCCTTCATCCTCAAGCAAGGCGTAGGCGTACTTGGTGGTCGACACCGATACGCCAAGGCGCTCGGCCAATTGGCGCAGGGACGGCAGTTTGCGTTCGCCTGACGATGGGCTGGCGTCGATCAACTCGACGAGGTAACGGTAGACCGTCTGATAGGCAAAGCCGGCGTCTTTGGGTTTATCCATGGTCCTTTGAGCTGCGCAAAACAGAGTGGGAAGAGAGCCTGGCAGTATCACTCAAGGCGATCTTATTTGCGCGCGTCTCGGGCTGAACAGCCCACGGCTCGGCCCATTGGGTTTGAGGCAACCCATCATGAACAGGGCTAAAGGTTTAGTGAAATCGTTTCATTATCTCTTGCTCTATAGCCAGCATAGACTCCACCTTAATTATTGAAACTGTAAAGACTTGGGTCAAACGTCGGCGTGTTGCTAAAAGACAAGCAGTGAACTCAAGTCTGTCTCAACTTTTAAGGTGTCAGGTGGTCATGGATAACGCGTTTGAATTTACGATTAAGAGTGTTTGTTTTGACGAGCACTATCGCCCCTCCGAAAACACGCGCACCACCACTAACTTTGCTAATTTGGCCAGGGGCGAGCGTCGTCAGGAAAACTTGTGCAATACCTTGACGATGATTAATAACCGCTTCAATGCCTTGGCGCATTGGGATAACGCTGGCGGTGATCGGTATGCGCTCGAACTCGAGATTGTTTCGGCTGAAATGCAGATCGGTGTTGAAGGCAATGGGCAGGCCATTCCGCTGATTGAAGTGTTGAAAACGACGATTGTGGACCGTAAAACCAATGAGCGCCTTGAGGGCATCGTCGGCAATAATTTTTCTTCGTATGTACGCGACTATGACTTTAGCGTGGTGTTGTTGGGCCACAACAGAGGCCAGGCTGAATTCAGCACGCCCGATAATTTTGGCGACCTGCATGGCAAGCTGTTCAAGTGCTTTGTGAATTCAGCGGCGTACAGGCAGCACTTTAAGAAGTCGCCCGTCATCTGCCTGAGCGTTTCGAATACCAAGACCTATCACCGGACTGAAAACCAGCACCCGGTATTGGGCGTTGAGTACCAGCAGGATGAGTATTCGCTGACCGATGAGTACTTCAAGAAGATGGGCTTGAAGGTGCGCTATTTTATGCCGCCCAACAGTGTTGCACCCTTGGCATTTTATTTTTTCGGTGACGTGCTGAGTGATTACACGACGCTTGAACTTATCAGCACCATTAGCACGATGGACACCTTTCAAAAGATTTACCGGCCTGAAATTTACAATGCCAATTCTGTCGCCGGAAAACGCTACCAACCCAGTTTGAAGCATCAGGATTATTCATTAACACGCATTGTTTATGATCGAGAGGAACGTGGTCGGCTGGCGATTGAGCAGGGCAGGTTTGTTGAGGAAAATTTCATCAAGCCCTATCACGCTGTGCTTGAACAGTGGTCCGCGCAATACGCCGCTTGACTCATCAAACTTACAAGGTTGTGCCTGTCATGAAAAAGTTATTACCCACTTCTACAGCTGGCAGCTTGCCAAAACCGGCCTGGCTTGCTGAGCCCGAGACGCTGTGGTCACCCTGGAAGTTGCAAGGTGACGAATTAATTGAAGGCAAGCAAGATGCCTTGCGTTTGGCGTTGCAAGAACAGCAAAACGCCGGGATTGATATCGTCAGTGATGGCGAGCAAACCCGCCAACACTTTGTCACCACGTTTATCGAACACCTGAGCGGCGTTGATTTCGAGAAGCGTGAAACCGTCAGGATTCGTGATCGCTATGACGCGAGCGTGCCGACGGTCGTAGGCGCCGTTGCGCGCCAAAAGCCGGTGTTTGTCGAAGACGCCAGGTTCTTGCGCCAGCAAACCAACCAGCCGATCAAATGGGCGCTGCCAGGCCCCATGACCATGATCGATACGCTGTATGACAACCACTATAAAAGCCGCGAAAAACTCGCGTGGGAATTCGCCAAGATCCTCAACGAAGAAGCCCGGGAATTGGAAGCGGCGGGCGTCGACATTATTCAGTTTGATGAACCGGCCTTTAACGTGTTCTTTGACGAGGTGAATGACTGGGGCGTCGCCACCCTGGAACGGGCCATTGAAGGCCTTAAATGCGAAACGGCGGTGCATATCTGTTATGGCTATGGCATCAAGGCCAACACCGATTGGAAAAAGACCCTGGGGGCGGAGTGGCGGCAATATGAAGAAGCCTTCCCCAAGCTACAGAAATCCAGCATCGATATCATTTCGCTGGAATGTCACAACTCCCATGTCCCCATGGACCTGATTGAGCTCATTCGTGGCAAAAAAGTCATGGTTGGGGCCATTGATGTGGCAAACCACGCCATTGAAACGCCCGAGGAAGTGGCCGATACCCTGCGTAAAGCCCTTCAGTTTGTTGATGCCGACAAGCTTTATCCGTGCACCAACTGTGGCATGGCGCCCTTGCCTCGCCGCGTGGCGAGCGGCAAGTTGAATGCATTGAGTGCAGGCGCAGAGATCGTTCGAAGAGAGCTCAATAACGCGCGTTGAGCCACCATTGGAAGGGGTGTACCAAGTTGCACTCCCTGTTCAGGATTTACCATGTCATTTCCCACTACGACGGTCGAGCCACTGAGCTTTCGCGAAGCGCTCGGGCACTACGCGTCCGGTATTACGGTGATTACCTCGCACCTGGATGACGAGCCGGTCGGCTTCACGTGTCAGTCGTTCTACAGCGTGTCGATGAGCCCACCGCTGGTGTCATTCAGCGTAATGTCCAATTCGGCCAGCTACCCCAAGATTCGCCAGGCCGGTCGATTCGTGGTCAATATCCTGTCGGGTGAGCAGGCCGGGATTTCCAACCAATTCGCCCGCCGCGGCACAGACAAATGGCACGGCGTGCAATGGCAGCACTCGCCTTTGGGTAATCCGATCATTGCCGGCAGCCTGCACTGGCTGGATTGCGAAATTCACGCCGAACACGCCGCCGGTGACCACCTGATCGTGATTGGTGAAGTAAAGGCGTTAAGTCTGCGAGCAGCGGCTGCGGCGAAGCCCTTGCTGTATTTCAAGGGGCAGTATTGCAACATCGCCGCACAGGGCGTGGTTCACGGGTAGGTAAAGGTGTGGTTAATAATGTAAGTGCCTAGCGTGTTCGTACGCGCTGTCACCCAGGCAACGGTCATACCGCGTTTTATTTGATCGTCAAGTTCTGATCGGGTTGTGCACAGTTCGATATCGCGCTCAGTGTGTAGATCCTTGATCCATAAGCCCGCCTCGCAACGACTATATTTCCCATAAGCCGGTCCCGGAAACCTGATTTCATAGACGGATTTATAGTGGATTACTTCGCCAGGCAGCAGGTAGACGCACACGGCATAACTATTCAGGAGGAAAACGAATCCAAGGCTGAAGCCCCCTAAAAACTTGTTAGTCGAAGACATATTAGTGCTGTTGGGCGGGCGATTGCGTTCGGGCCTGAACGCACAATAGAGGCCTGTCACAACGCCGAATACCACATAGGTCGTCCATTCAGGAATCCATGCCATCAAGATGGTTTGCCTGGCAACCCGAGAGGCCCAGCCCATGTAAAACATCCATGCCCCAAGGACGAGAAGCACTAATATCAACGCCGCTATTCTTTTGAATTGTCTCCCGAGTGAGGGGTGTTTCATTGTTTTTTTTGCTCGGTTCGTTGGTCGGCTGGGTAGCGTTGAGTGAACACCGGTGTGTTCAACCGATCAATCCACTCAAGCAAAATACCATCTAACCGGGCGCGACGACGCCCACTACTTCTCTGTGCGGCGCCGCAGCAACGAGTGACTTAGCTTCGTAAAAACTCAAGCAAATCCGCGTTGATGACATCCGCATTCGTCGTCGGCATCCCATGGGGAAACCCTGCATAGGTCTTCAACGTGCCATTCTTCAACAGTTTTGCCGACAACGGCCCGGAATCTTCATACGGCACAATCTGGTCATCATCGCCGTGCATCACCAGCACGGGGATCGTGATGCGCCGCAAAGCCTCAGTAAAGTCCGTTTGCGAAAACGCCACAATCCCGTCGTAGTGGGCGATTGCGCAACCCATCATGCCTTGTCGCCACCAGTTCTGGATCACGCCTTCCGACGGTTTGGCACCCGGCCGGTTGTAGCCATAAAAAGGCCCCGATGGTACGTCGCGATAGAACTGCGCACGGTTGGCTTTGAGCTGCGCCTGCATGTCGTCGAACACCGACTTGGGCAAGCCGCCTGGATTGCTCGGTGTTTGCAGCATCAACGGTGGCACGGCGCTGATGATGGCGGCTTTGGATACGCGGTCTTCGCCGTGGCGGGCAATGTAGTGAATGACTTCGCCACCGCCGGTGGAGTGGCCCACATGGGCGGCGCCCTGTACACCAAGGTGGTTGACCACGGCGGCGACGTCGTCGGCGTAGTGGTCCATGTCGTGGCCGTCCCAGACCTGGCTGGAGCGGCCATGGCCGCGGCGGTCGTGGGCGACGACGCGGTAACCGTTAGCCAGGAAGAACAGCATCTGCGCATCCCAGTCATCGGCGCTCAGTGGCCAGCCGTGGTGGAAGAAGACCACCGGGGCATCGCGTGGGCCCCAGTCTTTGTAAAAGATCTCAACGCCGTCCTGCGTAGTGACATACCCCATGTTCATCTCTCCAAAGTGATTGATCGGCCATCAACAGCAACGTGTTGATCGTGACCGGTTGAACAAAGTGCGGCTCAACCGATGGGCGGCCACGCTTGGCTGCCTGATCACTTGAGGTTTACAGTCCGCCTCAAGGTCAATGTGCGCGCGGAGTGGAACATGAGAATAGGCGAACTGGCGAAACTCAGCGGCTTGGCGCCATCGCGCATCCGTTTCTACGAAGCGAGCGGCCTGATCAAGTCGGTCACGCGCAAGGCCAACGGTTATCGGGACTATGCGCCGGAGGCAGCGGGGATGTTGCAACTGATCACGGGCGCACAGGCGGCAGGGTTTTCCCTGGAAGAAATCCGCCAATTGCTGCCGATGAACGCTGGCGGCTGGCAGCATGAGGCGTTGCTCGGAGGGCTCAAGCGCAAGGTCGAGGAAATCGAGGTGTTGCAGCAACGCCTGGCGCAGAATAAGGCCCAGTTGCTGCGGGTGATTGACGGCATCGAAGGCAAGCCTGAGGGCGTGGCGTGTGCGGACAATGCGCAGTTGTTGCTCAACCGCCTGCAGGATGAGCGCGAGAAAGCCGTGCACTGACCTGAAAAAAGCCATTGACCTTAAAGTTGGCTTTAATCTTATGGTGGTCCCACGCCAACTGAGGACTGCTCCATGAATCTGTTCGATCCCCTGTTATTACCCAACGGTTCGACCATCAATAACCGCATCGCCAAAGCCGCCATGGAAGAGAATATGGCAGACGCCGACCAGGCGCCTTCCGCCGATTTGCTGCGTCTCTACCAGGCCTGGGCCGATGGTGGTGCCGGCCTGATCATCACCGGCAACGTGATGGTTGACGGCCGCGCCATGACCGGCCCCGGTGGCGTGGTGTTGCAGGATGATCAGCAACTGGCCAAGTTCAAGCGCTGGGCGCAAGTGGGGCGCGCAGGTGGCGCGCAATTCTGGTTGCAGATCAACCATCCCGGCCGCCAGATGCAGGCCAATCTGGGGCAACAGACCTGGGCACCCTCGGCGGTTGCCATGGACCTGGGCACGTTATCCAAACACTTCAGCCGACCCCAGGCGATGACCGCCGAGGTGATTGCCGAGGTTATCCAGCGTTTTGCGCGCACCGCACGCCTGGGCGAACAAGCCGGTTTTACTGGCGTGGAAATTCATGCGGCGCATGGTTATTTGTTGAGTCAGTTCCTCTCACCGTTGAGCAATCAACGCACAGACGCGTGGGGCGGCTCCCTGGAAAACCGCGCGCGGCTGTTGCTCGATATCGTCAAGGCGGTACGGGCGGTGGTTAGCAGGGAATTCGCGGTGGCGGTCAAACTCAACTCCGCGGATTTCCAGCGCGGCGGGTTTACCGCCGATGACGCCAAGCAGGTGGTTGAGTGGCTCAACGACTTGGGCGTGGACCTGGTGGAATTGTCCGGTGGCAGTTACGAAGCGCCCGCCATGCAGGGGGACGCGCGTGACGGCCGAACCCTGGCGCGTGAGGCTTATTTTGTTGAGTTTGCCCACGACATCCAGACGGTCGCCAAGATGCCGGTGATGGTCACCGGCGGTATCCGTCGACGCCCGGTGGCTGAAAGCGTGGTGCACAGCGGCGTGGATATGGTGGGCATCGGCACCGCGTTGGCGATTGATCCGCAACTGCCGCGTGCGTGGCTTGAAGGCAAAGACACAGCGCCCGAACTGCCGCCGATCACTTGGAAAAACAAAGCCTTCGCCTCCTTGGCCAATATGGCGCTGGTCAAGTTCCAGCTGCGCAAACTCAGCCAGCGCAAGCAGCCTGATCCCGGCGTATCACCGTTACGCGCATTGATCGAGCAGCAACTGGGCAACGCTTTGCGCACGCGGCAGTATCGCCGCTGGATCGCCAAGCGTAGCGCGTAGGCGGTGGTCAGGACGGGGTCAGTTGCGCCGCCGCAACCTTCACCCGCGTCGCGCGCCGCGCCATCACCCAGGCCAGCACCGGCGCCAGGGTAAACAGGGCAAACAACCACTGTGCCGCGTTGGCGATGCCGGCATTGCCGGTGGCGTCGTTGATACCCGCCACGTTGGAAATCACTCCCGCCAATGCCGCGCCCAGGGCCATGGCGAACAGCTGCAAGGTGGTGATCGACGCGGCGGCCGTGTCCTTGTCCTGCTCCGACGCCACTTGCAGGATGCGCGTCAGCAGGTGCGGCCAGCCCAGGCCGATGCCGAAACCGACCAGGAACAGCCCGAGGCAGATCGGCGCCAACCGCGCCCATTCACCCAGGCTTTCCACCGGCGTGGTGATGGCTAGCAGCACCAGCCCGGCCACGATAAACAGCGGCCCCGCGAGGATGGCGCGCTGTGCGCTGCGGCCGCTCCAGCTGGAACTGAGGATTTCCGACACGGTCCAGCCGGCCGCCATCAGCGCCGCCATGTACCCGGCAACCAGCGGTGATTGACCATGCAGGTGTTGCAGAAAATACGGCATGAAAATCTCGCTGCTCATGCCGATCACCAGCAGGCAAGTGGTTGCATACAGCGCGCACAGCGGGGCGTCGAACTTCAGTGCGTCCTTGGGCAGCAGGCGTATGGTCGCGGTGGATTCGTGGCGGACCAGTGCATAGACCAGCACGGCGCACACTGCGATGCCCAGCAGGTTCCAGCTCGGCAGCGCCGAAACGCTGCCTGCGCACACGGCCAGCACGGCGGCGGCCAACAGCACCAGTTGCGGCACCGGCAAGCGGCTGGCCGTGCTCGCCGTGGGATCGCGGGGCGGCAGCGCACGGTGGGTGAGTACCATATAAGCAAGGCTTATCGGCACCATGGCGCCGAAGGCGAAACGCCAGGCATCCATCTCGGCGAACACGCCACCGACCGCCGGGCCGACCAAGGTAGCCACGCCCCACATGCCCGATACCAGCGCCATCGCCCGCGGCCATAAGCGCTCTTCGAACACCAGTTGGATCATCGAGTAACACAGGGCCAGCAACATGCCGCCGCCCAACCCCTGAATCAAACGCCCGACCAGCATCACCGGCATGTTTGGCGCCAAGGCGCAGATCAGCACACCGACCATAAAGATCAACGTGGCGACGGTATACGCCAGCCGCGGCCCGGTGCGTTGCAGCAGCTTGGAGGTGAGGGCTGAGCCGATGATCGAGGCCACCACGTACAGGGTGGTGCTCCACGCATACAGGGCCAGACCGCCGATTTCGGCGACCACCGACGGTAGAATGGTCGTGGCGATATAGGTGTTGGTGGCATACAGCGCAATGCCGCCGGAGAGGGCGATGGAACGGGTGGCATTCTTGCCCCGGAGCAACTCGCTCCAGCTGCTGTCTTGGGTGTGCATCGACGATTCCTTGTGCCGCTGGAAGGCTTGGGTTAATTTGCCAAGTAATTGCTTTGAATATTGCGACGAGGCTGTTTATTTTGTCAAGAAACGACTTGGAATATTCGCCGGTGTCGCCGGCGGAGCGTTTGCTGCACCTGCTCAAGACCCGTGGGCCACAATTGGCCAGTGATGCTGGCGAGTTCCTCGGCACCACCGGTGAAGCGGCACGCCAGCAGTTGGTGAAGCTGGCGGCCAGTGGGTTGGTCGAGGCGCGCTCCGAGGTACGCGGGGTAGGGCGCCCGACCCAGGTTTGGCAGCTCACGGCGACGGGGCACGCGCGCTTTCCGGATACCCATTCCGAACTCACCGTGCAACTGTTGCAGACCGTACGCGAGACCTTTGGTGAAGAGGCTATTGAGCGTTTGATTGACGTGCGCGAGCGCCAGACCCTGGCGTTGTATGAACGTGAGATGCAAGGCGTCAGCGGCCTTAAAGCGCGGGTCGAAAAGCTTGCGGCACTGCGCACGCGTGAAGGTTATATGGCCCAGTGCAGCGAGCAGCCGGACGGTGCCCTGATCCTGGTGGAGAACCACTGCCCGATCTGCGCAGCGGCTACTGCGTGCCAAGGGTTTTGCCGCGCAGAATTGCAGGTGTTCGAGCAGGTGTTGCGTGCCAAGGTCGAGCGCGTGGAGCACATCCAACTGGGCGCGCGGCGGTGTGCTTATCGGATTGCTCAGGTTTGAATCGGGTCGTCGGTGTTTTTTGCAGGGAATGATGAGTGCTAGAGTCGACATGAATCATGTCGAACCAGGAAGTTACGTCCATGCAAACCACTCCTCCCGATGGCTTACCGGTTTACCGGCTGTTAACCGGCAAAGATGACGCCACGTTTTGTCATCGAGTCTCTGAAGCGCTTGCGCTGGGTTACCAGCTGTATGGTTCACCTGCGGCCACGTTCAATGGTGAGTATGTGGTGGTTGCCCAAGCGATAGTTTGGGGGACTGGGAAGTAGGTTTTGCGATAGACAAAGCGCCGGTCAAACAGCATGGTGCAGAGCGTGGTTAGCGTAGCACCGGGCAGTGTTGAGCCTACCTTTGTGGCGAGCGGGCTTGCCCCGCGTTGGGCTGCGAAGCAGCCCTGAAATCAGGCGCTGCTTTTTTTCAGAAAGAGCGCGGTGGCATTACTGGGGCCGCTGCGCAGCCCAACGCGGGGCAAGCCCGCTCGCCACAACAGCCCGTTCAGCCTGTAGCATCGCAGCGGTGCGACGATTCGGCACGTCAGCTCCCTTCTCCCAGTGCTACCGCTACCTCTTTGGCCACCTCGATAAACGCCCGCGCCGCCGCACTCTGGTACACACCTTTGCGCTGCATCAACACCGCCGTGCGCTGCAACCGTTGCGGCCCCAGTTCAATGGCTACCAACTCGGGATGCGCCCGTGCAATCGCGGCCGGCAGTAGCGTCGACAGCGTGGTCCGGCGCACCACCTCGATCAATGCGCCAATCACATTGGCCTCCATCACCACGCGTGGGCGGATGCCGTGTTGGTTGCAGTAGCGGTCGATCTGCTCGCGGGTGGCGAACGCCTTGCTGAGCAAGATCAGCGATTCGCTATTGAGCGCCTGCAGCCCAATGGCAGCCTCGCCCGCCAACGGGTGTTGGCTGCCGACCACCAACGCCAGGGTTTCCACCAGCAGCGGGTAGCTGTCGATGTCGGGTGCGTGCGCTTGATCAAAGGCAATGCCCACATCCAGCTCGTCAGCCAGCAACTGGTTCTCCATCTGCTCCTGAGCGACCTCGCGCACGTTCAGCGTGATGTTCGGATAGCGGCGGTGAAAGGTTTCCACCAGCGGCCCCACCAGGTAGGTGGTGAAAGTGGGCGTAACAGCAAACCTCAGCGTCCCACGGCTCAAATCGCCAACGTCATGGATCGCACGCTGGCCTTCCTGCAGTTCCTGCGCCGCCCGTAACGCATAGCGCAGGTAAACCTCCCCCGCGTCGGTCAGACGGGTCTTGCGCCCTGAGCGGTCAAACAACTGCGCGCCGAGGCTCTCCTCCAACTGCCGCACTTGCTGCGACAGCGCCGGCTGCGAGACATGCAGGGCCGTCGCTGCCTTGGTAAAGCCCTGATGCTCTGCGACAGCAAGGAAGTAGTGGATATGTCGGGCCAGCATGCTTGTACTCATAAGATTATCTGATGTGCTTGATCGTATATGAGACTTTTACCTTATTTAAGTGGCTGCGTAACCTTTGCTTCATCGCATCGCGAACCAAAGGAGTCACCCATGCAAGACATCATCGACGGTTTCCTGAAGTTTCAACGTAACGCCTTCCCCGAGCGTGCCGGCCTGTTCAAAGACCTGGCCAACCAGCAGAGCCCGCGGGCGCTGTTCATCTCCTGCTCCGACAGCCGCCTGGTGCCAGAGTTGGTCACGCAGCGCGAGCCGGGCGACCTGTTCGTGATCCGTAACGCCGGCAATATCGTGCCGTCCTACGGCCCCGAGCCGGGCGGTGTGTCGGCCTCGGTGGAGTACGCCGTCGCCGCCCTGCAAGTCAGCGACATCGTGATTTGCGGGCATTCCGATTGCGGCGCCATGACCGCCATCGCCACCTGCAAATGCCTGGACCACATGCCCGCCGTGGCCGGCTGGTTGCGCTACGCTGACTCCGGCCGGGTGGTCAACGAGGCCCGCCAGCATGTCGACCAGCACGCCAAAGTCGCCTCCATGGTGCGCGAAAACGTCATCGCGCAATTGGCCAATATCCAGACGCACCCTTCAGTGCGCCTGGCCCTCGAAGAAAAACGCGTAACCCTGCACGGCTGGGTCTACGACATCGAAAGTGGCTGCATCCAGGCCTTCGATGGCCGCACCGGCCAGTTCGTCGCCCTTGCCGACAACCCGACTGCGCGCGCCGTTTCCTACCAACACCTTCCTTTTTACCCACGGAGATAACCCCATGATCCAGTCGCAAATCAGCCAGACCACTCGCCTTGCCCTGACCGACGTCATCCTCTTGGCTAAAGCCCGCAAAGACCTGTCGTTCGCCCAGATCGCCGAAGGCACCGGCCTGCACGAAGCCTTTGTTACCGCCGCCTTGCTCGGCCAGCACCCACTGCCGGCCAGTGCCGCTCAAGCCGTTGCCGACACCCTGGGCCTGGATGCGGATGCCGTGCTCCTGCTGCAAACCATCCCGGTGCGCGGCAGCATCGGCAACGGCATCCCGACCGACCCGACCATCTACCGCTTCTACGAAATGATCCAGGTCTATGGCACCACGCTCAAGGCGCTGGTCCACGAGAAGTTTGGCGACGGCATCATCAGCGCGATCAACTTCAAGCTGGACGTCAAAAAGGTTGAAGACCCGGACGGTGGCTCCCGCGCCGTGATCACCCTGGATGGCAAGTACCTGCCGACCAAACCGTTCTGATCAGCTGAGTAACGGCCCGGCGCTGCAAGGCGCTCGGGCCACGGCAGCGATATTGAGGGTCGCAGTTATGGATTTGATCTTTCGTCATGTACGCATCGACGACGCACGGCCGCTGATGGATGTGGCAGTCAATAACGGCAAGATCATCGAGACCGCGCCGAACATTTCAGCCCACGCCCGGCAGGAAATCCAGGGCCACGGCAACGTGCTGATACCGGGTTTTGTCGAAGGGCACCTGCACCTGGAAAAAGCCCATGTCATGCACCGCAAGGCCAACCGTTCGGGCACGCTGAAAGAGGCGATTGCCGTCACGGCCGAACTCAAACCCACCTTGACCCGCGACGACATCCTCGATCGCTCCACTCAAGTACTGCGCGACCTGGTGCAAGCCGGCACTACCCACGTGCGCGCCCACGCCGAGTTCGACCCCGAGCAAGGGTTTACCGGCTTTGATGTGGTGCTGGAGTTGCGCGACAAACTACGCGACGTGATCGATATCCAGGTGGTCGCCTTTCCACAGGAAGGCATTCTGAAGCTACCGGGCATGCAGGCCATGATGGTCGAGGCCATGGAGAAGGGCGCCGACGTGGTGGGTGGCATTCCGTACAACGACAGCTCGGCGCACGCACACATCGACTATGTGTTCAGCCTGGCCCAGCGTTACGACAAGGATATCGACTTCCACCAGGATTTTGCCGACAACGCCGAGCACATGAGCATTGAATACCTGGCTCGCAAGACCATTGAACACGGCTATCAAGGCCGTGTGTGTGTCGGGCACCTGACCAGCCTGGGCGCCGTACCTGTGCACAAACAGCACGAAATCATCGCGCTGATCCGCGAGGCCGGCATCAGCGTAATGTGCCTGCCCGCCACCGACCTGCACCTTGGCGCACGCAACGATGGTCACAACGTGCGCCGCACCCTGGCGCCGGTGCGAGCCCTGCGTGATGGCGGCGTGAATGTGTGCCTGGCCACCAACAATATCCGCAACGCATTCACCCCGTTTGGCACCGGCGACTTGCTCAATATTGCGCAGTTGGCCATTCCCGCCTGCCACCTGGGCGGAGCGGATGATCAGGCCACGGTGTTGCCGATGCTCACGAGCAACCCGGCTAAAGCCTTGGGGCTTAAGCACTTTGGGTTAGCACCGGGCAAGGCGGCGGATCTGGTGTTGTTGGATACGCAAGCGGTGGGGGATGTGATTCTTGATCTGCCCGCGCGTCTGATGGTGCTTAAGCGCGGGAAGATTGTGGCGACGTCGGTGTGTCAGCGATCGGTGGTTTTCTGAGCGCTGTTCAACGTCAGAGGAAGTGCTGCATGGCGGCTATAGTGTGAATCCCCCCGCAGTATAAAGAGCTATGATGCCGTCAACGCAAAGCCTGTCAGCAATAGCGGCAGTATCGCGACTCTCTCGGTTCCCCACAGCGGTCTCCCATGCCTGTAGCACAGCTTGGGTATGCGGAGCCTGCAAATCGATAACGCTCTGACGAACAAGGATGTTTCTATGAAAAAGTTAGCGTCGGTTTCTGCCGATATTTTCCACAAGCACTACGCTGATAACGCCTATGTGAGCGCACATGGGGCAAAGTCCCTCGACCAGACGCATATCGTTACCTATACCCACTACAAACAGTTGCAGGGTGCCGGGTATTTTTTGAATGTTAATTTTATCGGAAAGTCCAAAGCACCCAGAGTAATTGTCGGTATTGGGGGGCTTGGCTTTGACTTGGACCGTGCCAAGTTCGAATACCAGCTAACAAAGTTTATAAAGTACCTGCCCGCGCATGTCGAGCTGTATGTTCATGCTGCGTGCCACGTGAAAATGCTCAGTTACGGTTCCGTGACAGTGTTGGGCTCACAGAATATTTCGTCGACGTCATTGCCGTATTTGGATGCGCAGGCGTCGCCGATCTCAAGACACCATGAGGTGCAAGTTGAATTTCAAGACGCTGATTTGACCTGCGCGCGGGCGATTTTTAATGAAATTTTATGCGACCCCAGCCTGCATATAAAGCTATCTAGAAAAAGTATTGCCACTGATATAGTTGAGCATTTACTTAAGGGGTTCAGCTACGAGGTTCATAAGAGAAATATGGAGCTTGCTAACGCCTTGGAGACATTTCTCGGTAAGGCTGAATTAATAGAGAAACGCCTGGTTTTTGTTCCGGGAGCTGTAGAAAATCAATGTTTGGTTTCGTTGGTTCAGCGCATTTATGCAGCTAAAGTGGTGACGGAAGATCATGTCGATGAGTTGTTTGAAGTTCTCTATGCTGACGTAGGTGACTTTCTGTTGGATGAGGAATTTACGGATGACGTGTTTGAGATATCCCGAACTATAGAGTCGGTCAATGAGGCGTCTTTACCGGAAAAGGATCAGGTGCTCCCTGTTCTTAGGTCTATCTACTCAAAGGAAATGCCGCTGGCTGAAGGTGAAGCATTTTCCGAGTTTATCGACGAACTCAAGAGCGTTATAGAGCACCATAACGTTACTGACGCTTTGGCATTTGCCAATCAACACCAGGAACGCTTGGTGCAGAAGATTATAGAGAGTCCGGACTACAAACAGCAGGCGATAATGGACGCCACGGATAATGATGGGAGTATGGTTGAAGGTCGCATTCGTGACGCGCTATTAGACGGTCGCATTGACTTTAGTGGGTACGAAATGGAGTTGAATCTGGCTCAGTTTATTTCGGCCTTGCACGCCGTTATTGAGTCAAGCTATCTCGCCGTTGTGTTTAATACCTTTGAGAGGATGGGTGAGATGCACGCTAAACTTCTCAATATTTATCAGCGTGAATTGGGTGCGTAAGAATATTGCAGTCGGCAGTTAATGCCCGTTACCCCGGTGCAATGCGTTTTCTACCCCTCATTTTAGTTCCTACTGCTCCGAAAGATGGAGGGGAGCTTCGGTAATCCGAAAACTCCCCTCCATCGCGCGGTTCATGCCGTTGTGCACCTTGGCGAGCAATTCATTGGATAGCCTGTCCTTTAATGGCGAGCTGTCTGCTCCAGAAACCCCGTAATCAACCCCACCACCTGCTGCTGAATCACCGCCCGTGGCCGACCACCCTCGCCATCGCGGCAAATCATGCCATCGCCCGGCGAGCGTTCCTCAATCAACGCGATTGCGCCCGGTTTGCAGATCGACATAAAGCTGAAGTGCGTGGCGTCGCTGATTTCCACGTACTGCGTCGTAGCTTTTGGCAGGCGCTTGACCAGGTTGGCGGATTCCAGGTTGGGGTCCATATCCTCGGTTGGCACGCCACCTGCGATAACCAGCGCAGGCACCTTGAATGCCGCCAGGCTGGCGTCGGTCATGCCGCGTGACAGGCCCAGGTCCAAAGACACGATGGCGGTGACGCGTTTGTCGCTCAAGTCCGCAGCCAGACGCGCTTTGCCGTCGGGTGTCGCGGCGGGGTTCATCTCATGGTAGCCGATGCAACCGCCCAGCTTCGGGTGTGCGGCGCAGTCGCGGCTGAACAGGTCAGGGTCGAAGCGCGCGCCGGCGATTTCCAGCACGGTCCAGCCGCCGAGGGAATGGCCGACAGCAGTAATGTGTTGGTTCGCCACCGCGCCAAACTGTTGCGGTTGAGCCAGCACGGCGTCGATAGCGCGGCTCAGGTCGGCCGGGCGTTGCCATAGCTGTGCGGCGGCTTGCGGGTTGCGGTCCTTGGTGGTGGTGCCGGGGTGGTTGACCGCCGCGACGATGTAACCTTTGTGCGCCAATGCACTGGCCAGCCACACCTGATTGCCCCAGTTGCCGCCGTGACCGTGGGACAGCACCACCAGCGGATGCTCGCCCGCAGCCGGCGGCGCGTCGGGCACGGCGAGGGCGCCGATGAAGACCGCGTTGTCGGCGATCAGCGTGGGTTTGGCCGTGGTGGTAGCGGGGTACCACACCACCAACTCCAGTGGGCGGTTGTTGTGCGTATCGGGCAGGGTGGTGGTTTTGAAACCGACCGAGCTTTCGTCGGAGAAAGCGGGGGCGGCCAGGCAGAGCAGGAACAGCGCGCGTAGAGCGGTTTTCATTGTTGTTATCGTCCTTGATTTAGGTAGCGAATCATCACCTGAAACCCTGTGGTCTGCACATCCCCTGTTTGCAGTTAATACCCGCCCCGTTGGGGATCGTTTCGCTAGCCCGTTCGTCTGTCAGTGTTTGAGATTAATCGCCTGTGCCACCTTGGTATTGGCCAACCCAGCCCCATAACTACCCTCGTATCCACTGAGGGCGCAGACCATGACCAACCCAACCGAAACCGCCATCCTTGCCGGCGGCTGCTTCTGGGGCATGCAAGACCTGTTGCGGCGCTATCCTGGTGTACTCAGCACGCGTGTCGGCTACACCGGCGGCGATGTGCCGAATGCCACGTACCGCAACCACGGCAACCATGCCGAAGCCATCGAGATTGTGTTTGACCCGGCGGTGATCAGTTATCGGCAGATTCTGGAGTTCTTTTTCCAGATCCATGACCCGAGCACGCCTAACCGCCAGGGCAATGACACGGGGCCCAGCTATCGCTCGGCGATTTATTACTTGAGTGACCAGCAGCGCGACATTGCCGAAGATACGGCGGCCGACGTGGACGCGTCGAAGCTGTGGCCTAGTCGAGTGGTCACCGAGATTGAGCCGGCAGGGCCGTTCTGGGAGGCGGAGCCTGAGCATCAGGATTATCTGGAGCGGATACCGAATGGGTATACCTGCCACTTTATTCGGCCGAACTGGAAGCTGCCGAAGCGGGCTTGAGGGCCGCCGAGATGATCGTTGCAAAATGTGGGAGCTGGCTTGCCTGCGATTACAGTGTGTCAGTCAATAAATTAGTTAACTGATCCTCCGCCATCGCGGGCAAGCCCGCTCCCACAGGGTTTTGTGTTTGATCGTTAGCCGGCGGCCTCGCGCTCCAGCAGCCTGTCCATCAGCAACACCCCCAACTCACTCAACTGGTGAATCGCCAGCGCCACGTCGCGCTGTTTTCCGGTCAAGTCTTCTGACAGGTCGAGCAGTAAGGCGGTGACCGAGGAAAAGGTTTCGTAGCTGTTGGTGATCAGGGTTTCGTTGCTGGCATCGGCCGCGACGTTGAACAGCGAAGGTGGTGACAATGCCGGGTCGGCTTTTGGATTGAGGTAGTGATCAATTGCGCGATGCGCGGCCTGATTGAGTTTCAGGTCCGGTTCGCTGGGAGGGTTCGGCGTTATTTTGAACATGTGTGTTGTACCTGATTAGGGCCGACACCTTTTCGCTACTAAACGAAAGGGTGGCAGCTGTGCACAGGTTAGTAGACCGGGGAAACACACAAAGCCGGCGCGCCCGAGGACGCCCTGCGCACAGCCACCATCAAGCACAGACAAAAACATCTGAGAGATGAGGCTCATGCACTTTATGTTGTCACTCGGGCTACTAAACCCGATCACTGAGTTGTCAGCGACCGAGCAACCTTAGAGACGCCCACCACAGCGCACAAGCCGGCGGATTCTGACGCAAGCGTAGGCAATGGAGCAAGGCGCTGTGGCTTCGGACTTTCCTGTTTCAGGCTTCGTTGTAGGACATGAGCCTTACGCCGAACAAAATGTGGGAGCTGGCTTGCCTGCGATTACGGTGTGTCAGTCAATAAATTAGTTAACTGATCCTCCGCCATCGCGGGCAAGCCCGCTCCCACAGGGTTGATCGTTCCCACGCGGAGCGTGGGAACGATCATGCGGGTACTGTGTTGGGTGGTTGATCAGGCTTTGGCTACGCCCACTCGCCACTGCGCGGGCGGCAGCAGCCCATTCACCAGGTAATTACCGACGATCCGCGACTTGTACACCCGCGGGTTATGGTTCGCCAACGTGCGCGCATTGCGCCACAGCCGATCCAGCGCCTTATTGCTGGCCGTGGCGCTGGCGCCCAATGCATCGAACAACCCGGTGGTCGCCGCCAGTGTTGCATCCACCACGGGATTGACCGCCAGGCACACCTCCAATTCCGCCAACGCAACCTGCGAGTCGTCATCCTGCAGCGGCCGGTCTCGCGCAATCACATACTGCGCTGTCTGATCCAGGCGCTGCGCCGCGTGCTGGGTGATGGCCTGGGCGGCGTAGGCTTGGCTGGCGACTTCGCCAATCACTTGCAGCAACTGCACATCCTGGGCGGCGGTGTCGGCGTTGCCGGTGGTGAAGGTGCGGGCGCGCTGGCTGAGTTCGGCGGCGCCGCTGAGTGCGGCGCGGCGGGCGATGCCGGCCAGGGTGGCAAGGTGGTAGATCTGGTAGAACGACTGGCCATAGGCGAAGCGTTGGGTGGTGGGGCGCACATCGTCATCCACCACCGGTGCGTTGTCGAAGAGGCAGGTGCCGCTGGCGGTGAGGCGTTGGCCGAAGCCATTCCAGTCGTCGATGATCTGCACACCGGGCGCCTTGAGGTCGACCACCAGGCTGTACACCACACCGTCTTCGCCGGTGGCCACGGTGTTGATCAGGTCACTGTAGAGCGCGCCGGTGGTGTAGAACTTTTTGCCGCTGATGCGCAGTGTGCCATCGGTGTGGCGGTGCAGGCGGGTGCCGAAATCGCCACGGGCCTGGTTGCCGACTTCGGTGCTGCCGGGGGAAAGCAGGGCGCCTTGGCCGAGGCGGTCGAGCCATTGGGCGCGCCAGTCGCGGTCTTTGGCGCATAGCACGTCTTCGCAAAAGCCAAAATGCCCACGCAGTGCCTGGGTGATGTTGGAGTCGGCGGCGGACAGTTCTGTCAGCAGCGCAAGCAGTTCAGCGAAGGTCGCGCCTTGCCCGCCGTAACTGACTGGCAATCGCCAGCGTGGCAAACCCAGAGCGTTGAGCTGTTGGATCACTGTCGCCAGGCTGGCGCGTGTCTGATCCGCCTCGGCAGCGTGTGCCAGGATCTGCGCAAACAGCGGGCGAAACGGAGCGGCCAGTTGTTCGTAACGGGCGGAGGGCGCAGTGCCCCAGATATTCAATACGGGAGTCGACATGCAATGGACCTTGCAGAAAGGGTTTCAGGCGCGGGGTCCAGTGGTCTGGTGGCGTCACCCTAACTCAGTGGGCAGCAAACTTTTAATACGAAAAATAGCTAACCCACTGTTCGGCGGTTCTATCGATAGTGCACAACAGTATTAAACCCGGCGCTTTTATTGCGTTAGCTTCTACGGGCGCCACGCTCGGCGACTGCCAAAACCCTTCTCTCATTGCCAGACTGCACGCCCACAGATGGTTGAGTCAGCCATTAACTGTGTGGATTCCTCCTATGATCAATCGTCGTAATTTGCTTGCCGTGCTGGGCCTGGCCTCGCTGACACTGCACGGCCCATCGGTGTGGGCGGCAGCGCCGCAGACCCTGACGGTGGGTGACCAGTTCTTCTCCAATCGCATCGTCCTGGAGCTGTCCGGCGAGCTGAAAGACCTGCCGTATCAAATCGACTTCAAACGCTTCAATACCGGCTCCCCGGTGGCCTCGGCGGTCGCCAGTGGCGCGCTGGACGTGGGCATTGTCGGCGATACGCCGGTGATCAGCCTCGCCGCCAATGGCGCGCCGGTGAAAGTGGTCGCCAGCACCCAGACCAGCCTTGATGGCGTGGGCATTGTGGCGCGCAAAGGGATTCATTCGGTGGCCGAGCTAAAGGGCAAAACGGTGGCGATCTGGAACGGTTCGTGGAGTCAGCAACTGGCCTACAAGGCCCTGGATGAGGCCGGTGTGCCGCGCACCAGCGTGACCTTCAAATACCTGCTGCCGGCCGAAGCCAGCCTCGCACTGAGCCAGAGCGATATCGATGCCTTCGGCACCTGGGAGCCCTACGTCTCGTTGCAGGAAAAAGAGGGCAACACCCTGATCCGCAATGCCAAAGGCCTGATGAGCGCGCCGACCTACATCGTTGCGTATGAGCCGGCGCTGGCGCAGAAACGCGCGATTATCAAAGATTTTGTGGCGCGTCTCACCCGTGCGCGGGTGTGGAGCAGCAGCCACGTTGATGAGTATGCCCAGGCGTGGTCGAAGGCCAACCAATCTGCACCGGAGATTGCCAAGGTGTGGTTCAAGCGTGATGCGATCAAGGTGCTGCCGATCTCCCCGACCATTGTCGGCGAAGCCCAGGCCACGGCGGATTTCCTGGTCGATGCGCAGATGCTCAAACAGCCTTATGACGTGACGCCCTTGTTTGATCAGGCCCTTTAAACGCGGACGAAACACGCGCTAATAGTCTCGGGCGCCTGTTGATACGGGGGCTGAGCTAGGGTTTTTGGTTCCGGTTGGCGCCGGAACAATAAATTCACTAGCATCAGTATGGAGTAGCCAGTAGGCTACAGGTGAGACCTTGACCAATTCAATCGGCAGGACGCCGGAGTTTGATACATGGCTCGACGGTATGAAGGATTTATGGGGCAAAACGGCGGTGCTGACTCGCCTGGACCGCGCCGAAGAAAACAATTTTGGCGATTGCGAGCCGGCCGGTGACGGCCTGAGTGAAATGCGTGTATTCGTCGGGCCTGGCTACAGGATTTATTTTGTACGCACAGGCATCACGGCCTACCTGATGCTGTGGGGCAGTGATAAAACCGACCAAAAAAGAGGCATACAGCGGGCAAAAGAGATTCTTGTTGCCCTGAGAGGTAAATGAAATGAGCAACGCGACATTCAAACCCGAGGACATGCCGATCCTCGATCTTGATACATCCGGCACCAGCGTCTACGAAGCTTCGCGCTTCCTCGACAGCCCGGAAATCATCAGTGCTTATCTGGCACAAAGCATGAAGTCCCAGGACCCGCAGATCCTCATGAAGGCGCTGGCTGAAGTCGCCAAGGCCCAGGGTGTGAACAAGGTGGCCGAGGCGGCGGGGGTCAATCGCGAGAGTCTGTATAAAACCCTGAAGGGCGGCTCTAAAACACGTTTTGAAACGATCAAGAAGCTGATGCTGGCGTTAGGCGTTGAGCTGACTGTGCAGCCCGTTGCAGCTGGCGCGAGCAAAAAAATGCCGCGGCACAACGGACAATAATCAGCAACTGTCAGTTTTCACAGTATCTTTCCCCTTGAAGTCATGGTCTTGTCACACGCTGATGCGAACGTTCCCTAGCCAAAAAACACACGGCACCGGACCCCGCCTGAGTTGTACTTCAAGGAGATTTAATCATGAGGGTCGTGACCTCAGGCTCTGCATATCTGGATATAGACGCTTACGCTTGTTGCATAGCCTACGCTGAACTGCTGAATCACCAAGGTGTTCAAGCGCGTGCGGTCAGCAGCGCGCCGCTCAATTTCAGCGTTTGCGCCAGTGTGCTCGGTTGGAAGGCCGCGCTGGACGATTACCAACCCGGCGCCGACGATGAGTTCGTGTTGGTGGATGTCTCCGACTACCATCATTTTGACCCGGTCGTGGTACTCGATCAGGTGTGCGAAGTGATTGACCATCATCCAGGCTTTGAAATCCACTGGGCGCAGAAGCTGGGTGCGGATGCTGATATCCGGCCAATCGGTGCCGCGGCAACGCTGGTTTTCCAGCGTTGGGAAAGGTCCGGCCTGCTGCCGGAGATCAGCCGGCACAGCGCTGCGTTATTGGCCACGGCGATTCTGGACAATACCCTGAACTTCACCGGAAAAATGACCGCATCCCTGGATATCTGGGCCTACGAGGTGCTGGCGCGGCGGGCGGGGCTGACGGCGGATTGGCCGCAGCGTTATTTCAGCGAATGCCAGGCTGCGATCGAAGCCGACCTTGAGGCCGCCATGGCGGCTGATATGAAACACATGACGGCCACGCGCAACCTGCCGCAGCTCATTGCGCAAATGACGGTGTGGGATGCGCAGGGGGTGCTCCAGCGGCATCACGCAGCCATTGAACAATGGCTGGCGGCGCAAGGTGAGGACTGGCTGTTGAACGCTATCAGCATCCGCGAGCGCAAGAGCTATTGGTTGGCCGAGCCTTCTCTCAGCCAGCAGAAGCTGAGCCTGCTGCTGTCGCTCGATTGGCAAGGTACACAGGCCGTGCTTGGGCGTGCGATGCAGCGCAAGGAGCTGGTGAAGCTGGCCCTGGCTGCCGCACGCGAAGACCTCAGCGTACGAGGCAAGGCCGTTTGTTGTTGAAGGCCCAGCCCGGTATCAAAAACTGCATCGCCACGCTGTCGTCCCGCGCCCCAAGGCCCATGCCTTTGTACAGTTCGTGGGCCTTGGCCACGGCATCCATATCGATCTCCACGCCCAGGCCCGGTTTGCTCGGCACCTTGACGTAGCCGCCCTCGATTTTCAGCGGTTCCCGGGTCAGGCGTTGGCCGTCCTGCCAGATCCAGTGGGTGTCGATCGCAGTGATGTCGCCCGGCGCGGCGGCGGCCACCTGGGTGAACATCGCCAGGGAAATATCAAAGTGGTTATTGGAGTGCGAGCCCCAGGTCAGGCCCCACTCATTGCACATCTGCGCCACGCGCACCGAGCCTTGCATCGTCCAGAAGTGCGGGTCGGCCAGGGGAATATCCACCGACTGCAGCTGGATCGCGTGGCCCATTTCACGCCAGTCGGTGGCGATCATGTTGGTCGCGGTTTTAAGCCCGGTGGCACGGCGGAATTCGGCCATGACCTCGCGGCCCGAGTAGCCGTTTTCTGCGCCACAGGGGTCTTCGGCGTAGGCCAGCACGTGGTGTTGATCGCGGCATAGGCGGATCGCTTCTTTCAGTGACCATGCGCCGTTCGGGTCGAGGGTGATGCGTGCGTCCGGGAAGCGCTCGGCCAAGGCCGTCACCGCTTCGATTTCTTCATCGCCACTCAATACGCCGCCTTTGAGCTTGAAGTCGTTGAAGCCGTATTTGGCTTTGGCGGCTTCGGCCAGGCGCACCACGGCCTCGCTGGTCAGGGCTTTTTCATGGCGCAGGCGGAACCATTCGTCATCGGCGTCCGCCTCGTTGCGGTAGGCCAGGTCGGTGGCCGTGCGATCACCGACATAGAACAGGTAGCCGAGCATTTTTACTGCGTCACGCTGTTGGCCTTCGCCCAGCAGGGCGGCTATGGGCACTTCGAGGAATTGACCGAGCAGGTCGAGCAGGGCGGCCTCCATGGCGGTGACGGCGTGGATGGTGATGCGCAGGTCGAAGGTTTGCAGGCCACGGCCGGCAGCGTCCCTTGATGCAAAGGTGGTGCGCATCTGGTTGAGGATGCGCTGGTACTGGCCGATGGGTTGGCCGATCACCAGGCTGCGGGCGTCCTCCAGGGTTTCGCGGATGCGCTCGCCACCGGGCACTTCACCGACACCGGTGTTGCCCGAACTGTCCTTGAGGATCACGATATTGCGGGTAAAAAATGGCCCATGGGCGCCGCTCAGGTTCAGCAGCATGCTGTCGTGGCCGGCGACGGGAACGACTTGGAAATGGGTGACGACGGGCGTGGTCATGGCAGGATCCTAATAAGCTTAAAGAGGTTTGCTGATAGCGGTGCCTGTTGCTGCAACGCTCTGCGGCGCCAGCACGGCAGAAGGCGAAGTCTTGGCAAAAAACACCAGGATGGCCGCCAGCACCGAGGTGCCGGCCAGGCCATACAGGCCGCCCTGGATCGAGCCGGTGGTCTGCTCCAGAAAGCCGAAGGTCGTAGGCGCCACGAAGCCGCCCAGGTTGCCGATGGAGTTGATCAGCGCGATCACTGCAGCGGCGATGCGCACATCCAGGTAACCCTGTGGGATTGGCCAGAACAGCGAGGACGCGGACTTGAACCCGATGGCCGCAAAGCAGATCGCGACAAAGGCGAAGATCGGCCCGCCGGTGGTGGACATGAACATGCCGGCGGCGGCGATCAACAGCGCGGCGGCGACCCAGGCTTGCTGGAACTTGAACTTGCCCGACAGCGCGGCGAAGGCGTACATGGCGATGATCGAGATCAGCCACGGGATCGAGTTGAAGAAGCCGACCTGCACGTCGCTCAGATCGCCCATCTTCTTGATGATGCTCGGCAGCCAGAAGGTCGCGGCGTAGATCGTCAGCTGGATGCAGAAGTACAAGGCGCAGAACAGCAGGATCTGGCGGTCCTTGAGCAGCTTGGCAATGGTCGGTTTGATGGTGGTCAGCGCCTCACGCTCGCGCTGTTCCTGGTCGATGGCGCCAACTAACGCGTCCTGTTCTTCGCGGGTCAGCCATTGGGCGTCGTGGGGTTTGGAGTCGAGCCAGAACCACACAAAAAAGCCCAGCGCCACAGAAGCCAGGCCTTCGATGGCAAACATCCATTGCCAGCCGTGAAACCCGAACCCTTCTATCTGCAGAAGTGCCCCCGACAGCGGGCCGGAGATCAGCGACGCAACCGCCGAGCCACTGAGGAAGATGGCGATGGCTTTACCGCGCTCCACGCCGGGCAGCCAGCGCGTGAAGTAGTAAATCACCCCAGGGAAAAACCCCGCCTCGGCCACGCCCAGCAGAAAGCGCAGGACGTAGAACTGGGTTTCGTTCTGGATGAACGCCATCAGCGTGGCGACGATGCCCCAGGTGAACATGATGCGGGTCAGCCAGATGCGCGCACCGACCTTTTGCAGCAGCATGTTGGAGGGCACTTCAAAGAGCGCGTAGCCGATGAAAAACAACCCGGCGCCCAAGCCGTAGGCGGCCGCGCCGATACCCAGGTCATGCTCCATGTGCGTGCGCACGAAGCCGATATTGACCCGGTCGATGTAGTTGAGAATAAACATGATCACGAACAGTGGGAGCACGTGGCCCTTCACTTTGCTCACGGCGCGCGTGAGGACCGAATCACTTTCTGGAGCGGCAGATGCGTGGTTTGAATTGCTCACAATTGAAAAACTCCCCCTGATTTATTTTTATGCGGGTTTGCGTATTTTGTTGCCAGACATCATACAAATGGTTTTCTTGAGTTCGCAATGCACCTGCAACTGTTTTTGTTCTTATAAGGCTGCTGATTGGTTGTGTGTTTTGGTTATTTATCTAGCGTTTGTTGAGTGTGTAGATCGATCGCCTATGTAATTATCGCGATCTTTACCTTCGCGCACGGCCCGCAAAGGCCAGCGAGCATTGCGTCATTCTGGTTGGTTGTCATACAAGTTGTGAGCTTTATGAATCAAGCCAGCGCCTACTCGGGGCAGGGTGTTAAGCTCCCCTCAGCCAACCCCGTGGACCCATAGTGATGCCCATTGAAAGCGCAAACCCTGTGCGTAAACGTTCCAATAACCTCGCCCAAGGTGTGGTCGAGGCGCTGACCCAGCGCATCCTGCTGGGCCAGCTCAAACCCGGTGAAAAATTGCCGTCCGAGTCCAGCATCGTGCTGGAGCATGGCGTGAGCCGCACAGTGGTGCGCGAGGCGATCTCCAAGCTGCAGGCGTCGGGGCTGGTGGAGACGCGTCACGGCATCGGCACCTTTGTGTTGGTGCAGCACGCCCAGCAAGGTTTGCGTTTGCATGTGGACACGGTCGCCAGCGTGCGTAACATGCTCGAGCTGCGCCTGGGCCTGGAGGTGCAAGCGGTGGCTTTGGCCGCGCTGCGCAGGAGCGACGAACAGCTCGCACACATGCGCCAGGCGCTGGACGATTACCAGGCCTCGCTGGCCAGCAACGACAGCTGTGTGGAAGAGGACAAGCGCTTTCATCAACTGATCGCCGAGGCCACCGGCAATACCTTTTTTACCGAAATCATGCTGCACCTGGGCAGTGCGATGATCCCGCGCACCCAGGTCAAGGGCGTCGAACGCGGCGGGGCCGACTTCGCCAAGCTGGGGCAGTTGGCGAACCTTGAGCATGAGGCGATCTTCAATGCCATCAAGCGCCAGGACCCGGACGCGGCGCGGGCCGCCATGGTGCTGCACCTGACCAACAGCCGGGACCGGTTTTCCGGGGAATGACAAGGAACCACCGTTGAACGAACACACATTGTCCATGCGCCTGGAGCGCGTGGCCGCCAACGTGCCCGCTGGCGCGCGCCTGGCCGACATCGGCTCGGACCACGGCTACCTGCCGGTGGCCTTGATGCGCCGTGGCGTGATCACGGCAGCGGTGGCGGGGGAAGTGGCGACCACACCCTTTTACGCAGCCCAACGCACCGTGCGCGACAATGGCCTGGAGCAACACATCAGCGTGCGCCTGGCCGATGGCTTGGCAGCGATTGAACCGGGCGATGGGATCACCGCGATCAGCGTCTGTGGCATGGGCGGCGAGACGATCCGCGACATCCTCGACAACGGCAAGGTGCACCTCAGCGGCCAGGAACGCCTGGTCCTGCAACCCAATGGTGGCGAGCAACCCTTGCGCCAATGGCTGATGGACAACGGCTATCGCATCCTCAGCGAAGAGTTGCTGCGGGAAAACCGCTTTTACTACGAGATCATCGTGGCCGAGCGCACAGGCGCCGTGACCTATACCGATCAGCAGCTGTACTTTGGCCCGTTGCAAATGCAAGCCCGCAGCCCGGAGTTCCTGGCCAAGTGGCAGCGGATGCTGCGCCAGAAGCACAAGACCCTGGCCAGTTTTGAGCAGGCACGCCAGGCGGTGCCGGAGCAAAAACTGCAAGAAATTGCCCGGCAGGCGCGGTGGATTACCGAGCTGCTGGCGTGAAGTGACTTGTAACTTTTCCTACGCATGTGCAAGGATCTGCCCATGACTCAATTTTCGCAAAGCAACCGCCATCATCCCCACGGACCTTCCTTCAGGTGCCGTGGTTGCTTGCGCTCACTGATTGACCAGACCCACTGATCACTCAATGAACCCCACCCAAGGCGCCTATGGCGCCTTTTTTATTGCCTGCAAACACTGGAGATTCAACCCATGACAATGATACGTGGAACCCGAATGGTCACCGGCAAAGAAGCCGCAACGATGCGTGAAGTAGAGGGCCGTTTCCGGAGCTATCTTCATCGAAGCGGGCGCTGAAGAAGTCATCGTGCCGGCTCTTTGGGGCCAGGACACGTTTATCGAAAAAACCGGCGGCAGTGAAATCATCGGGCAGATGTGGGCCTTCGATGACAAGGCGGGCCGCAAGTGCTGCCTGATCCCGGAAGCCACTGCGCTGTTCCAGGAGCGCAACGCCGACTTGCTCGAGGGGCGCGCGGCGGCGATGTTTTTTTACGTGGCGCGGTGTTATCGCTATGAGCGGCCGCAAGCCGGCCGTTATCGTGAGTTCACTCAACTGGGGCTGGAGATTCTAAGCCCTGACCCTGGGTTGGCGTTGCAGCGCAGCCAGGCCCTGTGTACTGGGTTTCTGGACACGCTGGGGCTCGACTATGCGCTGAACCTGGCCGTGAAACGTGGGCTGAGTTACTACCTGGAGGGCAACGGCTTTGAGGTGCGCTGCCCGACATTGGGTGCGCAACAGCAAGTCGTGGGCGGCGGGGCTTACCGTGAAGGCGCGGGCTTCGGTATCGGGCTTGAGCGGTTGGTGCTGGCGTTGGCGTGAAGCACCAGGCGTCTCCCAGTGGGAGGCGCCTGCTTTGCTGGCCTCGAATATGCTCCAATAGCCGCCTTCTTTTGCTGACCCAGGAACCCTGCCATGGCCGAGACCACCGACCAAGCCTTCTACGACCGCGCAGATGCGCATATCGAACTGTCGAACGAGCAGCTCAAGACCTGTGAAAACCTCGGTGAGGTCAGCGCCTCGATGATGTTCGGCACCACGCGCTTCAATGCCTGGGCCAGCGCCCGCAACTTCAAGTCCGGCGCCGAGATGGCCGAGGCCCGTGAGGCGATGCTGAAATATTTCTGTGATCAGTACAGGATGATGCTTGAGGATAACCTGGATGATCACATCAATAATTTCAGTCAGTACATGCGGGTTAAAGTGGCGGATTAAGAGGGTGGTGGGGGAGGGGCTGTGAGCTTGGCAGCCCCAGCGGATGCCATCGCAGGCAAGCTGGCGCCCACAGTTACCGTTTCACTCTCGTCATTGAGTGTTTTTGCCCCATTTTTGCGCACGCCCGCGCACTTTTTGATTGCCGCACCGCCTATCTCCGGCCCCTCCGGCAACGGCCCGTATCTTGCTAGAACCAAGCTAATCAATGACATGGCATTTTGCTTCTAGTCATTTCCAGCTTGTTTTTGGGAGCGGTCGGCCATGCACACTCTTTTATCACCCGGTATCCATTTGCTCGGCCGTTTCGGTTTTGCGCGCAAATTCCAGGTGCTGTTTCTCCTGTTCATGCTGCCCCTGGCCGGGAGCCTCTGGATGATTGGCTCGGACTATCGCGGCAAATTGAACGTGATTACCAGCGAGCAGTCCGGCGTGCACCAACTGTTGGCCCTGGACACGCTCGATGGCCAATTGACTGCGCAGCGCAACCTGGCCGCGCGCTGGAAAGCATTGGATATCCTCCACACCCCAACCCCTGCCGCCCAGGCAGCAATGGACAAAGTGGATGCAGGCAACCCGATGATTATGCAAAGCCTGCAAGGCTTGGGTGAAGCACTCAAAGCCCGCAACGCCAGCGCCGACACGCTTGCGCGGTTTGAGGCATTGCAGGCGGCGGTCAAGGGCATGGACACCCAGTCCCTGCGCACCGTGGGCTGGTGGCCGGACGGCTACGACCGTTTCACTGCTGCGTTGACGGCGCTGCAAACCTTGCGCGAGCAAATCACTCTGGATACTGGCCTGATCCTCGATCCGTGGCTGGAAACCTACCTGCTGATGCAGATCTCCACCCAGCACACCCCGGACCTGATCGAGCGCATCGGTCGCACGGCCAGCGTCGGCCAGTCGTCCATCGCTTCGGGGCAGTTCACCTTGCAAAGCCGCTTGCAGATGCGCGACCTGCGCGGCCGTATTGGCGATGCACGTGACCAATTGGCCAAGGCCGCCGCTTCGCTCAAAGCCAAGCAATATCCTGGGATCGAGCCGTGGACGGCGCAATATGACAGCAGCCTGCTGCTTCTGGATAACGAACTAAAAACCTTGGATGAAGGCGTGTTTGGCGGCACCATCAAATTGGACACCGCCGCCTTCGACCGCAGCGTCGACAGCATGTTGGGCGCGTTGGGGGCGTTGCGCAGCCAGTCGCTTAACTCACTGGATACGCGCCTGAGTGACTACCGCGAGCGCTCGCTCCAGCACTTTATTCCGGTGGCGGCGACGTTCAGCCTGCTGGCCCTGGCCGCGTTGTACTTGTTTACCTGCCTGCAAGCCTCGATTCGCCGCAGTGCCAGTGGCATCACCACGCTGGCCGAGTCGTTGCGCGACGGTAACCTGTGCGTCGAAGTGGCGGTAGAAGGGCGTGATGAATTAGCGGCCATCAGCCGGGCGCTCAACGTTGCCGTGGTGCAATTGCGCACCAGCCTGCTGGGCGTCAATCACGAAACCCAGCAACTCGGTTCTGCCGTACTCACACTTAACGCGCAGTCAGGCAGCACCCTCACCGAGGTGGAAGACCAGCAACACCAAATCAGCCAGATTGCGGCCGCCGCGACCCAATTGGCCGCCACCTCCATGGGCGTGGCCAAGAGTTGCGAACAGGCCTCGGGCAGCGCGCAGCACACAAGGCGCATCGCCGAAGACAGCAGCCGCGACAGCCTGCGCACCACGGCAAGCATCCAACAGCTCAACCAGCGCCTGACCGACACCGCCAACGCCCTGGAACAGGTCAGCCAGCAGGGCCAGCAGATTCAATCGGTGGTCGACACCATTCGCGGCATCGCCGAACAGACCAACTTGCTGGCGCTCAACGCGGCCATCGAGGCTGCGCGTGCGGGCGAGCAGGGCCGTGGGTTTGCCGTGGTGGCCGATGAAGTGCGCAGCCTGTCGCAACGCACCCAGGCGTCCACCGCACAGATCGCCGGCACCGTGGACAGTTTGCGCGCGACTGTCAGCCAGGCGGTCAGCCTGATGGGCGCGGCGTGCGACCAGGCACTGACCGACGCCGAATCCGTCACCGGCCTGGGCACCCGCCTGGGCGAAATTGCCGGTGCGGTGCAACACGTCACCGACACCCTGGCGCAGATCGCGGCTGCGGTGGAAGAACAGGCTGCAACGGCCGATGAGGTCAGCGGCAATATCCAGCAGGTCGACCAGGCGGCGGGGCGCTTGCTGGACGGCGCACGGGCGGTGAATCAGGCGGCCGATACCTTGCGCAAGGGCAGCCTGGCGCTGAGTGATAACACGGCGCGCTTTCGATTGGGCTGAGGCGCGGGCAGGTCAACAATATCTACCGCAGATACGCTCGGGCTGCGTCTCATGCTGAGGGTTCATTCCATCAGTATGAGGACCGTGCCCATGAGCACGCCGAGCCCTACATCCGCGTCACCGACGTTTCAGGAAATTCGTACACACCTGCTTGAGATCGACCCGGGCCTGCGCACGCAAACCCAGGAGCCTGTCGTATTACCTGCCGAACTGCATGCGCTGGAACAACTGAACACCACCCTGATCAGCGCCAACAACGTCCTGTTGGCGAGGTCACGCAGCTTGTTCGAGGCATTGACGGAGGCAGATCTCACCCAAGCGGCCGGCAAGACGTTGCTTGCCCAACTCAAAACCGACTTGGACAAGCACCTGCTGGGCCTTGACGAAGTCAGCACGGTAGGCATTCAAGGCCGCAAGAGCTACCTCACCCAGGCGGCCGGTCTTGGCGCGTTGGAGCAGCAAGCCAAACTGGATGTGCGTGATTACCTGCTAAGCCCTGCCGAACAACGCATGGTTGAAGACTGCTCCCGAGGCCCGACCTTTCGTCCTGGCATGTACTCGCTTCATTTCAGCTACCAGGACAAAACTGTGGAATTTGCCGGGGCCTTCGTTCTTACGAGAAAGTCCAGCCCAGTCGTGGACAACCTGACGTCGGTAGAAAACCTCGGCCAGGTCTTGTTGTTCACGCCAAACAGGGGGCTGGAGGCCTTCGACTCTCTGGTGCAGCTCGACCAGAGCCTCAAGGCGACTTTGGCGCTACCGGCGGGGCGAGCGGAGTTCTGCCGACACTTGCCTGTACGTTATCAAACGCTGGATGTCGTCGATATCTGGCCCTTGCAATTGCTGCCCATTGACGGCGAGCCACTGTTCGAACACACCTACAACGCGATGATCGACAAGCGCAGCCAGGACATCGAACTGGCATTGAGCCTGCTGGACAACCCATTGCACGAGGCAACGCAGCTCAAGTCAGCATTGGACAACGCGGTGACAGCAGCGCTGCCAGACTTGTCGTCACGCTTGGCGTTCAGGCGCCAACAGCTACTCGAGCGCAGCGTCTATAACAGCCTGCCGGATTGGTATCGCAACGCGGCTGCGACGGACCAGCAAACCCTGAGTCGTTGCATGCAGGATTACAATCAGGCCCGGGCTACCTATATCGAGCTGCTGGGGCCTGTTGCGTCGCCTCAAGCCCTGGCAAGTTTCCAGTTGACCGAGTATCTGGACGAAGCGCTGGAAATCTACGACCTGGACCCGCGTCACCTGAACATCACCACCCGACGCAACGTCGCCAATGTCGGCACCTATGAGCAGACCCGCAATCTGGTGCAATTAAGCTATGACGGGCTGCATACCGACGACGAGTTGCCCGGCTCTGATTTTTTGACCACGACCGCCCTGACCTATGCCGACGCGCCACTGCAAGGTGACCATGCCGTTCTGAGTGCGCAAAGCCTGCTCCACATCCTCCGCGAACCTGGCCTGCAACCGCGCCTGGACTATGCCGCGCTGCAAAAAAAAATGCAGGCCGAAACTGGCTACAAGCAGGCTACTCGCGACCTGTTTGATCATCGCCTGGTGTTGCTTGCCTTTGTCGCCCGGTTGCGAGGCGACCTGAGCCCGGCAGACCACAGGTTGTTCGAAGCGTTGCGGGCCGGTACGAACCCGCTCCTGTGCGCACGCACCGTGCTGCTGCATGGCGCGCAACTCAAAGACCTGTGGTTATTGCGCGAGGAAGATGCCAACGGCCAAATCCGACGCTTGCTGTTGTGCACCCCCGATTCGCCACGTGAGCGACAGTTCCTGGCGTTCACCACCGAGCTCGAATGCCAGGCGCATATCATCGGTTGGGCCGATGACAACACCCGGTTAAAGGGTCGCACCATGAGCGACTACCTGTTGGAGCAATGCCCGCTGCGTTTTCGGCCGAAGATGCACACGTTCCTCAAAGGCTTGGGCTTCAGGCCCGACGCAAAGGAACATGAGGAAGCGACATTTGGCCCTGTGTGCTCCCACACGATATGCCTGGACGCCATGGTCATGCATGGGCAAAGCGCAGCGCAGGACGACTACGAATACAGCACCCCGCTGTGGTATCGCTCAGCCCAGGCGGCGGACCGAACCCGGTTGACCAGCCTTGCCGAAGATGCCGCAGGTGCCTTGCGCGTCTATAACGCCATGCCCGATTCAGAAGCGAACTTCATTACCTTCAATGCCTATCTGCACGATAAAGCCAAACTCAGCCTGAACACGCTGCTTGGTCGCCGTCAGAATGATATCGACCCGGATAGCGTGTTTGTGTCGGCGCCCTGGCCGTTGCTGGGCGGTGCGCCGAAGCCCATTTCCTATACCCGGCTGTACAGGGACGGTTACACGGATAACGTCGGGTTCATCGACCCGAAATTCTCCACTTCGGCCACGTTCAGCGGGCCGGTGGGCGTGGACCTGAGCCGTTTGACCCCGCAGAACGTATCAAGGGCGGTGACGGGTGTATGGATCGGGCAACGCTACACCGACGAAGTGCGCGCCAACTTGCAAAGCGCGAGCAGTCCCGGTTACGCCAAACGGCGCGACGCCACCTTGACGATCACACAACTGCAGATGAAGTACGCCGCACTCGATGGCTGCCTGCGCGGTCATATCGCCCGAGTCGACTTGACCTGGTTGGAGCGTGCGATCGACAGCCTTGGCGACACAGCGGCGGCGACCCGCTCGACTTATCAGGTACATCGCCTGAGCATTGACGGCGATTGGGTGATAGGCAGCTACCTGTTCAGCCATGCAAGCAACCCGGTTTTGCTCTACACCCCCAACGCACCCGATGGCATCGGTTTTCGTGAAGCGAAGCTATTCAACTACTGGCTGAAAAAGGTCGACGGTGTGTCGGACTACCTGCAGGGTCGGGTGCCGGTCCCATCTCAGGTACGGATCGGAGCGTTTCTGAAGACTGCCCGCAATGGCTTACCCGAAACGATTGACCGTACGACCCCAAGCCCGGCGCGCTATGACCGGATAACCCCGGACACCACCGTGAGCGACCCGCGCAATGATTTTTACAACATGGTGTTGCAGCGCAAAATAGACGATGTAGTTGCCACCACGGTCAATCGCACGGAGATGATCACGGGGATTCTTTGGACGTGCGTCGAATTGGTCACTGCCATCGCCACTATCCCTTTTCCCGTATTGAGCCTGGGCCTGGGTGGTTTGCTGGCGTTCAAGGACGCGATGCTCGCTATCAGTGCCTACCAACAGGGTGACACGGGCGAAGCCTTGAAACACTACATTGGCTACCTGGCCAATGTGGGCGGCGCTGTGCTGTTTGACTTTCGCCCGGCCCTTAAAGCACTGCGCGTGCGGCCGGTGACCAAGGCGCTGAAGCAGGCCACGCTGATCAACGATATAGACCCAGGCATTGCTGCCGGAATGAAACCTGTGATGTTCAATTCCGAGCAGTTCTGGATCAAAAACACACCGGACTCCCTGGGGCGGCATCTGCTGTTTCGCCGTGACCCAGTCACCGGGCAAATGCAGTCAACCACACGTGTGGTCAACCAGAACAGCGATGGCCATTGGGTGCGCTTCACGACTCCGGGAGGCGGGCGCCATACGCTACTGCGCGAAGAGGTCGACGAGTTACTGGTGCCCTACGAGATTGCACCCGAGCAAGGGAAGTACTTCAGGCGCGCGCTCGACCTTGAATATGTGCGCATCGTTACCAGCCCTCCGGACGACGCCATTGCACAGGGCATAAGTGACGGGGCCTATCTTCAGTTGAAGCCTCTACGCGACAGCTATCTCGATCAGATGAAACACCTGACTCAAGACGCGGACGCGTTTTATGCCTCGCCTCCAGCGCGCCCGGACCGTAGCGGCTTGCCGGTGCTGGCACCGGATTCCAGCCCATCTACTGCGCTTGCCACCCTGTTTCCACTCAAGAAGCGGCTGATCATTGGCGCATCCAATACCAGCGTTGCCAGTAAGCAATTACTCATCGAAAACCTGCAAGCCTTGAAAGCGCAAGGGCTCAAGCGCGTGTACGTTGAAAACCTGCCGGCCGATGTTTTCCGGACCAAACTCAAAATTATCAACGGCGAAACCCAGGGTGACGTGGCGTATGCCTTGAAACAGGTCGAGGACCATCTGGCGCGGGTAGACTCAGGCTTGGGCTGGGACGCGGACGCGCCTTTTACCTACCGTAAACTGATGCTTGAAGCCCACAAGCACAAGGTCGCGATCGACGGCGTGGACGCCTCGAGTTCTTATCATATGGAGCATGTGCTGGCGCTGTCTGAGCAAGAGCGGTTTATCCCTCGCAACAGCAAACTCAGGAACTTCTATTCCCACAAAGCCCTTTCACAAAACGACCCCGATGATGGTTGGATCGCCCTGGTTGATCACACCCGCATAGGGAGCACGGACGAAGTGCCGGGGCTGGCCGATTTGCAGAATGTCATCGCCCTGCGTGTGGAGGATGTTACCCCGGGCCAGGCGGTGGGCATCTCGCCTGATACTGCCTCCGCCGCGTTGTCCCGGGGTGATTACCGGATGACCATGGCGCCGGCATCACAAGCGCTGCCGACGGCGGGTCCTTCAAGGGCGGTGCCGGCGCCCGCTGCACCGTCCCATTACAGTGAGTTCGATCTGCCCGCGTCGTTTAAAGCGCACCTGGATGAAATGGTGCACTCGCATCGTGACTTGGATACTCGCTACGGCTTTGGGATTGGGCACCTGTATGAGGCGGCGTTCAAGGGGTTCAAGAACACCCGTAGTCGTTTGGAGAAGGCCGCCAAAGCCGCCTTTGCCACTTACACGCCCCCGGCACGGTCCACCTTCGTCGAGCTGGGTACGGTTGCCAGCGAAGAGGCGTTCGTCAAGCTACTGTACAAACTCAAGCGCGGACTGATTGTTGCTGAAGCGCATGCGGATAAGGCGAGTAAACAGTTCCTGATTAAATACATGAAGCTATTGAAAGAGCAGGGTGTAAAAACCTTGTATCTGGAACACCTGCTTACCGATCTGCACCAGCTTGAACTGGACGTTTTTTATAACACGCTGAAAATGCCGGAAAATCTCAAGCGCTATCTGAGGGCGCAGGACCTCGGCCATATGGGGAGCGGTTACACGGGAAAAAACACCTACACCAAGGTCGTCAAAGCGGCGAACAAGGCGGGCATCCGCGTGCGGGCTCTCGACTGCACCGCCAGTTACCACGTCAAAGGCATGCACGACTTGAACGCCCGCCAGAGCGTGTTCAGTTACTTTGCCAATGAGGTGATCAAGGCTGATCAGGCGGCACTGGGGCCGCATAAGTGGGTCGCACTCATGGGCACCTCCCACGCCGACATCTATCAGGGCGTGCCAGGCATTGCGCAATTGCAGGATGCGGTCAGCTTGACGGTACGCGATGTCGCGCCCGACCATGCGCTGCCTCTGCACCGTGGAGGCTGGGAAATCCTCGAGCGCGGGGTCAAGACGCCCGCGGGCACGGCCATGCGCAGTGACTTCAAGGTGCATGTCGGTGTGGCCGGTACGCCGGCGCCGCCCCCGATGGTTGCAGCGGATCGTACATGGATCAGAAGTGTCGGCGATTTCCTGATCGAGCGGCCTTCAATGACCCAAGCCAATGTGCTCCATCGTTCTAACACTGGAGATATCATTTCCACGCCTGTTCAAATTGACGATAAGGGGCAGTTCTTTATTGAGCGGTGGCCACAGTTGCAAGCAAAGCGTTACCCAAGTCTGGATTTTTTGATTCATGCACTCAAGACGGATGTGCAGTTGACGGCCGTTTCCGCTTCGACCCTGCCGAGCGTGCGCCTGAAAAACATCGGTGACTTCCTGGTCGAGTACGCTTCATCCACACAAGCCAGTCTGCTTCACCGTTCCAGGACTGGAGAGATTATTACCACCCCAATAAAAAGTGACGAGCTGGGGCAGTTGTCTATCGAGCGCTGGCCGCTGTTGCAAGGCAAGCGGTACGCAACGATAGAAGGCTTGGTGGATGCGCTCAAAAAAGAAGTGCGTTTGACCGCCGTCGCCTGATCACCGCCTCTTGAGGGGCAGCCTCTCGTGAAGGGGCTGCCACAATAAATCGTGGGCACTCCACTGGGCTGGCGTAGTCTCATGGCCAGACACCCACGCTTATCCTGCGGAGCTTCCCATGATCATCGTCCACCACCTCAACAACTCGCGCTCACAGCGCATCCTCTGGCTACTTGAGGAGCTCGGCCTGCCTTACGAGATCAAGCGCTACCAGCGCGACCCGAAAACCAACCTGGCGCCCCCGGAGCTCAAGGCCATCAACCCACTGGGGAAATCCCCGGTTATCGAAGATGGCAGCCTGGTGTTGATCGAATCCGCCGCCATCATCGACTACCTGATCCGCCGCCATGGTCAAGGCCGCCTGCAACCTGATCCTGCCTCTGCGACCTACGACAAATATGTGCAATGGCTGCATTTTGCCGAAGGCTCGGCCATGCTGCCGCTGATGCTCAACCTCTACGTCGGTCGTCTGGGTGAAGCCGGTGCGCCGTTGCACCCGCGTATCGAGTCGGAAGTGGCCAACTACCTGGGCTATCTGAATGACGTGCTGGCGGATACGCCGTATCTGGTCGGTGACGAACTGAGCGGCGCGGACATTCAGATGAGCTTTATCGGTGAAATCGCCAAGGCCCAGGGCAAGTTGCAGGCCTATCCAAACCTGGCGGCCTGGGTGCAACGCTTCCAGGCGCGACCTGCGTACCGCAAGGCGGTGGAGCAGGGCGGGGAATACGCGTTCGCCAAATAGGTCAGGCCAGAAGGCACAATTGCCCCTTGTGGCGAGGGGGGCCAGCCCGCTCGCCACGGGGCTGTGTCCCCCATTCTTAAACGCTATTGCCCTCGAAACGCTTTAACGAAAACGCCGACAGGTCCAGGTCACTCGACCCTCGCATGCACCACTGCGCAAATGCCTCACCCAGCGCCGCCGAATGCTTGAAGCCATGCCCCGAGCACGGCGACACCACCAGGGTGTGCTGCAACGTGGGGTGTTCGTCGATAATGAAATCGTGGTCCGGCGTCACGGTGTAGGCACACACCGCCGCCTTGAGCACTTTGGCCGACACGCCGGTTATACGGCCCTTTACCTGCTGTTCGTACATCTCCTGGGCTTGCGCCGCCGAGACCGTGCGGTCCAGCGTTTCAGGCGTGGCCGTGGTGTGGTACTGCGCCGTAGCCAGCTTCATGCTGCCTTCGCCGGGCAACGCCGGGAACCCATAGTGGGTCTGACCTTGTTCGTGCGTGAGGATATAGGTGGGGGATTTGCCCACCAGGTCGGCCCCAGGCTCCAGCGCGAACCAGAACAGCTGTTGCCGATAAACACTCAGCAACCGGTCAAACGGCGCGCCGAGTAATTCGCCGGCCCAGTTGCCCGCACTCACCACCAGCTTGTCGGCCTGTAGCGTGCGCTGGTCGGTGGTCACCGTCACGCCGTGAACATCCGAACTGATGTGAGTCACCGTCTCGCCCTTGTACAGCGTGGCGCCGTGTTGCTCGGCCAAGGTGAGTTGCACATCAATGCAGCGCTCAGGGCGCACAAAGCCGCCGCCAGGCTCGTAATAGCCGATGGCGCTGTCCGCCACTTGGGCAAATTGCGGGAAACGCTGGCGAATCTGCGCAGCGTCCAGCCGCTCATGTTCAATGCCGTAGGTTTGCGCCAGGCCGATGGTGCGCAGGGTGAAATCGGTTGCATCGCTGGGATCAAAGTCATCTCGAGAGGTGAGCACCAGCAACCCCGACTGCTCAAACAGCGCCTGCCCCGACAACGCCTCAAGCTCGCGCCAGATAGCGTGCGAACGCCGCACAATGGGCACGTACTGCGCGCCTTCGCCCACCGACAGCCGCGTAATACGCGTATCGCCATGGCTGGAGCCAAAACTGTGGGGCGGGTGGTGGCGGTCGATGCCGGCGACTTTCACACCGGCTTTTGCCAGTTGATACACCGTGGCGGCACCCATGGCGCCCAGGCCGATGACCAGCGATTCATAGCGTTCCAAGGTTGGTACTCGTGTGTGAGGTGAGGGCGTAGTTGAGGCTAAGGCGTGGGAAAAAACAATGGGGGATAAGAAGGTAGCCTGTACCCCGTTCAGGAAACCCACAGTTGATCTTCGTCGCCCCGCAATCCCCTGTGGGAGCTGGCTTGAACTGCGATAGCCGGTTAACACGAAGTCTGTGGCAGGTGGGCTGTTGTGGCGAGCAGGCTTGCTACAGGAGAAATTGGCTGCCTTCAAACGTTGTGTAGATACCCATAGCTATCGCAGGCAAGCCAGCTCCCACATTAGCGCCGCGTCAGGCCAGGCGTGCCCGCTAGTCGCCGAGGCCACCTCGGCGTCTTGTAGCGCCGCAGCCGTCAGTTCGCGCCGTTTGCCAGGGCCAGCTCCTTATTGGCCCGCGTATCGAACACCCAAATCACCCGCAGGCTTTGCAGGAACGCAGCGTAGGCAGGTGGGCTGTTGTGGCGAGCAGGCTTGCCCTGCGTTGGGCTGCGAAGCAGCCCCAGTAAAGGCACTGCAATTTTCCTGAAAGAACTCAGCGTCTGGATTTGGGGCCGCTTCGCAGCCCAACGCAGGACAAGCCTGCTCGCCACAGGAGAAATTGGCTGCCTTCAAACGTTGTGTAGATACCCATAGCTATCGCAGGCAAGCCAGCTCCCACATTAGCGCCGCGTCAGGCCAGGCGTGCCCGCTAGTCGCCGAGGCCACCTCGGCGTCTTGTAGCGCCGCAGCCGTCAGTTCGCGCCGTTTGCAAGGGCCAGCTCCTTATTGGCCCGCGTATCGAACACCCAAATCACCCGCAGGCTTTGCAGGAACGCAGCGTAGGCAGGTGGGCTGTTGTGGCGAGCAGGCTTGCCCTGCGTTGGGCTGCGAAGCAGCCCCAGTAAAGGCACTGCAATTTTCCTGAAAGAACTCAGCGTCTGGATTTGGGGCCGCTTCGCAGCCCAACGCAGGACAAGCCTGCTCGCCACAGGAGAAATTGGCTGCCTTCAAACGTTGTGTAGATATCCATAGCTATCGCAGGCAAGCCAGCTCCCACATTAGCGCCGCGTCAGGCCAGGCGTGCCCGCCAATCACCGCCATGCTGGAGGTTGCAGGCTTCTTCGCAATCAAAGCGCACGCAGCGCTCGATTTTCACGGGGGCCACTTCGGCGTCGTGCAGCGCAACAGCCGTCAGTTCGCGCATACGTTGGTCCGCGCCGTTTGCCAGGGCCAGCTCCTTATTGGCCCGCGTATCGAACACCCAAATCACCCGCAGGCTTTGCGGGAACGCAGCGTAATCAACCGTGTGAGTCAGCCACTCGAAGCCCGGGATTTCAGCCTTGGCGGTTTCGCAGGCTTCGGTCAACGTGGCGACCAGGCGGCGTTCGAGGCGGGCGGTGTCGCGTTTGGTTGGGGGCATCAAAGGTCCTGAGATTCAATAAAAGTCATCACATCATCCGGCTCGTATTCACGGATTAGCCAGTTGTTCCCATCGGTTCGAAGTGAAACTCCTTAGACCTGAATGTCACACCGCGCCTCAACAGCGTGCAGCCGCAAAGTCAGACCCGATGCGAAGCACACCACCACGTGATGGTCGGCGGGGAAGGTATCGCAGAGGTAGAACGTTTCTGTCTCGGCATCGGCCGCCACAATGCCGATGGCGTGAAGCACCGTGTCGTCTTCAATCGGGCTGTCATGGCGCCCTTCGGCCGAAAAAAAACTCACGCCATGGAACGTGACGGTGATCTCCCGAGGCTCTTCGGGCGGCACCCAGTCCTCGGTCCGCCGTGTAAACCTGAGCGACAGCGTGCGCTCAGACAGCGCGTAATGGATGTCGCTGGCGACATAGAAATTGTGCAGGTCACAGGCGCGTCCTTCGACCTCAACCTCTATATGCCCGAGTGCAAAACCATGGAATTTCATCGCGCCTGCCTATCGCTGCTGAAACGCTACTTTCAGCCCCAGCCCCATAAACAGCGTGCCGATGATCTTGCCTTCCCACCGACGCAGCTTGGATAGCCCCTTGAGCCCGCGACTTAACGGGCGAATCGAGAGTGCCAGCAAACTCGTATAAACCGCGCTGAGCCCCGAAAAAATCAAGCCCAGCACGGCAAACTGCACCAACGACGAACCCGATTCCGGGTGTACAAATTGCGGCAGGAACGCCAGGAAGAAGATCGCCGTTTTCGGGTTCAACACCTCAGCCCCAATCGCCTGGAAAAACGCCTGGCGCGGCGTCACCGCCGGTAGCTCCAATCGCGCATGCGTGCCGGTTTTGGCCATGAACGCCCGCACGCCCAGGTAGATCAAATACGCCGCGCCGGCCCACTTCACCGCATTAAACGCCGCCGCCGAAGTCATCAAAATCGCCGACAGCCCCAGTGCTGCGCACAGTGTATGAATCAAGTCGCCGCACGCCACACCCAGCCCGGTCGCAACACCGACCTTGCGACCGCCTTGAATCGTGCGCGTGAGCACCAACAGCACGGAAGGGCCGGGGATCAGGAAAAGGCCGAGCACCACGGCGATGTAGGTGACGAGGGCAGTGAATTCAAACATGACGGGTTATCTCGCAGATGGGCGCGGCCTACAGTAATCCTCATGTAGGCAGCCAATGCAACGCCGATCAAGCAAACGCGGCGACCATAAACGCCTCCAAGCCTTTCTCCTCCAGAATCTCGATAGAGAAATGCCCGAAGCGCTTAGGCAACCAAATGATCCGTGTGCCGGACGGCGATTGTAGATCCGCCAGGCTCAAGGGCCGGCCGTTTTCATCCTGCGGCTGCACACCCTCGGCCATCAACTCGGCATAGGCCACCTCAATATCCGGCGTGGTGTAGCAATGCCGATAAATCATGCCCTCACCGTGCGCGTCCAACAGCTCGCGCAAGTTGCCCGCCACCGGCTGCACCAGCATAAAACGCTCCAGGCCCATCAACGCCACCGCATATCGCACATGCAGCCCGCCGCGTTCCCACACCTGGGTGTTGGAGATTTTGGCCTTGAGGATCTTGGCGTAATAAGCGCAGGTTTCTTCAAGGTTCTCGACCAGTACGTCGACGTGGCTGAACTTCAGCTCCATTACAGGCCCTCTTGGCGGGTGTGGATTCAGGCGACAGTAGCCGATTTACAACTGTTAACGAATTGAAAGTCGCGTTCGATATAGGCTTCGAACAGTCCTAACCCCTGTTCGCCGAGCCCTCAACCATGAAATTGCCCGCCATCGCTGCCGCATTTTTTGTACTCGCCACCCTGCAATCACCCTGGGCACAGGCCGCAACGCCCATCACCCACGTCGCCATCTACCGAGGCCCGGCGGGCTGTGATGACTGTTCCGAGAACGTCAAAAACGCCTTGCTGCGGCTCAGCCCCAACTACCAGATCGACTTTGTAGGCGCGGATGAAGCCATCGACATCACCCCGCAAAACCTTGCACGCTATGACCTCTATGTTCAGCCGGGCGGCGGGCAGGATATTCCGGCTGCGCTCGACAGCTTCGGTGATGCACGCGTGGGCGCCATTCGAGACTACGTGGCCAAGGGCGGGCGCTACCTGGGGTTATGCATGGGCGCTTATCTTGCCGATAACAGCAACTTCGGGTTGATACCCCAGGACCTCGACTCCGAAGCCGGGCGACCGGGGTTTGAAGTGCGCGGGATTGAAGACGCGGCGGTACGAGTGGTGTGGGATGGCAAGCCGGACAGTGTGTTCTATCAGGATGGCCCGTACTTTCCCAAGGTTAAGGGGCACGCGCCGTATACGGTGATTGCGACTTATCGCAATGGCGATGTGGCGGCGGCGCGGTATCGGTATGAGAAGGGCGTGGTGGTGCTGAGCGGGCCGCATCCGGAGGCGGGGAAGGAGTGGTTTGAGAATGCGGGGATTGCGGTGAGTGAGATGCCGCGGGGGGAGTTGTTTGGGGTGTTGGTGGGGCGGGTTGGGGAATGATGTATGTGTCTGCGTTTGTTTGGTAGCGGGTTGTTGGGGAGGGCTGCTTTCGGCCAGAAGCGGACACTCACGAGCTTCCTACCTTTTATCCGTTCAGCCATTCACGTTCGTTTCCAGCCTTCGAGAGTCACTGCGAACCAGCTCGAACTCTGCAATGGATGTGTGCGACTTTTGATACAGGGGATGGCCAATTGCCGCTCGATCTAGTAGTTTTCCATTGGTATCCGAGGAGAGCCTGAGCACTGTCCTACTACTTGTTTCCGAGGCGCCATTTCGGAGTTGGGGCATAGGGAATTTCTTGGAGAGTTCAAGCAGATGGCCGTAAAGAAAAACTAAAAACAATATGAACTTACTAAAGGAGTAGGCCGATGAAAGTATTTATTGAAAAGCTATTATTTCAAAACAGATCGCCGTTTGACTATCTAGATATTAATTTGTCAGAAAACGAAATTGCGGTACTGACCGCAGCAAATGGTCGTGGTAAAACCACTATACTTTCTCACATAGCAGACGCTTTTCACGAATTGGCAAAAAATTGGTTTCCTGGTTCTTTTGAAGGAAAGCAAAATAAATTCTATCGAGTCACATCGGGGTTGAATAATCTAGATCAGAGTCGCCCCTCCATATTTTATATGCGCTTAAATATGAGTGGCAAAACAGTTGACTATGTAGATATTGTTGGGGCTGTAAGCGAAGCCGAATATCAAGAAATAATGATCGAGAACAAAATAAGCTTCGGCGAGTTATCTAATGGCCTTAGCGAGAACAATCAAATCAAGCACTGGAAGATCGAAAAAACTCTGGCGCTATCGATCTTTGAATCGAACCTTATCACATACTTCCCTTCATACAGATACGAAACGCCTGGCTATATCAACCAACCCTACGAGGTGAATTTATCCTTCCGAAAGGACAATATTTTTAAGGGGACACTCCCCAATCCATTGGAGGTGGTTTCTGGCTTAAAAACTTTTTCAAACTGGTTGATGGATATTGTGCTGGATATGCAGTACCAACAATCCGGAGTAGTAAACATAAAATTGTTGCTTGATCAGGTAATAACATTAATCTTGCAAGGAAAAATTGCAGCTAAGTTTCGTTTCGGTGTTGGCCCCCGTGGATTTGGTAATACGAGAATTCAAATAATAAACTCTGATTCCGACACATGCCTTTATCCGTCGATATTTCACATTTCCGCAGGCGAGGCTTCAGCGTTGTGCTTGGCCGGGGAGATCATACGGCAGGCGGATGTTATTATCGGTGAAAATCCAATATCGAGCGTCTCCGGTATAGTGCTAATTGACGAGGCAGACAAGCATCTCCATATTCGACTTCAAAAAGAAGTTATGCCAAAGTTGTTTTCGCTTTTTCCAAACTTGCAGTTTATAACTAGCTCGCACTCGCCATTTATGGCGATGGGGTTGGCGGATGAAGCGATAAATCGCACCAAAATTATCGACTTGGATAACTTCGGAATTACAAGAGACCCGTATAATAGCGATCTTTATACCGAAGTTTACGATATGATGATTGGTGATAGCTTAGATTTTCGAGAGCAATTCCTAAATCTGAAAGCGACGAGCGAGGTAAGCGAGAAGACTTTAATAGTAACGGAGGGTAAAACTGACGTCCAACATTTGAGGGCGGCGGCTAAGTCCCTAGGGTGTGGAGACTCACTAAATTACTTCGAGGTTCCCGCAGATTGGGGGGATTCGAAGCTCGAAAGACTCTTAGAGCAACTATCGAAACTCAAGCAACGCTGCACAGTTATTGGGGTATTTGATAGAGACGTAGAAAAAATCGTTGCTGGCATTGAAGCAGATGGCAGAACGTTCAAGAATTATGGTAACAATGTTTACGGTGTTTGTTTGCCCGTACCTTCTGGTCGAGAGACATATTCGAATATTTCTATTGAGTTTTTTTATACGGATGATGAACTTAAAAAAACTCATGATGGAAAGCGCCTGCATTTCGACAATGAAATATTCTACTTTCAATCTGCTTCTGCCAATAGAGGCAAGCCTGTGCCTCAGCTCAGAGAGAGGCCCGACGCCGCCGACGAGTCTATAAAGAAAATTTTCGACAGTAATGTTTCTGAGTTGGCCGGAGCGCATTCAAAGGCAAGGTTTGCGGATTTGGTTGAGGGGGATTTGGAATTCGCCAAAAATTTTGACTTCTCTAATTTTGGGTCGATATTTGAAAGAATTTCTCAGGTTGAAGAATACGAAATTGCGAAGACGTCAGTTAGCTTGAGCTAGATCTGGTACGTGGAGACTACTGCTGACACTCTATAAAAAAATTATGAGTGTTTAGTCCCAGCAATCTCCACTTCGCCCGCTCCCAACACATTAGCAGCGCATATCTCAATAGATATGCAGGCATCTGCTGATGAGGCTTTTTTTGTCTTTCCGTTCGTTGTCTCGCATAGGCTTACGCTTTAGGTCGAGATATTATGTAAACACTCCAAGAGAAAATTTGAGTATCAGAGTTAGGGTGAAAATCGCGCTCCTAAGCAGATTTCAAGTCAGCGGACTAGCTAGTTGCTAAATTAGCTATTACCAAACTGACCGCTTTTGGCCGAAATCAGCCCCTTTCCCCGCCAACCGGTCTACCATGGCACCCCCCGGCAGTGGTCCATGCGCTCCCGATCATTTTTCTCAAGGTATCGCCATGTCCATCGACCAAATCTCCCTCCCCAAAGGTGTCGGCCCTCACGCCGCTAAGCTTCTCGACGCCATCACTGGCGCCGCGACCCACGAAGAACTCAACCGCGCTGGCGGCAAAGCCGAAGGTTTTGTCTTGGGGCTGGAATCCTCCAAAGCCATCAAAAGCCAGATCGCCGAATCCTTGTATGTGGCTTACGACGATGCGGCGAGTAACCGCGCGGGTGAGTTGAAGGGTTAAGAACCCGGCACTACAGGAAGTTGTGCGCGCAGGGCGTTAGACTGGGCGCCTTTTATTGCTCAGGATGAGGCTGTCATGTTCAAGGTTGCTCTCGCGTCACTGCTGCTGGCGTGTGCCTTCGGCGCTCAAGCTGATACGACTGTTGATGTGTCGAAGATTTACGGCAACATCAAGTTCGTCAGTAGCTTCCCGGACTATAAGGTCAAGGTGGTAAACAGTTTCCCTGACCTTAAGGTAAAACAGGTGAGCAGTTTTCCCGACTCGGCCGGCAAGTGGAAAACAGTCGAGAGCTTCCCCGACTACAAGATCCAGATTGTTGACTCCTTTCCAGACTTCACTATTCAGTACGTTGATTCGTTCCCAGGGGTTAATTGAAGGCAGCGCCATCAGCGGCGCTGCCTTGGGCTGTTTATCAGCCAGGGCAAGGTGCTTCACGGTCGAGCAATTTGGCCGTGAGCAGCACGCCCAGTTCGCTTAGTTGGTGGATGGCCAGGGCGATGTCGCGGTGTTTGCCGCACAGGTCTTCGGACAGGTCGAGCAGCAGTGTGCTTACGCTGGTGAAGGTTTCGTAGCTGTTGGTGATGAGGGTTTCGGTGCTGGCGTGGGGGACGACGGTGAAGAGGGTGGTTGAGTCTGTTGTGTCATTAGCCATTGTTAAGTTCCTTGCTTGGGCTACAACCCCATCGCTACTAAACGAAAAGGCGGTAGCTGTACGCAGGTTAGTAGACCGGTGGAACCTAACAAAACCGGCGCGTCCGAGGACGCCCTACGCACAGCCACCATCAAGCACAGACGCAATGTCTGACGGATGAAGCTTGTGCACCTGTTAGGTTAAACCGTGGGCTACTAAACCCGATCACTGAACATTCAGCGACCGAGCCACCTTAGAGACGGCCACCTCAGCACACAAGCCGGCGGATTCTGACGCACGCGTAGGCAATGGAGCAAGGTGGTGCGGGCTTGTTCACCATTCCCTGTGGTTAGGAAACTCCCTTGTGGCGAGCAGGCTTGCCCTGCGTTGGGCTGCGAAGCGGCCCCAAAAGCGGCGAACGGGTTTCTCTTTTGGACCGCGGTGGCTGGGTTGGGAGCGCTGCGCACTCCAGCGCAGGGCAAGCCTGCTCGCCACAACGAACCCGCTTTCCACAACAGTACTGCTCACCACTTAGAACGCCTGGTTCACCCCAACCCCACGCATGATCGAAAACCGTGGGTCGATCAGCTTCAGCGTTTGCTCACCCTTCAAGCGGCCCACCACCACGGTGTAGGTCTTGGGCACTTCGGAGAGGTTTTCCGGGTTGCGGGCCAGTTTTTCAATCGCCGGGGTGTTGGCCCAGTCGGCGATGGTTTTCTGGCGAATGTCTACGGTCACCACCCAGGATTTATCCACGGCGGCGCCCATCGGGTTGGGGTTGGCGGCGATGTTCTGGATCTTGGCGATTTCATAGCCCTGGGCGTAGCAGAACCCGGACTCTTGCTGCACATAGGCGGCGCGGCCGTTGTCGGTGAGGCTGTAGGTGTTGGCGCTTTTGGTCAGCAGGCCGGCGTCGGTCAGGGCGTCGAAGGCCGGCTGGTTGGCGCTGGAGGTGCCGCTCATGACGCCGTCACCCAAGGTCACCGGGAAGCGGTTGAACATCGCCGCCTTCACGCAGGACGCGCCTTCGAGCCTGGGTTGCAGCGCGGCTTGAATGTCGGTGTCCGACGGGCTGTCGCTGCAGGCGGTGAGCAGCAAAGCGGCGGCGGTGATGAGGGCCATTTCTCTGATTCGCATCGTTTTATCCTTGACGATTGGTGGCGGGCGGGCAAAGTGTATAGAAACATTGCTGTCACGAAACCCTCCCCGCCGTCGTGTAGGTTCGGTGACTTGAGCCACCCTGAACACACAAGGATTAAACATGACATTGACCGTCAACACCCTGCTCGAGCTGGCCATGGCCAACCCCATCAACGCCGAAATCACCGCACGCCTGCCCGACCTCGGCGTAGAGCAGTGCATGCTCACGGCGGGCTGCCTGTTCCAGGCCGTCTGGAACCATCAGTCAAACTTGCCTGCGGCTCATAACGTAAAGGACTACGACGTCTTTTACTTCGACACGGACTTGTCCTACGAAGCGGAGGACAAAGTGATCCGCGCCGCCGCGCGGTTGTTTGAGGATTTGGGCGTTAACGTCGAGGTCAAGAACCAGGCGCGGGTGCACCTTTGGTACAGCGAGCGCTTTGGTCGGCCTTATCCACAGCTGCACTCGGCTAAACAGGGCGTGGACCGTTACCTGGTGGCCGGCACCTGCATCGGGCTGGAGATCGACACGGGCGAGGTGTATGCGCCCTATGGGTTAGCGGATGTGGAGCAGGGCGTGTTGCGGATTAACCCGCTGCACCGCGAGCCTGAGTTGTTCGCCGCCAAGGCCCGCAGTTATCAGGCGCGCTGGCCTTGGCTCACGATCGTGGCGCCTGAGGTTATGCCGGGCCGAGGCTGAGCAGCCATCCGAGCCCGGCGCTGCCCAGCACCACCAGCCACGGGGGTAATTTCCACACCATCAACGCCACCAGGGCAATCAGGGCCAGACCGAAGTCCCGGGCGCTGAAGATAGCGCTGGTCCACACCGGTTGGTACAGCGCTGCCAGCAACAGGCCAACCACTGCAGCATTCACGCCCGCGAGAGCCGCTTGGGTGCGCGGGCTGCGGCGCAGGCTTTCCCAGAAGGGCATTGCGCCCATCACCAGCAAAAACGAGGGCGCAAAGATTGCCAGCAGGCAGAGCAAACCGCCAGGCCAACCGGTGGGGGGCTGTTGCATCGACGCGCCAAGGAATGCGGCGAAGGTGAACAGGGGACCGGGCATGGCTTGCGCCGCAGCGTAGCCGGCCAGGAATACGTCGTTGCTCACCCAGAGTGTCGGCACGACCTCCGCTTGCAATAGCGGCAGCACCACGTGGCCGCCACCGAACACGAGTGCACCGGTGCGGTAGAACGCGTCGATCACGGCCACGTCTTGGCGGGTTGTGAACTGCGCCAGCAGCGGCAGGCCCGCCAGTAATACCAGGAACAACGCCAGCCACATTGCCCCGGTTCGACGGCTGAGGGTGATGGGCAGCGCGTCGAGGGTGGTCGGCGACGGGGCTTTTAGCCAGAGCGGGCCGGCCAGTGCCGCTGCGGCTATAACACCCACCTGGCCCCAGGCCGAGGTTTGCAGCAGGGCTATGCAGGCGGCGATCAGCATCACAGTGATGCGCGTTGCGTCGGTGCACAGGTTGCGCGCCATGCCCCACACGGCTTGCGCGACGACGGCGACCGCCACGACTTTAAGGCCGTGCAGCACGCCGGACGGGATGGCCGCGCTGTGTTGGGCAATACCCATTGCAAACAGGATCAGCACCACGGCCGACGGCAGGGTAAACCCCAGCCACGCCGCCAGCGCGCCGCCGTAGCCCGCCCGTGACAGACCCAGCGCAATGCCCACCTGGCTGCTGGCCGGGCCGGGGAGGAATTGGCACAGTGCTACAAGGTCCGCATAAGTGCGCTCACTCAGCCAGCGCCGCCGGGTGACGAACTCGTTGCGAAAGTAACCCAGATGCGCCACCGGACCACCGAATGACGTGAGCCCAAGGCGCAGGAAAATCAGGAATACCGTCCAGGGGCTGGCGCGGTGGTCAACAGTGGAGAGGTTCAAGGCGCAGCATCCCAATGACGGCAAACGGATTAAGGCGTAGAGGCACCCTAGTCGATTTTGATGACGCGAAGAAGAGGCGCTGGTTTGTGCAAATTGCCGCGCTGGATGGAATTTATGCCCGTGTGTTTGAGTCATTGAAATGGCAGGGAACAAGGCCTCCCACCCATCACCGCTGATTTCAGCCCAGGACAGCCCATGATCTTCCTTATTTTCCTCATCGCCTGCGGCGCCGCCGCCAGTACCGGCATCATTTTCAAGCCCGGCCAGTGGTACGAAACCCTGGTCAAGCCCGGCTTCACTCCACCCAATTGGCTGTTTCCGGTGGCCTGGACGGTCATCTACCTGCTGCTCGCCTGGGCGGGTTATCGCCTGACGATGATTCCCGGCAGCCAATTGGCCCTGGGCCTGTGGGCGGCGCAGATTGCGCTGAACACGCTGTGGACGCCGGTGTTTTTCGGCGCGCATAACATCGTGGCCGGGATGGTGGTGATTCTGCTGCTGTGGCTGGTGGTGGCCGCGTTGGTGGTGATGGCGTTGCGGTTGGACTTGATCACCGGCTTGATCCTGTTCCCTTACCTGGCGTGGCTGAGCGTAGCGGCGGCGTTGAATTTCTCGATTTTGCGTAATAACCGCTGATGGCTCATAAACGCTGGCCCGCGAGCGAGGCTGAATTAGTCCAGATGCGCCAGTTCAATAAAAAGCTGGCCTGGCTGCCGCGTTTTAAAATCCGCAATCGCGTCACGCCGCGTTTGATCCAGGCGTTGCTGCGAGTCAGTCAAAAGGTCAAGAAAGCGCCTGCGGCTGAAACCCGCCGAGTGGCCGGTGTGCCCGTGCGTATCCTGCGGCCCGAGGGGAAAACCAACGGCGTGGTGCTGGATATCCACGGCGGCGGTTGGGTGATCGGCAATGCACAGATGGATGACGACCTCAACCTGGGCATGGTGCAGGCGTGTGGTGTGGCGGTGGTGTCGGTGGATTACCGGCTGGCGGTGGACACGCCGGTTGAGGGGGTGATGGAGGACTGCCTGAATGCCGCGCGCTGGTTGCTCAGCAGTGATGAGTTTGCCGACTTGCCGGTGTTCGTCGTGGGTGAGTCTGCCGGTGGGCATTTGGCGGCGGCAACCTTGCTGGCGCTTAAGCAATGGCCTGAACTGCTCAAGCGGGTGAGCGGTGCGGTGCTGTACTACGGCGTATACGACTTGACCGGCACACCGAGCGTGCGCACGGCGGGGCCCGAGACGTTGTTGTTGGACGGACCGGGCATGGTCGACGCGCTGCGCCTGCTCACGCCGGGCTTGAGTGATGAGCAACGTCGGCAGCCGCCGTTGTCACCGTTGTATGGCGACCTGACCGGCTTGCCGCCGGCGTTGATGTTTGTGGGCGAACTTGACCCGTTGCTGGACGACACGCTGCAGATGGCCGAGCGCTGGGGCATGGCCGCGCAGGTTGAGGCGCACCTGTTGCCGGAATCTGCCCATGGGTTTATTCATTTTCCGGTGGCGATGGCGGATGACGTTCTTGCTTACAGTCGGCGGTGGATATCGGCGAGAATCCAGTCGGTACTCGCTTGTAGTGGTTAGCCATTCACCTGCACCCCGCGTAACCTCTGACACCCTGGTTTCCAGATTCTCGCAAGGACGCACACGTGACCATTTCCCATGCAGTTGCAGGGCTATCGGCATTTTTGCTGGTGGCAGGTGTTCAAGCCGCCGAATACAACTTCTCGTTTGATGTGCCCTACGGGCAGTACGAGCGGCAATTCAAAATGAAGACCCCAGGTGACGGCACGTTGAGCTGCACGGTGTTCATCGAAAAAGAGTACCGGGGCGAGAAGTGGGTGCCGGCAGTGATTCTGGCGGCTGCCGAAGACGATGCCGAAGACGACACGCTGTTTCTGTCCAGTTCGACCGAGCCCAACGGCGGGCCGCGCACGTTCCACCTGCGCACGTTCAACCAGGCGAAGCCGGTCCTCGACAAGACGCTGTGGGAGGCCCCGGATGAGAAGGGCGTGTATAAGATGGCCGTGTCGTGGTATGCCAATGGCGCCATCGGTTATCAGTACGGCATCTACGCGAGTTGGCAAGAGAAGCAGTTCGTCGAGAAGCCAGGTTTTTCCACGCGGCATGTCAGCGTCCATGCGTCGGGCGTGAAGGGCTCTGCTTTGTGCTACGTGCATACCAAGTGACACTGAGCGATCGAGATTGTATGGCACAAAGCCCGACCATTCGGACGGTGACGGCCGCCGACCTTCCGCAGGTGCTGGCCTTTGTTCTGCAGGCCCGCGCCGAGCTTTTCCCCAAACTCAGCGCCACGGGCCTGCCGGATGACTTGGCGCGATTTGAGGCCGTTTACCTAAAGGGTGACGGCCAGTTTCTGCTGGCCTGTGTTGAAGATCAAATCGTGGCTGCCGTCGGCTATCTGCCGTATGACGGGCGCTTCCCGCAGTTGAATTACCAGGGCCGCAAAGTCGTCGAGGTGGTGCGCCTGTTTGTGCTGCCGGCGTTTCGCCGTTTTGGTTTGGCAGGGGAGTTGTATCGCGCATTGGAGATGAAGGCACAGGCGGATGGGGTGGAGGTGGTTTACCTGCACACCCATCCGTTTTTGCCGGGTGCGATTGATTTTTGGCGGCGGCAGGGGTTTGAGGTGATCGACGTCGAAGCCGACCCGGTGTGGCAGACCACGCATATGCAGCGGGCTCTATAGATCAAGGTGGGAGCTGGCTTGCCTGCGATAGCCATAGAACGGTTAGAAGTCTGTCGCAAGTGGGCTGTTGTGGCGAGCAGGCTTGCCCTGCGTTGGGCTGCGAAGCGGCCCCAAACCCAGACGCTGAGTACTTTCAGGAAAATTGCAGTGCCTTTACTGGGGCTGCTTCGCAGCCCAACGCAGGACAAGCCTGCTCGCCACAGGAGAAATGGGATGCCTCTAAAAGTTGTGTAGATACCTATGCTGCGATAGCGGTGTGTCAGCCCCAGCTATGGCACTGATCCGCCGGCATCGCAGGCAAGCCAGCTCCCACCTTTGCGCGGTGTGCAGTCCATTAAATGGGGCGTAACCGCAGGATTTGCGCGCCGTCGAACGGGTCCGTGAGGTAATGCGCCTGCACCCCGAATGTTTCCTGTAGCCGCTGCGGCGTCAGCACCTCCAGCGGCGTGCCCAATGCCACCAGGCAGCCGCGATCCAGTACCGCCAAGCGATCACAGGTCAGCGCCTGGTTCAGGTCATGCAGCGCAATCAGCGTGGTCACCGGCAGCGCCTGCACACCTTTCAAAATCGCCAGTTGATGTTGGATATCCAGGTGATTGGTCGGCTCATCCAGCAACAAGATCTGCGGTCGTTGCGCCAATGCGCGGGCGATGTGCACGCGTTGGCGCTCGCCGCCAGAGAGGCTGCGCCAGGCGCGTTGGCTCAGGTGGGTGGCATCGACGTCGTGCAGCGCCTGGCGCACGATGGCATCGTCTTCGGCAGACCACGGGCTCAGCGCCGACAGCCAGGGCGTGCGGCCCAGCGCCACGGCATCGAACACGCGGATGGCATCGTCGGTATCAGCCTGCTGCTCCACCACCGCCAGGTGTTGCGCAACAAGGCGACGGGGCAGTTTGGTCAGGCGCTGGCCGCCCAGTAACACCTCGCCGGACGCAGGCACACGCAAACCGGCGAGCAATTTAAGCAGGGTGGATTTGCCCGAGCCGTTCGGCCCGACAATGCCCAAGGTTTCACCTGGCTGAACTTCAAGATCAATGTCGCGCAGCAAATGCGCTTCACGCACCTTGAAGCCCAGGCCGGTGCAACTGAGTACCGTCATCGCGCATTCCTCCGGCCAATCAGGATCAATGCAAAGACTGGCGCGCCGACCAAGGCAGTGACCACACCGACGGGAATCACCTGGCCTTTGATCAAGGTGCGCGACAGCACATCAGCAGCGATCAGAAACAACGCGCCACCCAGCGCACTGGCGGGCAGCAACCGCGAATGCCCGGTGCCCAGCAGCAGGCGCACGGCGTGGGGAATCACCAGCCCGACAAAACCGATGGAGCCGACAATCGACACCATCACCGCCGTCACCAGCGCCGCGCAACCGACAAGCACAAATTGCACACGGCGCACTGGAATACCCAACGAAGCCGCCGAGTCGGTGCCAAAGGTAAACGCATCCAGCGCACGCCGATGCCACAAGCACACCGCCAGGCCTGCGACCGCCACCGGCACCGCCAGCCACACCGACGGCCAGCGCACGCCGCTGAGGTTGCCCAGCAGCCAGAACATGATGCCGCGCGCCTGTTCGGAACTGGCGGACTTGGTGATTAGGAACGCGGTGAGGGCATTGAACAGCTGCGAACCGGCGATGCCGGCGAGGATGATCTGGCCGGTGCCGCTGACTGAGCCGCTGGCCCGTGCCAGCAATATCACCAACGCAAACGCCGCCATCGCGCCGACAAACGCGCCCGCCGACAGCGAAATCAGCCCACCGCCCACACCCATCAATGCCACCAACACTGCACCGGTCGAGGCGCCCGCGCTGATGCCCAGCAGGTACGGATCGGCCAACGGGTTGCGCAGCAGCGACTGCAGGATCACCCCGCAGGTGGCCAGCCCGGCGCCACACGCGGCGGCAACCAGCGCCCGTGTCAGGCGGTAGTTCCACACCACGCCTTCATCGATCGGGTCGAGCACGTAACCGGCCGCCCAGAGTTTGTTGGCCAGCACCTGCAAGACCACTTGCGGTTCGATGGCGGTTTCGCCGATGGCGGTGCCGGCGAGCACGGCCATCAGCAACACGGCGAGGGCGAGTAGGGTGCGCATCATTTCGACAGGTCGTAGCCGTCGATGGCACCGGCCAGTTGTTCCAGGCCATCGAACATGCGCAGGCTTGCCTGCAACGCCAGGGCATCAATAATGAGGATGCGGTTGTTTTTCACCGCGTCCATGTTGCGGGTCACCGGGTCGCTGCGCAGGAAGGCGAGTTTCTTTTCATGGTCGTCGGCCGGGTAGCGACGGCGGTCCATGCGCGCGATCACCAGGAAGGTCGGGTTGGCCTTGGCGATGGTCTCCCAACCGACGGCGGGCCATTCTTCGTCGGACTGCACCACGTTGTGCAGGCCGAGGGTTTGCAGCATCAATTCGGGAATGCCCTTGTGGCCAGCTACATACGGGTCGGCGGCCATCTCGCTGCTGGAAAACCACACCAGTGCACTGGCGTGCTTGAGGCCTTTGCCTTGCGCGGTGGCGACCGACTTGGCCAGGCGGGCCTTGAGTTCGTCATTCAACTGTTGGCCACGCGCTTGCACGTCGAAAATCTCAGCCAACTGGCTGATGCTTTTATAGATCGTGTCGATGCGAAACGGCTCCAGCCGCGTGCCATCGGCGCCCACCAGGTTGTCCTTGCCTTCGCAGTCGGAGGGCAGCACGTAGGTGGGAATCTTCAGTTCGTGGAATTGCTCGCGGGTACCGACCACGCCTTGCGGGCCGACCACCCATTCCAGCTCGGCGGCCACCAGTTGTGGGCGTTTGGCGATCACAGCTTCGAAGCTCGGCTCGTTGTCGGCCAGGCGCTCGATCTTGTCGTTTTGCGCTTTGAACTGCGGTAATACGCTGTTGAACCACAGCGAAGTGCCGACCACTTTGTCCGCTACGCCCAGAGCGTAAAGCATCTCGGTGGCGGCCTGGCCGATGGTCACGCTGCGTGCCGGGGCTTGTTGGAAGGTGACGCTGCTGCCGCAGTTTTCCACCGTGAGCGGGTAGTGAGTCGGCGTGGCGTGGGCCAGGGCACAAAAGCCCAGGCCGGTGATCAGGGCGCAAACGCGTAGCAGCATGGGGCAATCTCCGAGTGAACCGTACGGGAAACAGGGCAGGTACGGCTCGGAAACACACCTTTGAACGCTGCAGGTTTGCAGGGCGCGGATGTCCTTCCCGGACACCCCGCCGGTGAGTGATAACGCTGGGCCGGCAGGTCTCCTGACTGATGCGTCGTCGCCTCGCTCCGGCCTTCCCGGACGTGGTCCAGTGGCAATGGGGAGCAGGCTCGGCACCTACAGTTGCGGGGGCAGTTTCGATTGGCGCGATGGGCCGCGCTTCGAATTCCCTATTAGTCCCGTTTGGGAACCGGCGCAGTATGGTAGTCGATTGCGGGGTGCGGGGGGAATTGGCGCCATTCCTGCGAAGAATAAGAGCTATGCCTTGGGCCTGCCTACTGCTCGCCGGTTCAGTTGGGGACGCCTGCGCTTTTGAAGGCCTGGAGAAGGTGACCATGCCTACCAACCGAGTAACGCGCGAGCAAGTGCTGGAAGCGAGTAAAGGCAAGCTGCAAAAGCAGTGGGGAACGTGACGGTCGACTAATCGATAAGCACCGCAGATCAAAGGTGGGAGCTGGCTTGCCTGCGATGGCAGTGGGTCAGCCAAGGAGTTGTCACTGATGCACCGCTATCGCAGCATAGGTATCTACACAACTTTTTAAAGCAGCCTATTTCTCCTGTGGTGTCTGGGTTTGGGGCCGCTTCGCGGCCCAACGCAGGACAAGCCTGCTCGCCACAACAGCCCACTGGCCACTAACCGGTTGTGTAGATACCTATGGCTATCGCAGGCAAGCCAGCTCCCACAGTTGAAGGGTGTTGCCGGTTTTATTTGCGATCCAGCCACACGGTCTGCGCGTTGCAGAATTCGCGTACGCCAAAGTGCGACAGTTCGCGGCCAAACCCACTCTTTTTCACGCCGCCAAACGCCACGCGTGGGTCTGACACGCTGAACGAGTTGACGAATACTGCGCCGGTTTCCAGTTGGTTGGTGATATCCCGTGCCTTCGCCGAGTCGGTGGTGAAGATACTGGCGGTCAAGCCGAACTCGCTGTCGTTGGCCAGGGCCACGGCGTGGTCAGCATCGCGGGCGGTGATGATCGAGGCCACGGGGCCGAACAGTTCCTGTTTGAACGAGGTCATCTGGTCGGTGACGTTGGCCAGTACGGTCGGCTCATAGTAGTTGCCGGCGCCGGGCACTTTATTGCCGCCCAGCAGCAGGGTCGCGCCTTCTTCCAGGGTGGCTTGGACTTGGCCATGCAGCTCGTCGCGCAGGTCGAAACGGGCCATCGGGCCGACGTAAGTGTGGGTCGAGGTCGGGTCGCCCATTACCAGCGCGCGGCTGGCCTGAAGGAATTTGGCTGTGAAAGCTTCCACCACACCTGCTTCGATGATCAGGCGCTTGGCGGCGGCGCAGACCTGGCCGCTGTTCTGGAAGCGCCCGATCACGGCGGCCTGCACGGCGGCATCAAGGTCGGCGTCGTTAAGCACGATAAACGGGTCGGAGCCGCCCAATTCCAGCACGCATTTTTTCAGCGCTGCACCGGCTTGGGAGCCGATGGCGATACCGGCGCGCACGCTGCCAGTGAGGGTGACGGCGGCGATGCGTGGGTCGGCGATGGCCTTGGATACGCCGTCGTTGGTCACGTTGACCACTTCAAAAATACCTTCGGCAAAACCGGCTTTCTGGAACGCCTGCTGGATCAGGTAGGCGCTGCCCATCACATTCGGCGCGTGTTTGAGCACGTAGGTGTTACCGGCCAGCAAGGTCGGCACGGCGCCGCGCAGTACTTGCCACACCGGGAAGTTCCACGGCATGACGGCGAAGATCAGGCCCAGCGGACGATATTCGATCTGCGCGCTGCCGTTGTCCACCAGGGTCGGTTCCGGTGCGAGCATGGCTGGGCCTTGGGCGGCGTACCACTCGCTGAGCTGTGCACATTTTTCGATTTCGGCGCGGGCCTGGGCGATGGGTTTGCCCATTTCCAGGGTGATCATCTGGGCCATGTCTTCGGCTTGCTCGCGCAATGCACCGGCCAGGGCCAGCAGCAGTTCAGCGCGTTGGCTCACCGGCTGGCGGCGCCAGCTGCGGAAAGCGTCAGTGGCGCGGTCTAGGGCGGCGTCCAGTTGCGCCGCGGTTTCGTAGGGGTAGCTGGCGACCGTTTCGCCATTGGCGGGGTTGATCGACAAGGCGTGGGTCTGGTGAGTAATAGCGTTCATGGCAGCGTCCGGCTGAATGAGTGGAATGGGGTCAGCCTACGGGGATGCATGTTTTCTGGAAACTGAATAATATTAAGTGATACGTTCTCGAATTGAGAATGGATGTTTGATTTTGGACGCGGAGCGTCCTTGGCGGCATTCCCGCGCAGAGCGTGGGAACGATCACATACGTTCACGATTGGAGAATGACTTGGATCTGGTGCAGCTGGAAATCTTCAAGGCCGTTGCCGAGCAAGGCAGCATCAGCGCCGCCGCGCAGTTGATTCATCGCGTGCCGTCGAACTTGACCACACGCATCAAGCAACTGGAGCAGGATTTGGGCGTGGAGTTGTTTATCCGTGAGAAAAGCCGCCTGCGCCTGTCGCCAGCCGGCTGGAATTTCCTCGGTTATGCGCGGCGCATTCTTGATTTGGTGCAGGAGGCCCGCGCAACCGTGGCCGGGGAGGAGCCTCAGGGCGCGTTTGCGCTTGGCTCGCTGGAGAGTACGGCGGCTGTACGCATTCCGGCGCTATTGGCGGCGTATAACCAGAAACACACCAAGGTCGAGCTGGACCTGAGCACCGGGCCGTCGGGCACGATGATCGAGGGCGTGTTGTCGGGGCGCCTGGCGGCGGCGTTTGTCGATGGGCCGGTGCTGCATGCCACGCTGGAGGGCGTGGCGGTGTTTGAGGAGGAGATGGTGGTGATTGCGCCGCTGCACCATGCGCCGATCACGCGGGGCCAGGATGTGGCGGGGGAGAGCATCTACACCTTTCGTTCGAACTGCTCGTATCGCCATCACTTCGAACGCTGGTTTTCACAGGATGGCGCGGTGCCGGGCAAGATCTTCGAAATGGAGTCCTATCACGGCATGCTCGCCTGCGTCAGCGCCGGGGCCGGCCTGGCGCTGATGCCGCGCAGTATGCTGGAGAGCATGCCGGGGTTTACGACGGTGAGTGTGTGGCCGTTGACCGACGCGTTTCGCCTGCTCAATACCTGGCTGATCTGGCGCCGAGGCACGGTGTCGCAGAGTTTGAACAGCTTTGTGAAGTTGCTGGAGGAACGCGGCCTGGTAGCCACTTAGATCTCATGTGGGAGCTGGCAAGCCAGCTCCCACCTGTTGATCTGTGTCAGCCGCCAAATTGCAGGGTGCCCATGGCCAGCTTGGCCATTATCGCCGTGGCGCCCAACTGCACCAGCCACAAGGCCAACCCACCCAGGAACACGCCCAGCGCCACTTGCAGCACCAGACTTTTCTGGCGCTTGGCTTGCGGCGCGCGCGGGGTGTAGTCATGCAGTTCGTCGCGGTCGGCGCGCAGGTCCAGGTCGTCGTTTCTCATAGGGCTCTCACAGCAAAGGGGCGATCAGGGTTCAGTCTAGTGGGTTCGCCAATAAAAAGGGGGAAGCCATCGGCTTCCCCCTTCGTACGACGCTGGCAGGTTTATAGAACCTGAACAATCGCTTTTGTTACCGCACCAATGTTCGACTGGTTCAACGCGGCCACGCAGATACGGCCGGTGTCGAGCGCGTAGATGCCAAACTCGGTGCGCAGGCGGGTGACTTGCTCAACGGTCAGGCCGGAGTAGGAGAACATCCCACGCTGGCGACCGACGAAGCTGAAGTCGTGGCCCGGTGCAGCCTTGGCCAGTTCGGCGACCATCTGCTCACGCATGCCGCGGATGCGCAGGCGCATTTCGGCCAGTTCCGCTTCCCATTGGGCGCGCAGCTCAGGGTTGTTCAGCACGGCCGCCACGATCGCCGCGCCGTGGGTCGGCGGGTTGGAGTAGTTGGTGCGGATAACGCGTTTGACCTGGGACAGGATGCGCGCGCTTTCTTCCTTGGATTCGCTGACGATCGACAGCGCGCCCACGCGTTCGCCGTACAGCGAGAACGACTTGGAGAACGAGCTGGAGACAAAGAAGGTCAGGCCCGATTCAGCAAACAGGCGCACAGCAGCGGCGTCTTCGTGGATGCCGTCGCCAAAGCCCTGGTAGGCCATGTCGAGGAACGGCACCAGGTTCTTGGCCTTGATTACGTCCAGCACGTTTTGCCAGTCGGCCGGGCTCAGGTCAACGCCGGTCGGGTTGTGGCAGCAGGCGTGCAGCACCACGATGGACTGTGGCGGCAGGGCGTTGAGGTCTTCGAGCAGGCCGGCACGGTTGACGTCGTGGGTGGCGGCGTCGTAGTAGCGGTAGGTCTGCACCGGGAAGCCGGCTTTTTCGAACAGGGCCTGGTGGTTTTCCCAGCTCGGGTCGCTGATAGCGACGACGGCGTTGGGCAGCAGTTGCTTAAGGAAGTCCGCGCCGATTTTAAGCGCGCCGGTGCCGCCGACCGCTTGGGCGGTGATCACGCGGCCGGCGCTCAGCAGTGGCGACTCAGCGCCGAACAGCAGCTTTTGCACGGCCTGGTCGTACGCCACGATACCGTCGATCGGCAGGTAGCCACGGGCGGCGTGTTGCGCCACGCGAATGGCTTCCGCTTCGGCAACGGCACGCAAGAGTGGAATCTTCCCCTCCTCGTTGCAGTAAACGCCCACGCCAAGGTTGACCTTGGTGGTTCGTGTATCGGCGTTAAATGCTTCGTTGAGGCCCAGGATTGGATCGCGTGGTGCCATTTCGACAGCGGAGAACAGGCTCATTTTTGCGGCAGCTCTATGGGGGAATGGAGGGACGTGTCGCGCTCCAGCCGAATGCACTAGAGCGGTGCACAAACGGGGAGCTAGTATAGAGGCCATCCAGGCTCAGGGCGACAACCGAAACGGCTTTTAAGCCAAGTTTTTCGGTTTATTTGCCCACCGTTAGTCTTATTGCAATATTGATCAGCGACGGCAGGTAGGACGATTGCCTTGAAACCCGTCACATTCGCCACCACTTCTACAGCTATCATGGTTTTTTCCTGCAACCTGCGAAGACTATTCGCGGGTTGCTGAGCTATTTCGTCCCTGGCGGTTTCGAGTCTGGGGTGACTTCACGAGGTACGTTATGTCGGATTTCCAGCTCGTCACCCGTTTTGAACCCGCCGGCGACCAGCCCGAAGCCATTCGCCAGATGGTCGAAGGCATCGAAGCCGGCCTTGCGCACCAGACGCTGCTCGGGGTGACCGGTTCAGGCAAGACCTTCAGCATCGCCAACGTGATCGCGCAGATCAACCGCCCGACTCTGGTGCTGGCGCCGAACAAAACCCTGGCCGCGCAGTTGTACGGTGAGTTCAAGGCGTTCTTTCCGAACAACGCGGTGGAGTACTTCGTCTCCTACTACGACTACTACCAGCCCGAAGCCTATGTGCCGTCGTCCGACACCTTTATCGAGAAGGATGCGTCGATCAACGACCATATCGAGCAGATGCGGTTGTCGGCGACCAAGGCGTTGCTGGAGCGCAAGGACGCAATCATCGTCACCACGGTGTCGTGCATCTACGGCCTGGGCAGCCCGGAAACCTATTTGAAAATGGTGCTGCACGTCGATCGCGGCGACAAACTCGACCAGCGCGAACTGCTGCGCCGCCTGACAAGCCTTCAGTACACCCGCAACGACATGGATTTTGCCCGTGCCACCTTCCGTGTGCGTGGCGATGTGATCGACATTTACCCGGCCGAATCCGACCTGGAAGCGATCCGCATTGAGCTGTTCGACGATGAAGTCGAGAGCCTGTCGGCCTTCGACCCGTTGACCGGCGAGGTGATCCGCAAACTGCCGCGCTTCACCTTCTATCCGAAAAGCCACTACGTGACGCCGCGGGAAACCCTGATGGGGGCGATCGAAGGCATCAAGGCCGAACTGGTAGAGCGTCTGGAATACCTGCGCGCCAATAACAAGCTGGTGGAAGCCCAGCGCCTGGAGCAGCGCACCCGCTTCGATTTGGAGATGATCCTGGAGCTGGGCTACTGCAACGGCATCGAAAACTACTCGCGCTACCTGTCGGGGCGCGAAGCCGGCGCCGCGCCGCCGACGCTCTATGATTATTTGCCCGACGACGCGCTGCTGGTGATCGACGAATCCCACGTCAGCGTGCCGCAGGTCGGCGCCATGTATAAGGGCGACCGTTCGCGTAAAGAGACGTTGGTGGAATACGGCTTCCGTCTGCCATCGGCACTGGATAACCGGCCGATGCGTTTTGACGAGTGGGAGGCCATCAGCCCGCAGACCATCTTCGTGTCTGCAACCCCAGGCAACTATGAAGCCGAACATGCCGGCCGTGTGATTGAGCAGTTGGTGCGGCCGACCGGGCTGGTGGACCCGCAGATTGAAATCCGCCCGGCGCTGACCCAGGTCGATGATTTGCTCTCGGAAATCACCAAGCGCGTGGCCCTGGAAGAGCGCGTACTGGTCACCACGCTGACCAAACGCATGTCCGAAGACTTGACCGATTACCTGGCCGACCACGGCGTGCGTGTGCGTTATTTGCACTCGGACATCGACACCGTGGAGCGCGTGGAGATCATCCGCGACTTGCGCCTGGGTGTGTTTGACGTGCTGGTGGGCATTAACTTGCTGCGCGAAGGCCTGGACATGCCGGAGGTTTCGCTGGTGGCGATTCTGGATGCGGACAAGGAAGGCTTCCTGCGTTCCGAGCGCTCGTTGATCCAGACCATTGGCCGTGCCGCGCGTAACCTCAATGGTCGCGCGATTCTGTATGCCGACCGCATCACCGGCTCCATGGAGCGGGCGATTGGCGAAACCGAGCGCCGTCGTGACAAGCAGATTGCGTTTAACCTGGAGCATGGCATCACCCCCAAAGGGGTGTTCAAGGACGTCGCCGACATCATGGAAGGCGCCACTGTGCCGGGTTCGCGCAGCAAGAAGCGCAAGGGCATGGCCAAGGCGGCCGAGGAGAGCGCCAAGTACGAGAACGAACTGCGCTCGCCGAGTGAGATCACCAAGCGGATTCGGCAGTTGGAAGAGAAGATGTACCAGTTGGCGCGCGATCTTGAGTTTGAGGCGGCGGCGCAGACGCGCGATGAGATTGGCAAGTTGCGTGAGCGCCTGTTGGCTGTTTGATTTTTCGCTGGCCGGTCTGGCCTCATCGCGGGCAAGCCCGGCTCCCACAGTTGATGTGTGAGCACAGTCAAAATGTGGGAGCTGGCTTGCCTGCGATAGCGACACCGCGGTCTGCCAGAACCCCCCGCGCTGGTGTTACCATTCGCCCCTTGTTTCAATTTTCAGTTTTATCGCCCATTCGAGACCTGCCATGACCACCGTCCGCACGCGCATTGCGCCATCGCCTACTGGGGATCCCCACGTCGGTACTGCCTACATCGCCCTGTTCAACTACTGCTTTGCCAAGCAGCACGGCGGTGAATTCATCCTGCGGATCGAAGACACCGACCAGGTGCGCTCCACCCGTGAGTCGGAGCAGCAGATTTTCGATGCCTTGCGCTGGTTGGGGATTACCTGGGCCGAAGGCCCGGACGTCGGCGGCCCGCACGGCCCGTATCGTCAGAGCGAGCGCAGCGACATCTACAAGCAGTACACCCAGCAACTGGTCGACATGGGCCACGCCTTCCCGTGCTTCTGCACCGCCGAAGAACTCGACCAGATGCGTGCCGAGCAACAGGCCCGTGGTGAAACCCCGCGTTACGACGGCCGCGCGTTGCTGCTGTCCAAGGAAGAAGTGGCCCGGCGCCTGGCCGCCGGCGAGCCGCACGTGATCCGCATGAAAGTGCCGAGCGAAGGCGTGTGCGTGGTGCCGGACATGCTGCGCGGTGATGTCGAGATCCCGTGGGACCGCATGGACATGCAGGTGCTGATGAAGACCGACGGCCTGCCGACGTACTTCCTGGCCAACGTGGTCGACGACCACCTGATGGGCATCACCCACGTGCTGCGCGGCGAAGAATGGCTGCCGTCGGCGCCTAAACTGATTCTGCTGTACGAGTATTTCGGCTGGGAGCAACCGCAGCTGTGCTACATGCCGCTGCTGCGTAACCCGGACAAGAGCAAGCTGTCCAAGCGCAAGAACCCGACGTCGGTGACGTTCTACGAGCGCATGGGCTTTATGCCTGAGGCGATGCTCAACTACCTGGGCCGTATGGGCTGGTCGATGCCGGACGAGCGCGAGAAGTTCTCGCTGCAGGAAATGGTCGACCACTTCGACCTGTCGCGCGTTTCCCTCGGCGGGCCGATCTTCGATATCGAGAAGCTGTCGTGGCTCAACGGCCAGTGGCTGCGTGATTTGCCGGTGGAAGAGTTTGCCAGCCGTGTGCAGCAGTGGGCGCTGAACCCCGAGTACATGATGAAGATCGCGCCGCTGGTGCAGGGCAGGGTAGAGACGTTCAGTCAGGTCGCACCATTGGCCAGCTTCTTCTTCGCCGGTGGCGTGAACCCGGACGCCAAGCTGTTTGAGTCCAAGAAGCTCTCCGGTGATCAGGTTCGCCAGTTGATGCAGTTGATCCTGTGGAAGCTCGAAAGCCTGCGCCAGTGGGAGAAAGATGCCATCACCGCGACAATCCAGGCAGTGGTGGAATCGTTGGAATTGAAATTGCGCGATGCCATGCCGCTGATGTTTGCCGCGATCACCGGGCAGGCCAGTTCGGTGTCGGTGCTCGATGCGATGGAAATTCTCGGCCCGGACCTTACGCGTTTCCGTCTGCGCCAAGCCCTTGATTTGCTTGGGGGTGTTTCGAAGAAAGAAAACAAAGAGTGGGAAAAGCTGCTGGGCGCTATCGCTTAAGCAAGCTGTTGTTACGACGAAACCCCGGTTTTCCGGGGTTTCGCCGGTAAGTGATTGTTATCCCGGCAAAAAAGTTTGGAAATTGTTGAAAATAAATTTGACACACTTCCAAACCGCCATTAAGATTCGCCCCGTCCTCACCGATGAGGGGCTATAGCTCAGCTGGGAGAGCGCTTGCATGGCATGCAAGAGGTCAACGGTTCGATCCCGTTTAGCTCCACCAATTTACAGGTTCAAGGTCTGGCCACACCGTCCTTGAATTGATCAGAACTCAGCTCTGATCGGTTGTACAGAAGGTTTTGTCCCCTTCGTCTAGTGGCCTAGGACACCGCCCTTTCACGGCGGTAACAGGGGTTCGAGTCCCCTAGGGGACGCCAGTTTAAACAAGCAGCTCGAAAGGTCTGCTGCGTCGCGAGACGAAAAATCCGGGGCTATAGCTCAGCTGGGAGAGCGCTTGCATGGCATGCAAGAGGTCAACGGTTCGATCCCGTTTAGCTCCACCAATTTACAGGTTCAAGGTTCCGGCCACACCGTCCTTGAATCGATCAGTTCTCAGCGCTGATCAGTGTATAGAAGGTTTGTGTCCCCTTCGTCTAGTGGCCTAGGACACCGCCCTTTCACGGCGGTAACAGGGGTTCGAGTCCCCTAGGGGACGCCACGATTACCCGCTCTGCGGGATTTTTAAGGGTCATTCAATTATTGAATGGCCCTTTTGTTTGTCTGGCGTTTGGCCAATTCTCTCCTCAGTGCCCCTTATTCTGTCCTGACCAGCGGTCATGCCTGTCGCTTGCTAAATATTATTATGGTAATAATATTCAACCCATGAGAGACGGAGGCACTGATGAGCGATAAAAAAGCGCAAACCCGCGAACGCATTTTGCAGGCTGCCAGCGCGGCGTTGATCCAGCGCGGCCCGGCTGAGCCGAGTGTCGGCGAAGTCATGGGCGCAGCCGGGCTCACGGTCGGCGGTTTCTACGCGCACTTTGAAAGCAAGGACGCGCTGATGCTGGAGGCCTTCACCCAGTTGCTGGCTCGGCGGCGTGCGTCGATCGACGACATGGACGCGCAACTGACCGGTGAGGAGCGCAGAAGCCTGGTGGCGGCGTTCTACCTGTCGCGCAAGCACCGCGACTCCACCGACCACGCCTGCCCGATCCCCGCCACCGTGGGCGAGATGAGCCGCCTGCCGGACGAGTTCCGCCTGGCGCTCAACGAGCACACCGAATTGATGGCCGCCCAACTGGCCGCCAGTCCCGAAGACACCGACAAGGCCTTGGCCGACATGGCCTTGATGATCGGCGGCCTGGCGCTGGCCCGCGCGCTTGGCCCGGGTGAATTGTCCGACCGCGTGTTGCGCGCCGCCAAGTCGGCAGTGCGTTAAAAAGGAGTCGCATGATGGGCGCATTAACCTGGATTCGTGGTTTCCATGGCACCGTTGGCCGTTTGGCGCCGCGAACGGTGGCCAGCAAATTGCGCCGCACCTTCATGACACCGCGCAACTTGCCGCCGCGAGATTGGGAGCTGCCGCTGCTGGCGCAATCGGAGCGCATCACCTTGCGTTTCGGCTTGTCAGCGTTGTGCTGGGGCCAAGGCCCAGCAGTATTGCTGATGCACGGTTGGGAAGGGCGCCCCACGCAGTTCGCCAGCTTGATCACCGCGTTGGTGGACAATGGTTATTCGGTAATAGCCCTGGATGGCCCGGCCCATGGTCGCTCGCCGGGGCGTGAAGCGCATGTGTTGCTGTTTGCCCGCGCCATGCTCGATGCTGCCGCTGAGTTGCCGCCGCTGCATGCGGTGGTCGGGCATTCCATGGGCGGCGCCAGTGCGATGCTGGCGGTGCAATTGGGGTTGCGCACTGAAGCGCTGGTGAGCATTGCCGCGCCCTCGCGCTTCCTGGATGTGCTGCGTGGCTTTACCCGCATGGTGGGCTTGCCGCCGCGTGCGCGCTCGGCGTTTATCCAGGAGGTCGAACAGACTTTCGGAATGCCGCTCAAGCACCTGGATGTGGCCCACTACCAGATGAACCTGCCGGGGTTGATCGTGCACGCTGAAGACGACACGTTCGTCCCGGTCAAAGCCTCGCAAGCCATTCATGAGGCTTGGTTCGACAGCCGCCTGCTGCGCCTTGAGCAGGGCGGTCATCAGCGGGTGCTGGCCGATCCACGGGTGATCGAGGGTGTGTTGGCCCTGTTGGCCGGCAGTCGTTTACAGGAGCGGCAAACCGCCTGATACACTGCCCGGCGACATTCATCGACTGGAGCAAGGCATGGGCTGGGATCTGGCAGCGCCGTTTATCATCGACCTGCAGGTCGCCGCTGAAGACATCGATGGCCTTGGGCACGCCAATAATGCGGTGTACGTGTCCTGGCTGGAGCGTTGTGCGTGGCGTCACTCCCAGCGTCTGGGGCTGGACCTCGCCGAGTATCGCCGGCTGGACCGCGCCATGGCCGTGGTGCGCCATGAGATCGACTATCTGGCGGCCGGCTACGAAGGTGACGAGTTGCAACTGGCTACCTGGATCGTTGACTGGGACCAGCGGCTGAAGATGACTCGGCGCTTCCAGTTGGTACGCCCCAGCGATGGTGCGACCCTGCTGCGTGCGCAAACCACCTTTGTTTGCATCGAGCTGTCCAGCGGCAAACCCAAGCGCATGCCCGCCGAGTTTCTCGATGGCTATGGCCCGGCCCTGACAGGGGGTTAACGGTTGCTGTGGGAAACCCAGTAAACTGCGCCACGATTTTTGTTGAGTGTTTCCCATGCAAATTGCTTTGGCGCCCATGGAGGGGTTGGTCGACAACATCCTGCGGGACGTGTTGACCCGCGTGGGCGGTATTGACTGGTGCGTGACCGAGTTCATTCGCGTCAACGACCGCCTGCTCACCCCGGCCTATTTCCACAAGCTCGCCCCCGAACTGCTGCACGGTGCCCACACCGCAGCGGGCGTGCCGTTGCGCGTGCAGTTGTTGGGCTCGGACCCGGTGTGCCTGGCGGAAAACGCTGCGTTGGCGTGCGAATTGGGTTCCGAGGTGATCGACCTGAACTTCGGCTGCCCGGCCAAGACCGTCAACAAATCCCGTGGCGGTGCGGTACTGCTCAAGGAGCCCGAGCTGCTCAACCAGATCGTCGAGCACGTGCGCCGCGCCGTGCCGGCGCATATCCCGGTCACCGCGAAAATGCGCCTGGGCTTCGACAGCCCCGACGGTGCGTTGGTGTGCGCCACGGCCCTGGCTGAAGGCGGCGCGGCGCACATCGTGGTGCATGCGCGCACCAAGACCGATGGCTACAAGCCGCCGGCCCATTGGGAGTGGATTCCGCGGGTGCAAGACGTGGTCAAGGTGCCGGTGTTTGCCAATGGCGATATCTGGAGCGTCGAAGACTGGAAGCGTTGCCGCGAAGTCAGCGGCGCCGAAGACATCATGCTTGGCCGTGGCCTGGTGGCCCGCCCGGACCTGGCGCGGCAGATTGTGGCGGCGAAGGCAGGCGAAGAGGTGGTAGAGATGACGTGGGCAGACATGCAGCCGATGCTCCAGGAGTTCTGGCGCCAATCGGTGGCGCAACTGACCGAAAAGCAGGCGCCGGGCCGTTTGAAGCAGTGGCTGGCGATGCTCACGCGCAACTACCCCGAGGCAGTCGAGTTGTTTACCGCGCTGCGCCGCGAAACCGGGTTGGAGCAGGTCAGCCGCTTGCTGGGTATGAAGCATCCCGACCCGGCGTAGTGAAGCGATCACAGCCGCCTTTGTTTCAAAAATGCTCCGTATTGAAAGATACGGAGCATTTTTGCATTTAAAGGTATTGCCGGGGAGGCTCGCCAAGCTTGAGAGGTGGCGTTTTTTCGCTGTCGGAAGCTTTTTTAGTGCTGGAAAGCAACAGTCGCTGCCAACCCGGGTTTGGAAATTGATACAGAGTTGTTCTAAATAGTCAGTCGTTTTCTAATCAAGTAATAAATGTTGCGACAGGTGTTTCATTGAGTGCGGAGTATCACACGTTGTCGTTTTGTTGGTTAGTTAATCATGTCGCTTAATTGCAGCCTTGGCAGTTTATAAGTGCATGTGTCCGCTGTTATGCGGGTAGGGGTGAGCGACGTCTCGGTTTTTCGTGAATAACAACGGGGAAAAGTCCTAAAGGTTGATTTGGTTTCCTTATATGAAGCGCGATTTCTGGAACTCAATAATCTCGCGCTTCACAAAAGTAGGGTCTGTGAAGCAGCGCTGTTGCTTGCAGCACTTATAATGACTGTCGCTGTTCTGGGTTTTAATTGCCCAGGCTGCGCTTAATTAGGAAATTGCTAATGTCTTTTTCGATCAACCATTCGCCCTCTATCAACTCTGATACGTTGCCCCTTGACCTGACAGTCTCGAAAGAACCCAATGTCGGTAAGCCTGTTGGCCTGCACGGGGCTGGTTTGGTGCACACTCCACCCGCCCCCCGAACTGAGTTTTCCACGGCTCTGCAGCGTGACGGGTTGAATAATGCCAACATGCTCACGAAACTGTTTGATATGTTTGAACAACTTGTCAGCGCCCTGCGTGAGATGTTTTCGGGCAAGGCCGAAACAGTTGCCCTAATGCCTCACACCGATACAACAGCCAATACCACGCAAGGTATATACCCTCAGAACGACGTGGCTGTGCACACCCAACCTCTGCTGAAGGACGCTGCGGCTGCCGCGTCTCAATTGAAAGGCAAGCTGCAAACAGGCTCGCTGTCCAAGGTTATTTCGGACGTTGCGGATCAACTAAAAGAGAAGTCGGATGAGGATTCGCATCCAGCAGCGATACCAGTCTTCGGGAGCCGTGTTTCACATCCGATGCGCGAATCCGGTGTGAGCGTAACCAATCAGGCAAAACCGCAGGTCAAGGTGGAGGTCAATATCAACCATTGCCACTGTCCCGAGACCTTGGTTGAGCGCGATGGAATAACAACCGGTGTAAGTGTACCGGTTGATCACCGCCCTCGGACGCGGATAAACCTTAAGCCTGACAGCCCTGCCGAGCCGCACCCCACTGTTGGCGAGACGCTCAAGACGGTTTCGCCTATCACGCCTGTAGCGCCGGCACCGATTGACGACCACGACCACGACCACGACAGCCATAGCAAACCGCGCCACATCCATAGTGAGGTGCCAGGCTCGCCCAGGAAGACCCCGCAGGAAGACTTGGAGGTACTCACTAAGCCCAAGGTTGGCGTCACGAGCCCAGGCCCTGCTGAAAATGAGAATGATCGTTGGGACCAGGGCTTCTCCAGCCGCTCCCGGCTGAGGAACTGACACCCGCCAGGGTGTTTTTACTTCGCCGATAACGCCGCGTTTCCCCGGGCCCAAGGTTCGGGGAACCGTTTGAAAAACGTGGAGCAAGTCATGGTGTATTACCGAATTGATAACATCGCTTACCCAGATGTGCGTCAGCTGCCAAGCATGGATTTGCATGGCGCACCCAATGAGCGCGCGTCCTTTTACGCGCCAAGACATGCCGGTTCGCGGTGGAACTCGGTGCCGGTGCCCAGTGATAGGCCTGGGCAACAAAGGGCTCAAAGCCTGGTGGACAGGGTTGCCGCATTTTTAGCGCAAGTGGCCAGTGGTCCCTCGCAGCCAAAGGCTAAGGTCTTTCCCGATGTGCCCCCACAACCCCAAGTGAATCCCCAGGCGGTGAGGCGTGCCGCGCCAGCTGACTCGGCGCCCGTGCTGACTTGCGTGCCTGCGCAGGCGCATGGAGGCGATATCCCGGGTTTGTCCGATAAGCGTAATGGCGCAAAGCCATTGAATATTTGGAGTGGGTTCCGTCAGGGGCCAGGCGGTAACTGTGCCACGGTAGCGACGATCAAGGCTGCCATGCACACATTCGGTCAAAGCCCGACAGACATCTACCGCGAAGTCAGGCGGCTGGACGGTGGTTATCGGGTAACGATGCGCGACAATTACACGCTCACATTGACCGACCGAGAGTTGGCAGTCGCCTCGCGCGCTTCGCAGTTCATCGGCCCCGATAAAGGCATGCTCAAGGATGCGCACTTTTTGTTTGCCGTCAGTGCCAAGCGTGCACATGAGGAGAACAACGACACAACGGCGGGTGAGAGCTTTGACGCGGGTGTGGAGAGTTTGAATGATGGTGAGGATGAGGAAAAGCCTGGCGAGGGCTTCCTGCGGTTAGGGCTAATTCACTATATGAAAAACGTCAGCGTGCGTGAGCTTGCCGAAGGTCACGTGGGCGTGAGTAATCGGCGGGGGCACTCGGTAGCAGTCATCAATGGCCTTGAAGAGATTTGGGGGCGGCCCGGGGCTGAGCCTCGGCGAGGGGAGGCTGTGGCACTCAAGCGCACTCCTTGCTGTCAAGGCCTGGCCTCGCTGGGCGCGAATGATCAGGTAATAAAAGATAAGCGTTGACCGTAACTTTCTACTTATCGCAACTCATTGATTTAACTCTTCTTCTCAACGTGTATTGATTGACAGACTGCAGGAGTCATTTTTGTGGACGTAGCCAGGCTTAACCTCTCTACTCGTTCAACACCCGTACATTCCCTGCCTTTTACAGGGCCGATCTCACACTCCACAGACGTTAAATTGCTGGACGTTGTCAACGCATTCAATGCCCCTCAAAGACGCTTTGGTGAGGACTATGACGCCAGTGCTCACTTAGCGGTTATCAAAATGATGATGGTTACTTTTGGTCAACGCCCTTCGGACTTGTTTACGCAGGTCAAACGTGCCGAGCAGGGGTATGAGGTCACGCTTAGAGATGGCAACAAAGTTCAAGTGTCCGATCTCGAGTTACGGCAAACAGCCGCCGGCTCAAGAATTGTTGGACATGACCCGGCGGCGATCAGTGATGCGAACTTTGCATTGGCTGTGTTTGTTAAACGTAAACAACTAATGGGCGTTCAGGCAGGTAATAGTCAGGGGTTTAAGACTGCATTATCAAATTCGTTGCGTGGTGAGACGACTTATAATGTGCTCAAGGGCCTGGGCATGGCCGGTTTTTTACGCCAAGTACCGTCGGCGCAGTTGGCAGGCAGCGGGGTCGGCGTCATGCAAACCCATACATTTGGCGGTGCCCTGGTCTATGGGGGCGTGAGCCATGAATATGGGGGCCAGCGACCTGTCGAGCGTCCCTATGTCTACGTGCTGGTTAATCACAATACGTCCGTTGAGGTGCAGGGTAATGCCTCTGGTTTGAGTGCCAGCGCTCAGCCTCAGAGCCCCTCCGACCCCGGCGTGCCGCCAATGAGCGATTTGTCTTCCGACATCCCTGTTCGAGCAAAGGGGCAGAAACCTGTCGATAGAGTAAGAAGTTTTGACGTCGCTGAACGACGGTTCGGTGAGGGCGATACCCGTCGGCATGCGTCAGTGATCAAAATGATGATGATGAGGTTTGGTCAAAGTCCGCAGGATGTGTTCGACAAGGTCGTGGCGGCCGCAGAGGGCTATGACATCACCATGAAGGACGGTTTTTCTTTACATCTGTCCAAAGAAGAATGGAGTCGCACTGCTGGGGTCTCGCGGTTTACCGGCGGTGACGGCGGTATTGTGATGGATGCCAATTTCATCTTGGCGGCCTATGTAAAACGTGTGCAACTGTCCAGTACGGACCCTGATAAACAGGGGAGCTTCGAGCGCGCGTTATCCGCGGTCATGCTTAATGATACGGTGTACCGGGCATTAAAAGGGATGGGGATGATCGGTTTTCTGCGCATTGTCGAACCCGAAAAAATGTTGAAAAAAGGCGCCGTTGCCGTCTTGGATAATTACGCTGGTGAGTTTGTACTGGATGGCATCAAATACTCGTCGGGAAAACAACAGCCTGTTGTCAAAGACTATGGCTATATGCTCGCCATGCAGCCGTCGAACACTTCGTCGGCGCCACCGGGCGGGAACATTTCAAACCTCTCCAGTCGTCAGGTGGGCGTCAAGCCTGACAATATCTGGAGTGGGTTCTATCAAGGTTCAGAACTCAACTGCGTCACCGTCTCTGCGATCAAGGCCGCGATGATGAAGTACGGTCAAAATCCCCAGGGCATTTATAAACGCATTATTGAGACACCCGAGGGTTATACCGTGACCATGCGTGACTCATGCACGGTACACCTGACCCACGATGAGTTGAAAAAAGCGCAAAAAGGTTCGCACTTCTTCGGTGAAGATAAAGGTCTTTTGCACGACGCGATTTTCATGTTCGCGGTGAGCGCAAAGCGCGCGCAAATGGAAAATCACGAGTTTCGGGCTGAAGCGAGTTTTGAGGCCGCCATGGGGACGCTCAATGATAGAGAAACCCCTGGCGAAGCACTTCGGCGCCTTGGCTTGTATGCCTTCACGCGTAGCAGCACTGCCGAGGAATTGGCCAGTGGCGTTGCGGGCACTCTTGCCAATCATGGCCACTCCGTAGGCGTTTTTGACGGAATTATCGATTTTTATGGGTCAACAATAAAATTGGCCGGTTCGGACTGGGAGAAAGGCGCTCACGCGTTAAAACTGGTGTAGACCGGGTGAGGGCGGTTGGACCAGTAACTGCCTGAACGCCTTGATCGGCAACGGCCGGCTGTGCAAATACCCTTGGAACAAATGGCACCCCAGCTTTTGCAGGAACGCCAGTTGCTCCGGCGTTTCCACGCCCTCGGCAATTACATCAAGGTTGAGGCTGCGGGCCATGGCCACGATGGCGCGGATGATTTCCGCGTCGTTGGGGTCATGGGTGGCATCGCGCACGAAGGACTGGTCGATCTTCAGCGCATCCACCGGCAGGCGTTTGAGATAAGTCAGCGACGAATAGCCGGTGCCGAAGTCATCCATGGCAAAGCTCACGCCGAGCTTTTTCAGGCGGCGCATCTTGGCCACGGTGTCGTCCAGGTTCTGGATGACGATGCCTTCGGTGATCTCCAGCTTTAACAGGCTGCAGGGCAGATGATGCTGTTTGAGGCTGTGTTCTACCCGCTCCACAAAGTCGTTCTGGCGAAACTGCCGGGGGCTGATATTCACGCACAGGCTGAAATTAAGCGGGTCTACCAGGCCCTCGGCAATCAGCTGCGCAAAGGCGCCGCAGGCCTCATCGAGAATCCAGGTGCCGACCTCCAGGATCAGGCCGCTGTCTTCCAGTACCTTGATAAATTCGGTGGGTGACTGCGCGCCCAATTGTGGGTGCTGCCAGCGCACCAGCGCCTCGGCGCCGACAATTTTGTTGCCGCGTGCATCCACCTGGGGTTGGTAATGCACGCTGAACTCACCGCGTGACAGCGCCAGGCGCAGGTCGGTCTCCATGCGCAGACGCTCACTGGCGGTTTTCTGCATGCTGTTGTGGAACATTTGCGTGGTGTTGCGCCCCGAGTCCTTGGCGCGATACAGCGCAATATCGGCGCGCTTGAGCAGGTCGGCCGGTGTGGAGCCATGGTCGGGTATAAGCGCCACGCCGATGCTCGGTGTGACCTGCAAGCGGTGGCCATCCAGGAACATCGGCTCCGACAGCAGTTCGCGCAGCGTGTCGGCCAATACTTGTACTTGGCCGCTGACCGCTGTACGTGTGCCTTCCAGGCCACTGAGCAACACCACGAATTCATCACCGCCCAGGCGCGCCACGGTGTCTTCCAGGCGCACGCTGGCTTCCAGCCGTGCAGTGACTATTTTCAGCACGGTGTCGCCCACCGGGTGACCGAGGGAATCATTGATGTGCTTGAAGTGGTCAAGGTCGAGGAACAATAACGCGCCGCGCAGGTTATGGCGTTTGAGCAGGGCGATCTGCTGACTGAGACGGTCCATCAGCAGCGCGCGGTTGGGCAGGTTGGTCAGAGGGTCGTGGTAGGCCAGGTGACGAATCTGCGCCTGGGCGTTTTTCAACAGGCTCACATCCCGTGCAGTCAACAGCAGGCACGGGGTTTCATTGAGGGTGATGGGTTCGACCGAGACTTCCACCGCCAACACTTCACCGCGCTTGTTGTGCCAGAGCATTTCCAGGTGATGAATGCGGCCCTTGATCTGCAGTTCGGCCAACAATGCCGCGCGCTGGTTTTCATCGGCCCAGATGCCGATCTGGTAGAGCGTGAGGCCGATGGCTTCTTCGGCGCGGTAGCCGGTCAGGCGGCAGAAGCCGTCGTTGACCTCGACGTAACGGCCGGTGTCGCGCTCGGTAATGGAAATCGCGTCAGGGCTGGAGTGAAAAGCCTTGGCGAATTTCTCTTCACTGGCCTTGAGCGCGGCTTCCGAGCGCTGTTGCTGGGTGATATCGCGCAACGTCGTGACAATGCAGGGTTGGTCACCGACCTTGATCAACCGGCTGGAAATTACGCAGGTCAGACTTTGGCCGTTCTGGTGATGCACCACCAGGGCCACATTGCTCAACGATTGTTCGCGAATCACCTGCTCAATGCGTTGCAGGCGCTGGCTCGAATCGTCCCACAGGCCGATCTGCTCGGCGCTGTTGCCGATGACGTCGGCAGCGGTCCAGCCGAAGGTCTGGGTAAAGGCCGGGTTGATCTCGATAAACACGCCACTGTCCAGGCAGGTTACGCAGATCGGGTCGGGGCTGGCCTGGAACAGGCTGGCGAATTTTTCTTCGGAGGCGGTCAGGCGTTGTTCGCGTTCAACCTGGTCGGTGATATCGAGCAAGGTGCCGGCCATGCGCAGCGGCTTGCCGGCGTCATCGCGATACAGGCGTGCACGGCTTTCCAGGTAGCGCGGGCTGCCATCTTCCATTTCTACGCGGTAGGTCAACTGATAGTTGCCGTCCGGGCCTTCGCGCAGGCTGCGGTAGGCGTTGCGCATGCCCTCGCGGTCGGCATCGGACATGCCTTCAAAAAACGCGTCGAAGGATTCGTGGAAAGGCTCGGGCGGCAGGCCGTGCAATTGGGCGGCGCGGGCCGAGCCGTAGAGCATGCCGGTGGGGATATGCCAGTCCCAGGTGCCCAGTTGCGCCGAATCCAGGGCCAGGTCGAGGCGCTCCTGGCTGTCCTTGAGGGCCTGCTCGGCGTTCTTGCGGTCGGTGGTGTCAAGAAAGGTGCTGATCAGGTAAGCCTCGCCCTCAAGCTCGACCTTTTGCGCGCTGAGGGTGCCGTCGTGAATCTGGCCGTTGCTGGCGCAGAACTGCACGTCCATGGTGATCGGCTCGCCCTTGCGCTGGGTGGCCTTGACCAGCAGCGCGCGCTCCTCGGGGTGGCGCCACAGGCCCAGCTCCAGGGTGGTGCGGCCGATGGCCTCGGCAACGGGCCAGCCAAAGTGAATCTCGAAGTACTGGTTGGCTTCGCTGATGCGGCCGTCGGACTGGCGGGTGAGCAACACCATGTTGGGGCACAGGTGAAACAGCGTGGCGAAGCGTTTTTCCGATTGCATGAGGGCGTGTTCGCGCTCGCGCTGGCGGGTGGTTTCGCGAATTACCCCGATCATGCGGCGCCGGCCGGTTTTGTCCGGCGCCAGGCTGCCGTTGATTTCCAGCCAGTGATGGCTGCCATCCGGCCATTGGATGTGGTGGTGCATGGCCTGCTCGAACGGCTCGCCCGCCAGCACCGCATGAAACGCGCGCACCACCCGGGCGCGGTCCTGCGGCGCCAGCAGGTCCAGGTAGTCGAGGTCTTTGGGCAAGGGTTGCCGAGGGTCGTAGCCAAACAACGCCTGGGTGCCGCGTGACCAGCTGATCCTGCCCGTATCGATTTCCCAGCACCACGCGCCAAGGCGGGCAGCATTGAGGGCCGCCAGCAATTGTGGAGCACTTTCCCAGCTTTGTTCCGCCTCTTGAGGGTCCAAGGCGTAAATGCGCGGCAGGGGCGGCACGGAATCGACGGGGTTGCGCATTATCAATGGGCCTTGGCTCAATGGGCGTTCGGCGCGGGATTATTCAGGCTTTATGGGCCGCACAGCTTCATGCCGGTATCCCTGGCAGATCGACCTGTGCATCCAATAGGCTCATGAAAGCCCGCGCAGCGTTCGACAGCGTCCTTTCGGTGTGCACGATATAGCCTAGCTGGCGACTGAGCTGTATGCCCGGCAAAGCGATACTTGCCACCTGATCATCGAGCATGGTGCGCGGCAAAACGCTCCAGGCCAGGCCGATGGAGACCATCATCTTGATGGTTTCCAGGTAGTTGGTGCTCATGGCGATGTTGGGCGTGAGGCCCTGGGCCTCGAACAGCCGTCTGACGATATGGTGGGTAAAGGTGTTGCCGCCGGGAAAGACCGCCGGGTGTTTGGCAATGTCGGCGAGGCTGACCATACCGTTGCCGGTCAAGCTGTGTTCCGGTGCCACCACGAAGTCCAGCGGGTCGTCCCACACCGGCGTGGCGCGTACCAGGTTGTGCGGTTCAGGTGCCAGGGTGATGACCGCCACTTCGGCACGGCCATGGAGGATTTCTTCGTAGGCCACTTCCGAATCAAGGAACTGAATATCCAGTGCCACATTGGGATATTGCCGGGTAAAGGTGCGCAGAATGGGCGGCAGGCGGTGCAGGCCGATGTGATGGCTGGTGGCCAATGTCAGCCGGCCGCTGACTTCGCCGGTCAGGTTGGTGAGCGCCCGGCGTGTATCGTCCAGCACATTCAAAATCTGATAAGCGCGTGGCAGCAGGGCGCGCCCGGCTTCGGTCAGGCCGACTTCACGGCCCAGGCGATCGAACAGGCGCACCTTTAATTGCTGTTCCAGCCCGGCGATGCGTTTGCTGATCGCAGGCTGGGTCAGGTGCAGGCGATCACCGGCGCCGGAAAAGCTGCCGGTCTCGGCGATAGCGATAAAGGCGTTGAGGTTGGCCAGGTCCATGGTGGTATTCCAGTTGGTAATCCAAAGCATAAAAAATATGAATTTGAGTTATTTAATGTAGCGCCATACCATCAGCCTCACAAGCCAAAGGGTTATTGAAAAGCCCGGCGTATAGATGCACCTGTGATGAGGACCGACTGATGGCCGGCAAAACGCTTTACGACAAGCTTTGGGATTCCCATGAAGTGAAACGGCGCGACGATGGCTCGTCGCTGATCTATATCGACCGTCACATCATCCATGAAGTGACCTCGCCCCAAGCGTTCGAAGGCCTGCGACTGGCCGGGCGCAAGCCTTGGCGCGTCGACTCGATCATCGCCACCCCGGACCACAACGTGCCGACCACCCCGGAACGCAAGGGCGGGATCGACGCCATCGTCGACACCGTGTCGCGCCTTCAGGTGCAGACCCTCGACGACTACTGCGACGAATATGGCATCACCGAATTCAAGATGAATGATGTGCGTCAAGGCATCGTCCACGTGATCGGCCCGGAGCAGGGCGCCACCTTGCCGGGCATGACCGTGGTCTGCGGCGACTCCCACACGTCCACCCACGGCGCGTTCGGCGCCCTGGCGCACGGCATCGGCACCTCCGAGGTGGAACATGTGTTCGCGACCCAGTGCCTGGTCGCCAAGAAGATGAAAAATATGTTGGTGAAAGTCGAAGGCAAATTGCCGTTCGGCGTGACCGCCAAAGACATCGTGCTGGCCGTGATCGGCAAGATTGGCACCGCCGGCGGTAACGGCCACGCCATCGAATTCGCCGGCAGCGCGATTCGCGACCTGTCCATCGAAGGCCGCATGACCATCTGCAACATGTCCATCGAAGCCGGTGCCCGCGTGGGCATGGTGGCGGCGGACGAAAAAACCGTTGAATACGTCAAAGGTCGCCCATTCGCACCGGCGGGCGCCGATTGGGATGCCGCCGTTGAAGCCTGGAAAGACCTGGTCTCCGACGCCGACGCGGTGTTCGACACCGTGGTCGAGCTCGACGCTGCCCAGATCAAGCCGCAAGTGAGCTGGGGTACCTCGCCGGAAATGGTCCTGGCGGTTGACCAGAACGTGCCGGACCCGGCTAAAGAAACCGACTTGGTCAAGCGCGGTTCCATCGAGCGCGCCCTGAAATACATGGGTTTGAAAGCCAACCAGGCGATTACCGACATTCAGTTGGATCGCGTGTTTATCGGTTCCTGCACCAACTCGCGGATCGAAGACCTGCGCGCTGCGGCGGTGATCGCCAAGGGCCGCAAAGTGGCTTCGACCATCAAGCAAGCCATCGTGGTGCCGGGTTCGGGCCTGGTGAAGGCTCAAGCTGAAGCCGAAGGCCTGGACAAGATCTTCCTCGAAGCCGGTTTTGAATGGCGTGAGCCGGGCTGCTCGATGTGCCTGGCGATGAACCCGGACCGTTTGGAATCGGGCGAGCATTGCGCGTCCACTTCCAACCGAAACTTCGAAGGGCGTCAGGGCGCCGGCGGGCGTACTCACCTGGTCAGCCCGGCCATGGCCGCTGCGGCTGCCGTCAACGGTCGTTTCATCGACGTTCGCGAATTGATCTGAGGAATACCCGATGAGAGCTTTTACCCAACACACCGGCCTTGTCGCCCCTTTGGATCGCGCCAACGTCGACACCGACCAGATCATCCCCAAGCAGTTCTTGAAGTCGATCAAGCGCACCGGTTTCGGCCCTAACCTGTTCGACGAGTGGCGCTACCTGGACGTGGGCTACGCCTACCAGGACAACTCCAAGCGCCCGCTGAACAAAGACTTCGTACTCAACGCCGAGCGCTACCAGGGCGCCAGCGTATTACTGGCGCGGGAAAACTTCGGTTGCGGCTCCAGCCGTGAACACGCGCCGTGGGCGCTGGAAGAATATGGCTTTCGCAGCATCATCGCGCCGAGCTACGCCGACATCTTCTTCAACAACAGCTTCAAGAACGGCTTGCTGCCGATCATCTTGAGCGACGCTGAAGTGGATGAGCTGTTCAAGCAGGTGGAAGCTGATGTGGGCTACCAACTGACCGTTGACCTGGCCGCGCAGACCGTGACCCGTCCGGACGGCAAGGTGTATCACTTCGAGGTGGATGCGTTCCGCAAGCATTGCCTGATCAATGGCCTGGACGACATCGGCCTGACCCTGCAGGACGGCGATGCGATTGCCGCGTTTGAAGCCAAACACCGGGCGAGCCAGCCCTGGCTGTTTCGCGATGCCTGATTGGCGGTAACCGTGCGGGCCCCATCGCGGGCAAGCCCGACTCCCACCCTGGAATGCATTCCACTGTGGGAGCTGGCTTGCCTGCGATAGCGCCCGTACAACCACCCCAACACCCAAGGAAAGCCACCATGACCACCACCGCCCACACCCAAGTCGTGCAAAAACAATTCGGCGAGCAAGCCTCCGCCTACCTGAGCAGTGCCGTGCACGCCCAAGGCACCGAATTCGCGCTGCTCCAGGCCGAATTGGCCGGGCAGGGCGCTGCGCGCCTGCTGGATTTGGGCTGCGGTGCGGGGCATGTGAGTTTCCAGGTGGCGCCACTGGTCAACGAGGTCGTGGCCTACGACCTGTCCCAACAGATGCTCGACGTGGTTGCCGCAGCTGCTATAGACCGCAACCTGGCCAACATCCGCACCGTACACGGCGCCGCCGAGCGCCTGCCATTCGCCGACGGCGAGTTCGACTTCGTGTTCAGCCGCTACTCGGCCCACCACTGGAGCGACCTGGGCCTGGCGCTGCGCGAAGTGCGCCGGGTGCTCAAGCCCGGTGGCGTGGCAGCCTTCGTCGACGTCTTGTCACCGGGCAGCCCACTGTTGGACACTTACCTGCAAACCGTCGAAGTGCTGCGTGACACCAGCCACGTACGCGATTATTGCGCCGCCGAATGGATGCAACAGCTCAGCGAATCCGGCTTGCATGTGCGCACCAGCAGCCGTCAACGCCTGCGCCTGGAATACACCTCGTGGGTCGAGCGCATGCGCACGCCAGAGGTATTGCGCGCGGCGATCCTTGCGCTGCAACAGGCAATGGGCCAGGAAGTGCGCGATTACTACGAGATTCAAGCCGACGGCACCTTCAGCACCGACGTGCTGGTGGTTTTCGCTGAACGCTGATTGATTTTTCCCGACCTGCCCACGGGCGGGTCGCTTGATGAAATGAGGAACGCATGAGCAAGCAGATTCTGATTCTCCCTGGCGACGGTATTGGTCCGGAAATCATGGCCGAAGCGGTCAAGGTCCTGGAACTCGCCAACAGCAAGTACAGCCTGGGCTTTGAGCTGAGCCACGACGTGATCGGCGGCGCGGCCATCGACAAGCACGGCGTGCCGCTGGCTGACGAAACCCTGGACCGCGCCCGTGCGGCCGATGCCGTGCTGCTCGGCGCCGTGGGTGGCCCGAAATGGGACAAGATCGAGCGTGACATCCGCCCTGAGCGCGGCCTGCTGAAAATCCGCGCGCAACTGGGCCTGTTCGGCAACCTGCGCCCGGCCATCCTCTACCCGCAGTTGGCCGACGCGTCGAGCCTCAAACCGGAAGTGGTCGCGGGCCTGGATATCCTGATCGTGCGTGAACTGACCGGCGGTATCTATTTTGGCTCGCCACGCGGCGTGCGCGAGTTGGAGAATGGCGAACGCCAGGCCTACGACACGCTGCCGTACAGCGAGAGTGAAATCCGCCGTATCGCCCGTGTCGGTTTCGACATGGCCCGTGTGCGCGGCAAAAAGGTCTGCTCGGTCGATAAAGCCAACGTACTGGCCTCCAGCCAACTGTGGCGCGAAATCGTCGAGGAAGTCGCCAAGGACTACCCGGACGTCGAGCTGAGCCACATGTACGTCGACAACGCTGCCATGCAACTGGTGCGTGCGCCCAAGCAGTTTGACGTGATTGTCACCGATAACCTGTTTGGCGACATCCTGTCGGACCAGGCCTCGATGCTCACCGGCTCCATCGGCATGCTGCCATCGGCGTCCCTGGACACCAACAACAAGGGCATGTACGAGCCTTGCCACGGTTCGGCGCCGGACATCGCGGGCCAGGGCATTGCCAACCCGTTGGCGACGATTTTGTCGGTCTCGATGATGCTGCGTTACAGCTTCAACCTGAGCGAAGCGGCGGATGCCATCGAGAAGGCCGTAAGCCTGGTGCTGGATCAAGGTTTGCGCACCGGTGACATTTGGTCACAGGGTTGCACCAAAGTCGGCACGCAAGAAATGGGCGACGCAGTAGTCGCCGCGCTGCGGAATCTGTAATCTCTCCGGCCCGCTTGCAGTTGTTGCTGCAAGGCGGCCCACTTTTTAACAAGGTGTAGTTGCGATGAAACGTGTAGGTCTGATCGGTTGGCGCGGTATGGTCGGTTCCGTGCTCATGCAGCGGATGCTGGAAGAGCAGGATTTCGATCTTATTGAGCCGGTGTTTTTCACCACTTCGAACGTAGGTGGCCAAGGGCCGTCCGTGGGCAAGGATATCGCCCCGCTCAAGGACGCCTACAGCATTGAAGAGCTGAAAACCCTCGATGTGATCCTGACCTGCCAGGGTGGCGACTACACCAGCGAAGTCTTCCCCAAGCTGCGCGAAGCCGGCTGGCAGGGTTACTGGATCGACGCCGCCTCCAGCCTGCGCATGCAGGACGACGCGGTGATCATCCTCGACCCGGTGAACCGCAAGGTCATCGACCAGCAACTGGATGCCGGCACCAAGAACTACGTCGGCGGCAATTGCACCGTCAGCCTGATGCTGATGGGCCTGGGCGGCTTGTTCGAAGCCGGCCTGGTTGAGTGGATGAGCGCCATGACTTATCAGGCGGCGTCCGGCGCCGGTGCGCAGAACATGCGTGAACTGATCAAGCAGATGGGCGCGACCCACGCCGCTGTCGCCGATCAACTGGCCGACCCTGCCAGCGCGATCCTCGACATCGACCGCCGCGTGGCCGAAGCCATGCGCAGCGACGCTTACCCGACCGAGAACTTCGGTGTGCCATTGGCCGGCAGCCTGATCCCGTGGATCGACAAGGAACTGCCAAACGGCCAGAGCCGCGAAGAGTGGAAGGCCCAGGCCGAGACCAACAAGATTTTGGGTCGCTTCAAGAGCCCGATCCCGGTCGACGGCATCTGCGTGCGCATCGGCGCCATGCGCTGCCACAGCCAGGCGCTGACCATCAAGCTGAACAAAGACGTGCCGATCGCCGATATCGAAGGGTTGATCAGCCAGCACAACCCGTGGGTCAAGCTGGTGCCGAACAACCGCGACATCAGCATGCAGGAGCTGAGCCCGACCAAGGTCACCGGCACCCTGAATGTACCGGTGGGCCGTCTGCGCAAGCTGAACATGGGCAGCCAGTTCCTCGGCGCGTTCACGGTCGGCGACCAACTGCTGTGGGGCGCTGCCGAGCCGCTGCGTCGCATGCTGCGGATCTTGCTTGAGCGTTGATCGCTTGAAGCCGTAAGAGAAACCCGCGTACTGGTGACAGGCGCGGGTTTTTTGTTGCCCTTGAGGCCGCCATCGCAGGCAAGCCAGCTCCCACATTGTGTTTTGTAAACACATTCAAGGGTGGGAGCTGGCTTGCCTGCGATGAGGCCATCAGCCTCACCACAAAGGCCAGCTTAATTGCCTCACCCCGAGCCACCCGGTAAAGTGCCGCTCCCCCCGCAATGCCCGAGGCAGCCTCCATGACCCAGACCTTTGAAATCGCCGTGATCGGCGCCACTGGCACCGTCGGTGAAACCCTGGTGCAGATTCTCGAAGAACTGGATTTTCCGGTGGGCACCCTCTATCTGCTGGCCGGCAGCAATTCGGCCGGCGCCTCCGTGCCGTTTCGCGGCAAGAACGTGCGGGTCAAGGAAGTCGATGAGTTCGATTTCAAAAAAGCGCAGCTTGCCTTCTTTGCGGCCGGCCCGGCCGTTACCTTGAGCTTTGCCCCGCGCGCCACCGCTGCCGGTTGCGCGGTGATCGACCTGTCTGGCGCCTTGCCTGCTGAACAGGCGCCTCACGTGGTGCCAGAAGCCAATGCCCATGTACTGGACAGTTTGAAAAAGCCCTTCCAGCTGAGCAGCCCAAGCCCATCGGCGACCAACCTGGCCGTGGTGCTGGCGCCGTTGCGTGAATTGTTGGAGATCCAGCGTGTCAGCGTCACCGCCAACCTGGCGGTATCCGCCCAGGGCCGTGAAGCCGTCAGCGAGCTGGCACGACAGACCGCCGAACTGTTGAACGTGCGCCCGCTGGAGCCCAAGTTCTTTGATCGGCAAATGGCCTTCAACCTTTTGGCACAAGTCGGCACGCCAGATGCGAAAGGTCATACAGCCCTGGAGAAACGTCTCGTACACGAACTGCGCGCGGTGCTGGAAACTCCATTGCTGAAGATTTCTGCAACCTGCGTTCAAGCCCCGGTGTTTTTTGGCGATAGCCTGACGGTGTCGTTGCAATTGGGCGCGCCGGTCGATCTGGCAGCGGTGAACCGTGCATTGGAAGCGGCGCCTGGCATCGAACTGGTTGAAGAGGGCGATTACCCCACGGCTGTGGGCGATGCGGTCGGCCAGGATGTGGTCTACGTCGGCCGTGTGCGTGCAGGTGTGGATGACCCGGCGGAACTAAATCTGTGGCTGACGTCAGATAACGTACGCAAGGGCGCGGCACTCAACGCCGTACAGCTGGCGCAGTTGTTGATAAAAGGCCTTGTGTAAAAGATACTTGGCGGCAATTTGTAGATTGATTCTAGCCAGGCGCTATGCTTGGCCCCAAGCGGTAAAGAAGCGCGTCGGTAACCTATCGGCTCGCCATGCCTTATGGCAGCGGTTACCAACCTTCTCGCAGGCCGGGGAGTGTTCAGACAAAGGATGAGGCTATGGTTCAAGTTCGCAAACTGGTGTTAGCAATAGCGGCCGCCTCGGCGCTGTCCTCCGGTATGGCGCAGGCGCTGCAACTTGGGGAGATGACCCTCAAATCGAAGCTGAACCAGCCGTTGTCGGTGGAAATCGAATTGCTCGACGTGGGCGGCCTCACGGCTGCCGAGATCACCCCGAGCCTGGCCTCCGACCAGGCGTTTGTCGATGCAGGCGTTGACCGCCAGGCGTTTCTCAATGACCTGACGTTTACCCCGGTGGTCAACCCCAGCGGCCGCAGTGTGGTGCGCGTCACCTCCAGCAAGCCGCTGCCCGATTCCTACGTACGTTTCCTGCTGCAGGTGCAGTGGCCCAATGGCCGCTTGATGCGCGACTACAGTGTGTTGCTCGACCCGGCCAAGTTCGAGCAGCCGGCGCCGACCGCCAACGCGCCCGCGCCGCGCTTGAGCGCACCGGCCAGCACTGCGGCCGCCAGCCCGGCGAAGACCGCCAGCAAATCCGCTCAACACACCACGACCTCTCACGACACTTTGTGGGAAATTGCCGAAAAGAATCGCAACGGTGCGTCGGTGCAGCAAACCATGCTGGCCATCCAGGCGCTTAATCCTGATGCCTTTGTCGACGGCAACATCAATCGCCTGAAAACCGGCCAGGTCCTGCGCCTGCCGGACCGCCAGCAAGCCACCAGCTTGCCGCAGCCCGAGGCGATTGCCGAAGTGACTGCGCAAAATGCTGCCTGGCGCGCAGGTCGTCGCGCAGCCAGTAACCCGGTGGCGGGCAAGCAACAGCTGGACGCGACCAAGCGCACCCAGGCGGGCAATGCGCCGTCGAGCACCACGGCCAAGGACAACTTGAGCCTGGTCTCGGCGGAGTCGGCCAAAAAAGGCGCAAAGGGCAAGGCCGGTGATAGCCGAGCGGTGAGCGATAAACTGGCGATGACCCAGGAGCAGCTGGACACCACCCGTCGCGACAATGAAGAGCTCAAAAGCCGTGCGGCCGACCTGCAAAGCCAGCTGGACAAGCTGCAAAAACTGATTCAACTGAAAAACGATCAACTCGCCAGGTTGCAGGCCGGCAACCCTGAGCCAGCGGCACAGGCGACAGCGGCGATGCCGGCTCAATTGGCGGCTGAACCTGCGGCCACGCCAGCACCGGCTGAGGCGGCGCCCGTTGCCGCAGCACCCGCGCCTGAGCCAATCAAGGCGCAGGACACGCCTGCCACCAACGAAGGCAAGTTCAACGAGCTGCTGACCAATCCGATCGTCCTTGGTGTAATCGGTGGCGCGGCTGGCTTGCTGGTGTTGTTGCTTCTGCTGCTGTGGGCGCGCCATCGCAATGCGCGCCTCGAAGATGAAAAGCACCTGCGCATGGCACGCGCGCTGGCCGAAGAACCGGCATTTACGCCAAATGTGGATCACGATCTGCCTGCGGACAGCTTCGAAGGCCTTGAGGTGGCAGCGCCGAACGTTAAATTGGCTGCTGCTCCTGCGCCGGCGGCGGTTGCTGAGCCTGTGGTGGTGCCATCGGTCGCCTCCGTGCTGGCGCCATTGGCCGTCGCCGTCGCCCCGGAAAACTCCAGTGATGCACTGGCGCAAGCGCAATCCCATATCGACCGTGGCCACCTGAACCAGGCCGCCGATGTGCTGGAGCAGGCGATCAAGCGCGAACCCAAGCGCAGCGACCTGCGCCTGAAGTTGATGGAAGTCTATGGCCTGCAAGGCGACAAGGACGGTTTCGTCACCCAGGAGCGTCAACTGGTGGCCAATGGTGAAAACCATGCTCAGGTCGAGCAGCTCAAAAACCGCTTCCCGGCCATGGCCGTGTTGGCTGCGGGCGTCAGTGCTGCGGTGGCAGCGGCGGCCCTGGATGCTCAATACGTCAAGGACTTGCTCGAAGACAAGCCCGCCGCGCCTGCCCCGGAGCCTGAGGCGTTCGACACCGATTTCGACCTGAGTCTGGATGACCTGGAAGCGGCGTCACCCACCGTAGTCAGCCCGAAAGACGCGCCGAGCTTTGAGTCGGTGCTGCAACAGCAGACCGAAGCCAAGGCCAGCCCTGATGACCTGTCGGACTTCGACCTGGACTTGCAGCTTGAGGCTCCGTCTTCGCAGGCCGATGACGACTTCCTGTCGGGCCTGGAAGATCAAATGAAGGACGTGCCGGCTGTTGAGCCGCCGACCCTCAAGCCGGCTGCGCTGGACGATTTTGACCTGCCGGAGGACTTCGATCTGTCCCTGGCGGACGAGCCGCAAGCCCCGGCCGTTGCCAAGCCTGATGCATTCGCCTCGCAGCTCGATGACGTCAACGCAGAACTCGATCGCCTGTCTTCGAGCCTCGAGCATCCGCCGATCGAGCCTTCCTTCACCGCTGAAGACGCGGCGTTGGGCGCTGATGAGCCGGAGTTTGACTTCCTTTCCGGCACCGACGAGGTCGCCACCAAGCTGGACTTGGCCCAGGCTTACATCGACATGGGCGATGCGGATGGCGCAAAGGACATCCTCAATGAAGTGCTGACCGAGGGCAGTGAAGAGCAGCGCGGTGAAGCCAAGGAAATGCTCGGCAAAATCTAACAGTTGATACAAACCCCCTGTGGGAGCTGGTTTGTGTGGGAGCTGGCTTGCCTGCGATGGCGTCAACCGGGTCTCAACTGTAGACCGAGGTGCCTGTATCGCAGGCAAGCCAGCTCCCACACAACAAAAGCGCCCCGCATAGCTCCAGCGCCTTTATAATGCCCGCCTTCGCGCAACTCATCGGGCTCTCAGTTCTTGGCAAATATAGATAACGCGGCTGCCGAAATGGCGGCCGCAGGCTTTAACCGCATCGCCTTGGGCGTGGAATACAAAGGTTCGCGCTATCGCGGCTGGCAGCGCCAGGCTTCAGGTGTGCTGACTGTGCAGGAAACCCTCGAAAACGCGTTGTCGAAGGTGGCGGATTCGCCGGTCTCGCTGATGTGTGCCGGGCGTACCGATGCCGGTGTGCATGCCTGTGGCCAGGTGGTGCACTTTGACACCCAGGCCGAGCGCACGCTGAAAGCCTGGGTGATGGGCGCTAATATCAATTTGCCCCATGACGTCAGCGTGACCTGGGCCAAGGTCATGCCTGCGCATTTTCATGCGCGCTTCAAGGCCATTGCCCGGCGCTACCGCTATGTGATCTACAACGATCAGATCCGCCCGGCGCACCTGAATCAAGAAATCACCTGGAACCACCGCCCGCTGGATGCCGAACGTATGGCCGAGGCCGCCCAGCATCTGGTCGGCGTACATGATTTCAGCGCCTTCCGTGCGGGCCAATGCCAGGCTAAATCGCCGATCAAGGAAGTCCATCACCTGCGCGTGACCCGTCACGGCAAGATGATCGTGCTGGATATCCGCGCCGGTGCTTTCCTGCACCACATGGTGCGCAATATTGCCGGTGTGCTGATGACCATCGGCACTGGCGAGCGCCCGGTGGAGTGGGCGCGGGAAGTGCTGGAGAGCCGCGTTCGCCGCACCGGCGGTGTCACGGCGCACCCGTTCGGCTTGTACCTGGTGGATGTGGAGTACCGCGACGAGTTTGAATTGCCGCAGCGCTTTATCGGTCCACATTTCCTCACAGGTTTCAGCGAACTTGACGGCTGACGCCTGCAAGCGCTTTTGTTACCATCCGGGACTTTCTCGGCCCAACCCCTGAGGTTTCTACGACATGCCAGCCGTTCGCAGCAAGATTTGCGGGATTACCCGCATAGAAGACGCGCTGGCGGCAGTCGAAGCGGGGGCGGATGCCATCGGTTTCGTGTTTTATGCCAAGAGCCCGCGCGCGGTAAATGTGTTGCAGGCGCGGGCGATTATCGCTGCGCTGCCGCCATTCGTGACCACCGTGGGGCTGTTCGTCAACGCCAGCCGTTGCGAACTCAACGAAACCCTGGATGCCGTGCCGTTGGATATGCTGCAATTTCACGGTGACGAAAGCCCCGATGAATGCGAAAGCTACCAGCGCCCGTACATCAAGGCGCTACGCGTCAAGGCCGGGGATGACATTGCTGCTGCGTGCGCCGCCTATACTGGCGCTCGCGGCATTTTGCTGGATACCTATGTCGAAGGCGTGCCCGGCGGCACGGGTGAGGCGTTCGACTGGACGCTGATTCCCGAAGGCTTGAGCAAGCCGATCATCCTCGCAGGTGGGCTCAATCCCGCGAATGTCGCGGCGGCCATCGAGCAGGTCCGGCCTTATGCGGTGGACGTCAGCGGCGGAGTGGAGCAGGGCAAGGGCATCAAGGATCACCACAAGATTCGCGCATTCATGCAGGCCGTGCGCAACAGCAGTGGCGCGATGTGACGGCTGGCAGTCTGCCGCCGTCCATAACTACCACTGTGTAGAACAGCACCGGTGCCGCCTGCGGGAGGCCCGGAAATGAAGTGGCAACCCTGCGTTGGCAGGTTGTCTGGAAGGCTGAGGATACAGGCGGGAAATGGCCGGTCGAACGTCTGACCCCGTCCAGCCTGTGTCATCGCCACATATGAATTTAGCTCAAGGGCATACGCGGGGCTGTGTTCAAGCCACCGGTACTGGAGAAAGAAAGCATGAGCAACTGGTTAGTAGACAAACTGATCCCTTCGATCATGCGGTCCGAGGTGAAGAAAAGCTCGGTTCCTGAAGGTCTGTGGCACAAGTGCCCATCCTGCGACGCGGTGCTGTACCGCCCGGAGCTGGAAAAGACCCTGGACGTTTGCCCCAAGTGCAACCATCACATGCGTATCGGCGCCCGTGCGCGCATCGACATCTTCCTTGATGCCGACGGCCGTAACGAGCTGGGCGCAGACCTGGAGCCGGTTGACCGTCTCAAGTTCCGCGACGGCAAGAAGTACAAGGACCGCTTGACCGCAGCGCAGAAGCAGACCGGCGAAAAAGACGCGCTGATTTCGGTCAGCGGCAAGCTGCTGGGTATGCCGGTGGTAGTGTCCGCGTTCGAATTTTCCTTCATGGGCGGTTCCATGGGTGCCATCGTCGGCGAGCGTTTTGTACGTGCCGCCAACTACGCGCTGGAAAATCGTTGCCCGATGATCTGCTTCGCTGCCTCTGGTGGTGCGCGCATGCAGGAAGCGCTGATCTCCTTGATGCAAATGGCCAAGACCTCTGCAGTACTGGCACGTCTGCGTGAAGAAGGCATCCCGTTCATCTCGGTACTGACTGACCCGGTTTACGGTGGTGTTTCCGCCAGCCTGGCGATGCTGGGTGACGTGATCGTCGGTGAGCCCAAAGCACTGATCGGCTTTGCCGGCCCGCGCGTGATCGAGCAGACCGTACGTGAAAAGCTGCCGGAAGGCTTCCAGCGCAGCGAGTTCCTGCTGGAGCACGGTGCGATCGACCTGATCATCCCGCGCGGTGAACTGCGCCCACGCCTGGGTAACCTGCTGGCGCAAATGATGGGCTTGCCGACGCCTGTGTACGTCGCACCTAAAATCGAACCTATCGTTGTTCCGCCGGTGCCAGCAAACCTATGACCCAACGTACCCTGGGCGAATGGCTCGCTTACCTTGAGCAGTTGCATCCGTCAGCCATCGACATGGGCCTGGAGCGCTCGCAACAGGTAGCGGCCCGCCTCGGGTTGGGCCGCCCGGCGCCGCGTGTAATCACGGTGACCGGCACCAACGGCAAAGGCTCTACCTGTGCCTTTGTCGCGGCGCTGCTGCAAGCCCAAGGGCTTAAAGTAGGCGTCTACAATTCTCCGCACCTGCTGCGTTATAACGAGCGGGTGCAGCTCAATGGCATCGAAGCGACTGACGCGCAGCTTTGCGAAGCCTTCGCTGCACTGGATGCCGGCCGTGGCGAAATTTCCCTGACTTACTTTGAAATGGGCACCTTGGCGGCTTTCTGGCTGTTCGAGCGTGCGCAGTTGGATGTGGTCGTGCTGGAAGTCGGGCTTGGCGGGCGTCTGGATACCGTTAACGTGGTGGACGCCGATATCGCGCTGGTAACCAGCATTGGTGTCGACCATGCGGACTATCTGGGCAACACTCGCGAGTCGGTGTCTTATGAAAAGGCCGGGATCTTCCGCCAAGGCAAGCCGGCGCTGTGTGGTGACCTGAACCCGCCCCAGCCTTTGCTGGACAAGGTGCGCGAGCTGGATTGCCCATTTTACCTGCGGGGCCGCGAATTCAATCTCGAAGTTGGCGACCAGCATTGGCAGTGGCGCGGGTGTGATGCGCGTGCCCAGGTGGTAGAGCTGCGGGATTTGCCGCTGCTGAACCTGCCGATGGAAAACGCCGCGCTGGCGCTGCAAGCGTACCTGTTGATGGATCTGCCGTGGAATCCCGAGCAGATTGCTGCCACGTTGCTGGCTACTCGTGTGGTGGGGCGCCTGGATCGCCGCACATTCGAGTGGGAAGGCAAGCGTTTGAACCTGCTGCTGGATGTGGGGCACAACCCGCACGCCGCCGAGTACCTGGCGCAACGTCTGTCACGCACGCCACCTGCCGGTCGTCGCCTGGCGGTGTTCGGGCTGTTGGCTGACAAGGATCTGGACGGTGTGGTTGCGCCGTTACTCGGCAATGTCCAGGCTTGGGCGGTAGCGCCGCTGGACACGCCGCGCAGTCGCCCGGCTGCCGAACTGCAAGTGGCATTGCAGAACCTTGGTGCGTCGGCGGCGTCGTATGCAAGCGTCACTGCAGCGCTTGAGGCGCAATGTGCGGTGGCGACGGCCGAGGACGAGATTCTGTTGTTCGGATCATTTTATTGTGTTGCCGAGGCGCTTGAGTGGTTGGCCCGGCGCTCCACGGAGGAAGCTGCACATGGCATTACTGGATAGCGCATACAAGCAGCGAATGGTCGGAGCCCTGGTATTGGTGGCGTTGGCGGTGATTTTCCTGCCGATGCTGTTTTCGCGCCAGGACGAACAGCGCCAGGTCGTGGTCGAGGCACCGGCAGCGCCACAGGCCCCATCGATGCCGCAAGTTCAGGTGGAGCCGGTGGTGGTGCCTGAGCCGCAGACGCTGCCTGAAGAACCGGTGCCGAGCGATGATGAGGTGGCTGCGCAAACGGCTCCAGCGGCGCCAGCAGTGCCGGTGCAACAGAGTGTGCCGGTGGTCAAGCCGGCGCCCGCTCCAGCGGCCCCGGTGGTGGCTGCCAAACCTGCTGCGCCAGCCCCTGCGCCCAAGCCGGTAGCGCCACAACCTGCCGCGCCGGGCAAGCCGGATGTCGGTCAAAGCCGTATCGACCCGAATGGTCTGCCGATCAGTTGGTCGATCCAGCTCGCCAGCCTGGCTAACCGTGAAAGCGCCGATGCCTTGCAGAAAAAGTTGCGTGCCCAGGGGTATAACGCCTATATCCGCAGTGCCGACGGCAAAAATCGCGTATTTATCGGGCCGCTGATCGAGCGCGCCGAAGCGGACCGCCTGCGTGACCTGCTGGGGCGACAGCAGAACCTGAATGGGTTTGTGGTGCGGTTCCAGCCTGAGCGCGGCTGAGTAAAGGGTTGGAATGCAGGCCAAATGTGGGAGCTGGCTTGCCTGCGATAGCATCACCGCGGTCCAGCTTAAAGACCGAGGCGCCTGCATCGCAGGCAAGCCAGCTCCCACATTGTTTTTGGGTGGTCTTGAGATTGCTCAACCCATTGATTTGCAAAGCACCCACAATCACAGCTTACCGATAGCCCAGCGCTCTGCTAAAATGCGCCGCCTTATCCGTACGTAGGCTGCACTGTGCCATTTACCTGGGTTGATTGGGCGATCGTAGCAATCGTCGCCATCTCCGCTTTGATCAGTCTAAGCCGCGGCTTCGTAAAAGAAGCACTGTCGTTGCTGACCTGGATCATCGCAGGAGTTGTAGCCTGGATGTTCGGTGGTTCACTGTCGGTTTACCTGGCCGGGTATATCGAAACACCTTCGGCTCGCGTGATTGCGGGCTGCGCCATCATGTTCATCGCCACGCTGTTGGTGGGGGCAATGGTCAATTATCTTATTGGCGAGTTGATACGTGTCACCGGCCTCTCCGGGACCGATCGATTTCTCGGCATGGCCTTCGGCGCCGCACGTGGCGGCTTGCTGGTGGTTGTGGCGGTCGGGCTGTTGAGCCTGGGGCCGGTACAGCAGGATTCGTGGTGGCAGGAGTCGGTACTCGTGCCAAAATTTCTATTGGTTGCAGATTGGTCCAAGAACCTCATATTGGGGTGGAGCAGTCAGTGGCTGGCCAGCGGAATCAGCGTACCCGCTGATCTTCCGTTCAAGGAACACCTCTTGCCGGCCAAAACGCCTCAGTAAGTAGTGTTCAGTCAAGATTCATTAAGTAGGGGTTGCGTCGCATGTGTGGCATCGTCGGTATCGTCGGTAAGTCGAACGTCAATCAGGCGCTGTATGACGCGCTAACCGTCCTCCAGCACCGCGGCCAGGACGCTGCCGGTATTGTGACCAGCCACGACGGCCGGTTATTCCTGCGCAAGGACAATGGCCTGGTGCGTGACGTGTTCCATCAGCGTCACATGCAGCGCCTCGTCGGGCACATGGGCATTGGCCATGTGCGTTACCCGACTGCCGGTAGCTCGACCTCGGCCGAAGCTCAACCGTTTTACGTCAACTCGCCTTACGGCATCACCCTGGCGCACAACGGTAACCTGACCAACGTTGAACAGCTGGCCAAGGAGATTTACGAATCTGACCTGCGCCACGTCAACACCAACTCCGACTCGGAAGTGCTGCTCAACGTGTTCGCACATGAGCTGGCCCAGCGCGGCAAGTTGCAGCCGACCGAAGAAGATGTATTCGCTGCCGTGACCGACGTGCACAACCGTTGTGTTGGTGGTTATGCCGTCGTCGCAATGATCACCGGTTATGGCATCGTCGGTTTCCGTGACCCGCACGGCATTCGCCCGATCGTGTTCGGCCAGCGTCACACCGACGAAGGCGTCGAGTACATGATCGCGTCCGAAAGCGTGTCCCTGGACGTGCTCGGCTTCACCCTGATCCGCGACCTCGCGCCGGGCGAAGCCGTATACATCACCGAAGACGGCAAGCTGCACACCCGTCAGTGCGCGATTGCGCCGAAACTCACTCCGTGCATCTTCGAACACGTCTACCTGGCGCGTCCGGACTCGATCATCGACGGTGTTTCGGTGTACAAGGCGCGCCTGCGCATGGGCGAGAAGCTGGCCGAGAAAATCCTGCGCGAGCGTCCTGAGCACGATATCGACGTGGTGATCCCGATCCCGGACACCAGCCGTACCGCTGCGCTGGAGCTGGCCAACCACTTGGGCGTCAAGTTCCGCGAAGGTTTCGTCAAGAACCGTTATATCGGCCGTACCTTCATCATGCCTGGCCAGGCGGCGCGCAAGAAGTCGGTGCGCCAGAAGCTCAACGCCATTGAGCTGGAATTCCGCGGCAAGAACGTGATGCTGGTCGACGACTCCATCGTGCGCGGCACCACCTGCAAGCAGATCATCCAGATGGCCCGCGAAGCCGGTGCGAAGAACGTGTACTTCTGCTCCGCCGCGCCTGCCGTGCGTTACCCGAACGTGTACGGTATCGACATGCCGAGCGCCCACGAGCTGATCGCCCACAACCGTTCGACCCAGGATGTAGCCGACCTGATCGGTGCCGACTGGTTGATCTATCAGGACCTGCCAGACCTGATCGAGGCGGTCGGTGGTGGCAAGATCAAGATCGCCGAGTTTGACTGCGCTGTGTTCGACGGCAAGTACGTGACCGGTGATGTCGACGAGGCCTACCTGAACAAGATCGAGCAGGCGCGTAACGACTCGTCGAAGATCAAGACCCAGGCGGTCAGTGCGATCATCGATCTGTACAACAACTGAGTAAACACCGGCCCTGAGGGGCCGGTTTTGTATCTTAAATAGAGTATTGAGTAAGGAGTCGCAGCATGAGTCAGGAATGGGATGCCGGTCGGTTGGACAGCGACCTCGATGGCGTAGCTTTCGATACCCTGGCTGTGCGCGCCGGTCAGCACCGCACCCCGGAAGGTGAGCACGGTGACCCGATGTTCTTCACCTCCAGCTATGTGTTCCGCACCGCAGCCGACGCGGCTGCGCGCTTTGCCGGTGAAGTGCCGGGCAACGTTTACTCGCGTTACACCAACCCGACCGTGCGTGCGTTCGAAGAGCGTATCGCGGCCCTGGAAGGCGCTGAGCAGGCGGTGGCCACGGCGACCGGTATGGCTGCGATCCTGGCAGTGGTGATGAGCCTGTGCAGTGCTGGCGACCATGTGCTGGTGTCGCGCAGTGTGTTCGGCTCCACCATCAGCCTGTTCGAGAAGTACTTCAAGCGCTTCGGCATCGAAGTGGATTACGTGCCCCTGGCGGATCTGTCCGGCTGGGATGCGGCGATCAAGGCCAACACCAAGCTGCTGTTCGTCGAGTCGCCGTCCAATCCGCTGGCCGAGTTGGTAGATATCGCCGCGTTGTCCGAAGTGGCCCACGCCAAGGGCGCGATGCTGGTGGTCGACAACTGCTTCTGTACGCCGGCGCTGCAACAGCCGTTGAAGCTGGGCGCGGACATTGTTGTGCACTCTGCCACCAAGTTCATCGACGGCCAGGGCCGTTGCATGGGCGGCGTAGTCGCCGGCCGCAGCGAGCAGATGAAGGAAGTGGTGGGTTTCTTGCGCACCGCCGGGCCGACTCTGAGCCCGTTCAATGCGTGGATCTTCCTCAAAGGCCTGGAGACCCTCAGCCTGCGGATGAAGGCCCATTGCGCCAATGCCCAGGCCCTGGCCGAGTGGCTGGAGCAACAGGACGGGATTGAGAAAGTCCATTACGCCGGTCTCAAGAGCCACCCGCAACACGCGCTGGCCCAGCGTCAGCAGCGTGGTTTCGGCGCGGTGGTGAGCTTTGAAGTAAAAGGCGGCAAAGACGGCGCCTGGCGCTTTATCGACGCAACGCGCCTGATCTCCATCACGGCCAACCTGGGTGACAGCAAGACCACCATCACCCACCCCAGCACCACCTCCCACGGGCGCCTGGCGCCACAGGAGCGTGAAGCGGCCGGCATCCGTGACAGCCTGATCCGCATTGCAGTGGGCCTGGAAGACGTAGCCGACCTGCAAGCTGACCTGGCTCGCGGGCTGGCTGCCTTGTGATCGAGTGGTCCATGGAAACAGCAGCGGCCGGTAACGGCCGTGTTGCGCTGGTGACGGGCGCCGCCCGAGGCATTGGCCTCGGCATCGCGGCATGGCTGATCAGCGAAGGCTGGCAGGTGGTGTTGACCGACCTGGACCGCGAGCGCGGCTCCAAGGTGTCCAAGGTGCTGGGTGACAACGCCTGGTTTATCAGCATGGACGTGGCCGACGAGAAGCAGGTCGCCCAGGGCGTTGCCGAAGTGCTCGGTCAGTTCGGTCGCCTGGACGCGTTGGTGTGCAACGCCGCCGTGGCCGACCCGCGCAATATCACCCTCGAAAGCCTCGACCTGGCGTACTGGAACCGCGTGCTGGCGGTGAACCTCAGCGGGCCGATGCTGCTGGCCAAGCACTGTGCACCGTACCTGCGTGCCCATGGCGGCGCGATCGTCAACCTGGCCTCGACCCGCGCGCGTCAATCGGAGCCCGACACCGAGGCCTACGCGGCGAGCAAGGGCGGGCTGTTGGCCCTGACTCACGCGCTGGCCATAAGTCTTGGGCCAGAGGTGCGGGTCAATGCCGTCAGCCCTGGCTGGATCGATGCGCGTGATCCAGCGGCGCGGCGTGCCGAGCCTTTGACCGATGCCGATCATGCCCAGCATCCGGCGGGCAGGGTGGGCACGGTTGAGGACGTGGCGGCGATGGTGGCGTGGCTTCTGTCGCGTCAGGCAGGGTTTGTCACTGGCCAAGAGTTTGTGGTCGACGGCGGCATGAGCAAGAAGATGATTTACAGCGAGTAGGGCGGGTAGCCGCCTTGAAGCAATTTTGTCTTTTTCAGAAAAACTTCAAGCAGGCTATTGACTTAGGTCTGCTACCTGCGTAAATTTCGCGGCCTCAACGAAGCAAAGGGTGATTAGCTCAGCTGGGAGAGCATCTGCCTTACAAGCAGAGGGTCGGCGGTTCGATCCCGTCATCACCCACCACTTCTTGAGAGTTTTGCCTTCGGGCAAGACGCAACGTTAAAGGTTGCACCGACGCGCAGCGGTAGTTCAGTCGGTTAGAATACCGGCCTGTCACGCCGGGGGTCGCGGGTTCGAGTCCCGTCCGCTGCGCCATATTTTCCAGGTCCGATTTATCGGGTTTGAGATTGAAAGGCTTTGGCTGATCAGTCAGACGTTTAAAGACAGTTGAGGGTTTAGGTTCAACTGGTCAAGCGATACGCAGCGGTAGTTCAGTCGGTTAGAATACCGGCCTGTCACGCCGGGGGTCGCGGGTTCGAGTCCCGTCCGCTGCGCCATATTTGCTTCCACTAAGGCCCACTGAACGCCTGGAAGCTACGGAAATAGCGGCCTTGAGCCGCTTTTTTCGTTTTCTGAATTCCACTGGAATCCATCTCCAGCCACGGTTTTTAAGTACACATTTAAGTACACCGCTGGCACAGCCTTTTACGATTCCTTACGCATCAATTTTCGTATTGGTCCGTCTACCGCTGGGTTGTATTCCCCTCCTTGATGCAAAAGGAGGTGTCTGATGGCTCTGACAGATACAGCGATCAAGCAAGCCAAGCCCGCCAGCAAGCCTTATACGTTAACTGATGGGGATGGCTTATCTCTGCAAGTGCCCACGACGGGTTCGAAGCGCTGGCATTTCCGTTTCTATTGGCATGACAAGCAATTGCGTATTTCCCTTGGCATCTATCCCGACGTCAGTCTCAAGGAGGCTCGCCAGCGGAGAGAGGCTGCACGTGCGCTGGTGGCCAACAATATCGATCCCCGCTCACATCGTCGCGCCGAGCGCCAAAAAGCCTCTCACGCCGCCAACAACACGTTTGAAGCGGTTGCTGGTCGCTGGCATGAGTTCCGAAGTAAAAAGCTGACGAAAAGTAAGAAGGGCAGTGCAGGGCAAGCGAGCAAATACCTGAAGAAGGACATGCTGCCGTGTTTGGGCGATCTTCCGATCTCAGATATTTCTCGTGGTGACGTGCTGGAGCTCATTAGGCGAATTGAGCGCAGAGGGGCGCTGGTCTCTGCTCGGAAGGTGCGCACCTGGCTCAACCAGATCTTCCGTTTTGCCATGGCGGAAGGGCTCGTTGATGTGAACCCAGCAGCAGATCTTGATATCGTTGCCGAGACGCCGCGGCCAGTTCGCCATAATCCCTTCCTCCAGGTAAATGAACTTCCAGGACTGCTCAGGACCGTAACCCACTATGGGTGTGCAGAAGCGACACGGCTTGGTATTCGTCTATTGCTGTTGACAGGGGTACGTACAGGAGAGCTACGGGCGGCGACGCCAGACCAATTCGACCTCGACAAGGGGATCTGGCTGGTGCCGCCGGAGGGTGTCAAGCAACTCCGGAGTCGTGTTCGAACCCAGGGGAATGAGATCCCACCTTATGTGGTTCCGCTGTCTACCCAAGCAATTGCAATTGTGCAGCGGCTGATGCAGTTAAGGGCGCGCGGTGCGCGGTATCTGCTGGTTCACCGATACGAACCGCAGGAAATGATCAGTGAAAATACCCTTAACACCGCGATTAGCCGTATGGGTTACAAAGGAAGGCTCACCGGTCATGGCATCAGGGCTACCATCTCCACGGCGCTTAACGAGGTTGGCTTTGTAGAAGAGTGGATTGAGGCGCAGCTTTCACACGCTGATACCAACCAAATTCGGGCTGCATACAATCATGCAGAATACGTCGAGCCGAGACGTAGGATGATGCAATATTGGGCGGATTTATTAGATGCCCTAGAGGTCGGCTTTGCTCCACCTAGGCCAGAAGCATACATGGCGCAGAGCGGTCGACGTTCAATGGATTTTCTGAACGCGCAGCAGGAGTCTGCCGGTGATGGTATGGGGTGCTAGGGGTAGAGTGTTCGAATCACTCCGTCCCGACCATATTATTCAATGACTTAGCCCGGTTCGGAAACCACCGGGCTTTGTTGTTTCTGGGATTTGATCATTTTGGTCACCGTTGGGTCACCGTTAGCAAAAAGCTCTTAAAGGGCCATTCGGGGCTTCGTCGCGTTGAAACCTGTCAAGTCTGATCAGTTCTGATTGTATTGGCTGCGATCTTTTCCTTTTCGCGAATTTTCTATTGGGGGGGCTAGCTGACATCGACACGACTAGCTGTCTTCAGATTTTTTCTGATCACCACCAGAAGGATATGACAAATTAGGGCGAGGCCGATCACCAACTGCTTACGGTGGATGTTTTCGTCCTGCAGCTGGCAGAGTTCCCGTGCCTGTCGCAGCAGTGAGGGCGGGTGGAGCCAGTCAGATGGTCTCAGGAGGCAGGGCAAGCGTGAACCCATCACGTCGCATTGCTTGAGCTGAGATCGTCGCATGATAAGCGTTGTGGGAGGTCGATTTTTCTGGTGTTCGGAGGCAGGCCCGAACCGGGTAGTCAGGCAAAGCTCGAAGCGACTGGCAAAGTAAGCTTTCTCGAGGCTCGTCACATTGAATAGATTCGATGTAGATGTGCGCCCATCCATCGTTAGTGCATGTAATGGCTGAGGCTATGGGCGCTTAAAGTAAAGCGCCCGGTGAAAATTTCCTTTTAACTACTCATTTTCATCTACGGCTACACTGAAGCTGAGGTCTTTTATCATTAGCGCGCCTGGAGTTACACATTCAGTGGCGTTAATAAATAGCTTGCCAGTGCTGAAGTGTTGGGTGTACTCCACCCTCCATGTGAAGAGCTGCTTTTCTTCGGTGTTTTCACCCCGCGATATAGCGAAGAACGAAGTTTCGAATTCGACGTCGTCCTCATCATAGGCTTGTTGACTTGTCTGAACAGTATCACCTTGCTTCAAGGTGTCGGAGTCAACTCGAAACTCCTCATTTTGAAGGCTAATCACGGCCTCACCCACACTTTCGATGTAAAACGCCATCCGATTTCACTCCTTGGTTAGAGTGGAATTGTAATGGTGAATCAATGGATCAAGCCAGTATTTCGAAAACTGGTACTCAAGCCGGTCTGTCCCTGATCAGTCGGGGGCAGATGTCGGCTTTTGGCAAAGCCGACATTTGGACAACCATCGTCAACAGTCTTACTAATCAGAAACCGGCTAACCCTTGAGCCGATCCTGCCGCTAGAGACCGAGCTCATCCATTGCAAGGAGCAACTTGGCACCCTGTATGATCCGGTCAGTAGCATCTATGCCGTTTTCCTGTGGCACTCGATATATCTGGTCACTGCCGATGTTGAAGCTTGCACGTAAGTCCTCCATATTCCGTGCGAGTTCAGGGTCGTCAGGTAAGTTTTCGAGTTTCCATCCGTCGTCGACACTTTCGATGGTGACAGTACCACCCGTTCGTTCCAGCCCGCGACGCAGGGTTTCGTATCCATAAAACCAGAGGTTGTTGTCTGGAACCTTCAAGCCGCTCGTGGTCGCCACCGCCGAGAGATAGGGGTCGCGGTAGTAACTGCGCATGACTGTCTTGTCCAGCATGCAAATGCTGTAGCCACGTTGGCTGATGGCATAGCGGCCCGAGTTACCTTCACGCATGCGCGGGTACTTGACCAGGTAATAACGCCAGTCCAGCACGTGGTCGCGTTCGCACGCGGTGAGGAACGCCTGCTGAATCTCTTTGAGTACGGCGAGATCGTTACCGCTTTGCGCGACCTGATCGAGTAGTTCGGTAAGGGGTTGTACCAACTCGGGACTCTTTCTGCTCGCAAGCAGATCCCGCCAGACTGCTTCACTGCGCGGCGAGCCGAAATCGAAAAATCGGTAGCCGCCATAACGATCCTGCTTGCGCGAATAATCGCCCAGCGAGAGCAGTGCGCCGGTCAACTGTGGCCAACAGTGAGCATCTTCGAACAAGGTAAGAAACGCTAAGGCACGTTGGGCAAAAATTGCAGGGTCCAGAGCTGGGTCGAGGTCGAACACGGCCAGTGCGCCGTGCAGCACGCTGTTGTCTTCCAGTTGGTAGACCGCTTTTCGCAGCGACGGGTGGGCGGCAAGTAGGTTGATCTTGTCCTTTTCGTTCGCGATCTGCTTCTGATTGAAGGTCGATACGCCGTCCAGGGTTCCGTCGACTATGACACGGCGTACATCTTCCAATAAGGCGGGCATGTTCTGGGCGCGCATCTCACCGCCACCGGACGCTTCGATCAGGTTGCGCACGATACGTAACTGTTCAGGGAAATCAGCGGTGTTGTGCATGCGATGCAGCAGCACTGCGTAGAGCAGAAGGCTATGAGCCTGACTCCACTCGGAATCCCCGTAATGCCGGCAGCAACCACCGAAGAGGTCGATGCGGCTCTGGCCGGGCTGGGTGCGCAGAGGATTGAACAGCAGCAGGGCCGATGGGGATCGAGCGTCGGCTGCACGCAGCCAGGTGTTGAAGGCATCACTCGTGTCCAGGTCGACCCAGATATCGAAGGCTGCAAACAGGTAGTTCAGGTGCTCGACCGCCTTCGCTTGGTCGCTGGCAAACAGGCTTTGTGCCAACTGATCGAGGCTGGCCTTGCTGTCGGCGCGATTACCCTCGCGCCAGGCGCAAAGGTCAAACACAAAACGGAAGTAGCGCATGAATTGATCATCAATAAGCTGATCAGCGTCCTTGTAAGCCCAGATGACGTCCGTCCACACGGTATCAACCCTGTGTGCGAAATCGTCGGCTTGTGCAGGACAGGCGCTTTTGAGCAACGTCTCGAAATGCGCTTTGAAGTTTTCGAACGGCGTCAGCGGCTTGCCGCGAGAGTTCATCTTGATATAGAGATCGTCATTGAGCTTGTTCTTCACCACCGGCAGCAGGTGGAAGCTGATTGCCGGATGGTCGGTCGCGGCAAGACGTTCCCAGGCAGCAGCGAATGCTTCGCTGCTGGCGCTGGCAAAACGCTGTTCCAGCGCCTGCAGCATGACCAGCATGGCTCGGATACTGGAGTCATGTTGCCACCCGTGAAAATACCAGGGCTGATCGACAATCCAACCCTTCAAATCGGTCTCGCCGGCGGGTGGTCGATAGTTGGCCAATGCCTCGCAGAACTGTCGGGCACTGGCGCGGGTGGCGTAGGTGAAGTTGCGCCATGCTTGCCCTTCGATGGGCTCGCCGGCCTGCCAGCTCAGGTACCAGTGCAGCAGGAACAGCGTGGTCAGGCGTTGTTGGCCATCCAGGGGATAGAGGGTGCCGTCCACGACATCGCCATAGATGAAATCCAGGCTGATGGGACGGTCGTCATGCATGACGGCATCATGCAAGGCGTCGACGAAGTCCTTGCGGATTCGCTCCACCGATGCGCCATGACGGCCTTGTGCATAGTCGCGCTGGATCAGCGGGATTTCGATTCTTTGGATTCGATGAGTCGCCTGCAAGTTTTTGTCGAAGAGTGAAATGTACGACGTGAGTGTGTGGTTCATGCCATTTTCTCTTCGTTCAGGAAATAGGGCTTGGCGATCTCGAGGATTGTATCGAGGTAATGATTGCGATCCTGAGGGCCCCAGAAATGGTTCTGGTGCGCGTTCGCCGGGGTGTAGTACTTGAGGAATACATTGCGCGTGCACACCGGTATGTAGCCTCCCTTTCGGTCTACATCCAGAAGCATTTGCCGCTTGGCCTCGAACACCGCGTTGCTCAGCAGGCTGTTGTCCGACCTCGACAGCAGGACTAGGTTGGCGATGGAGTGCAGGCCATGAGCAGAGGCAGTCTGCTCGTCGGGCGCATTGAAAGCGGCGACGACACGACTGGCCAGGTCTTGAAAGGTGTTGCCAAAGTTCTGCGCCGTGCCGACTTGCTCAAGCGCTGTCTTCAGTTCCTCAAACAGCTGCGACTGTTGCGGGACGGTATCGGGCGCCAGCTCACTGAGCGCGGTCAAATGCAGCCTTAACCAGGTTTGCCATTGTTCGGCCTTGGTCAGGTTCTCGGCATCCTGCGCATGGATGTGCTCCAGCGACCATGCCGTATCGGTGTGCATGTGGAAGGGGAAGCGTTGGTTGGCGTGTGGCACCCGGCGCATGGTTTCGACATTCACCAGCAACAGCAGGTTCAGCAACTTGTCGTAGTGCTTTCGGTCGTCATAGCTGAGCGCTTCCACGTCCGAAGCTTTGAGGCTCAGTGAATCTTGGATGCGGTGATCCAGGTCCTGTTCGAATTGACGTTTGCTCTGGTTTGCGGACAAACGAGCCAGTTCTCCGAAGTCCGTCCCTGTGAGTACCAGATAACCCACCTTATGAAACAGGTTGCGGTTGTTGAACCAGCCAAGCATCAGGTCATGCAGGTTGAGAACCTGCAGCCAGAATGCCAGTGGGTCTGTTTCGATATCCGGCCGCAGAGACTCGAAGGTATGGTAGCGGGTCGACTTGCGTGACTGGCTGCCGGATACCAGCGAATCGAGCAAAAGGCTGATCCTGGTCGGGTAGCGGTCGGTAACCTTCGGCGAATTGCCACAGATGAAACCCCACAGCTCGGGGGCATGGAGATCGCGCTCGATGATGTCCCATTGGCTGGCGACCTCGGCGGCTCGATCGGCATGCTCGACCTTGATCCTGGACAGCAGCAACGCTTTGACCAACTCCGCATCCGTCAGCGGTATCCGGCCGACGTTCAATCGAGTGAACAGGGCCGTGGCATCCATGTCTTCGGGGGCCTGATACCAGATCACCGCGACTTTCTCGAACAGCGCTTCGTAGAATTTGTTGGCCGCGAATTGAGTGCGAGCACCGTGTTTATCGAACCACTGACCAATACAGCGATAAGCCCTGTGCAAATGGAAGTAATCGATGTTGCTGTCGTAGTCTTCCAGCTCCTCATCGCCGAGCCTTTCGAGAAATGTTGCGCTCCCTGGGCGGGTTTCGTAGTGCAGTGAATAGGGCAGCGGGGCCTTGTTCAAACCCGTTTTATGCATGTAGAGCAGTATCAGGTAGATCGTGGTCAAGCGCTGCTGCCCATCGACCAATTCCCATTGACATGTTTGCGCCGTAGAGCCTCGTGAATGCTGTTTGACCACAATGGGCTGTAGATTATAGGGCTGGTCCAGTTCTGCGGTTTTCAACGCCTGCCAGATGTCGTTCAGCAGGCGGTCCACATCCGTAGTGTCCCAACGGTAGCCACGTTGGTATCCAGGCACCCTGAAAACACCAGAAATATCGCCTACGAATTTGCTAGCCAGCGTTGCTGCAGTCAAATCGACACTGTGTGAGTCCAAGCAAAGTTCTTCCATGATTTACGATCTCGAATCGGGTGCTGGGTAGGCATGGGATGTTTGGCGCTTCGCGTGGATTCAATCACCCAGTGCGGCTCATTGCCATCATTTTGACTGGCGGATGGGCAAAATCCATGAAACTCAGCCTTCCAGGCGTCCACCCGACATCCCGAATGCCTATGTCTGGTCAGTGGCAGCACGTTTGGGTAGCCATGTCCAAAGCACTTACGCAATTGCATCGGATCTGCGGTCCGGGCAATTAATCGCCCGCGTATACACTCGCTGCTCGACGAAGCGTTTCGCGCACGTGTGCTCGTATTACTGGAGGGGCGAGCACTTCAATGTCCCCAGCATTGCTGAGCAGGAACAGGCGCAAGCCTTGGGTGTCGTGGAGGGTGCAGCTCAAGTCCCATCGGTCGTCGGCGTATTGCACTACAACCTGGTCTTCAGCCAGCGGGTTCTCGGTAAGCCGATTGTGCAGGTTGGGGCTAAGACGTAGTTTGAGTTGGATGGGACTTTCGCCGTGTATCGTCATGAGGTGCTTTTGGACCTCAAAGGAGTTGAAGTCGTAGCTGGCCGGGCCAGGTATTTTCTGCCAACTCGTCTTGACCTCTACCATTCGATGCAGCATGAGGGCGCACATCGACTTGGGGCCGTTACTGCTGTACTTGCCGCGGTAGGTGTCTGACGCGGGTGGATCCGACTGCGGCCACTGCTCCTCGAGCACGTAGGCAGACAGATAGACGTTTGAATCCTGATAGGAAAGTGCCAAGGGTTTAAGTAGGTAAATGCACTCAACGCCTCCGGCGTCTCTTGGAAGGTAGGTCACCTCAAGCGAAGCATCGTCCAGAATCGCCCCTTGGATAAGGTCGAGATGCGCAGGGTCATATTTACCGGGTTTGAGCAGCGTAAAACGGGTCCCCGAAGTGATTTGCTGCGTCCAGGCGACAGTCCGCTTGGAGTGCTTGGTTATTTCCGTGGTTGCGCATTCGCGTAGCTTGGTCAGTTGTACCGTATGTGGTGGGAAGCCGAAGCGCTCTGCGTGGTCGAAAATAGCGGCCAACGTCATTGCCTCTGTGGGAGAGAGCGTCAAGTCGAAGCTGCCCCGACCGGTTTTCCAATATTTTGATTTCTTATCTGAGCCGGTTTCACCCTGAGTTACCAACTCGGCTTCGGTCAGAGCTTCGAGGTCTCGCAGTGTGGTTTTTACATGGAGGCTGAAATCATTGAACCACCGACATAGTTCAGTGTGGATATCCGCCGTCGACAGGGACTTGCCTTCGCGTTGAAGAATTTTGCGCAAAGCGGTACGGCGTCGGTGATGATTTATCATTGCTGAAGCTCAGGGACAAAAAGTGGGTTTATCTGCTGGGACTATGTACTGGCTGACAAGCAATCCTGCGACTACATGTGTCAGCCCACAGGAGCATTTCATGAACGACCAAACCTATCTAGCCCTTCCTGACGTTTCTGGGTTCATCAGCTGGCTGGCCACTGAGCTCGATTCACAAGTGCACTTTAATCATCAATATGTCAATCGCAAGACTGATGAGAAATGGTCATGTAGCAGCCTGTACAACGCCTTCGAAAACTACCGTTGGAACCATCCGGGTAATGCCCGCTTAGGCTTCAATCGAGGGTTTTGCTCCAGCAGCAACGGTATCGCTTTGTCTGCCCTGCGTCAGGACTTGGTGAATGCTTGTGGGAGCGACTCGCGCACTCTAGATGCAGCCGTCGACGTGATGCGCTGGGGGGGTGTAACTGCCCACAATGTGGATTGGCTGAAGAAGAATGAGCTCGGGCTTGGCCGCATGTTGCAAGACGTACAAGCTGCGATAGTCGCCGGCGACAGCCATGCACCTGTCTTGCGTTCGAAAAACCTTCGTTTCAACTCTGGGATGACCAAGGTGTACTCCTTGCTCTGCAAAGACTTCATCATCTACGACAGCCGCGTTGCCGCAAGTCTGGGCTGGATGGTCGTAAAGTTTTGCCTTGCATACGGATTGTCTAAGGTTCCTGAAGGGCTGTGCTTCCCTTGGGCCGCTGCCAAGGAAGGAGAGAATACGCTCGCTCCCAAGCGCCGCGACCCTGGTGCCGGCGGGCTCAAGTTCAAGGTCTTGCGCTCAGGCCATCATCACGCAATGTGGAATATGCGCGCCAGTTGGGTGCTGAGTGCGGTCCTGGCGCATCCAAGCGCCGCCGGCAGCCGCTTCCATTTGGTGCCCACTCCGAATGACCCGCTGCGTGCCCTGGAGGCTGCACTCTTCATGATTGGCTACGACCTGGGTGATCAGCGTCTAGCTTTAGCGGCTTAAGACCTGATCGACAACTTCCTTTCGTTGCTTGACGGGGAGGTCATTCTAAATGAGTGAGGTGCAGGATGCGCGACATGAATCCGTTGCAGGCTTTGATTATGCAGCTCGCCGCTGACGGCATCAGCGCTGGTGACTTGAGAAAGGCCGTGATGCAGGCATGCCCAAATCTTTGTGATGCGAAGTATCAATCCACGCTATTTGGCCTGCAGGAGGCCGATAGCCTTATGGGCCAGGAAGTGGGCGGCGAGTGGTGCTTCACAGCAATCGATAAAGCTGCCCCGGGCTACCCTCACCCGGAGTACAGCGCTGAATTTGCCGAGAAGATCTTGGCCGCATCATGCGGGGAGTTTGTCGAGATCAGCGCAGACGATTTGCTGGCTCAGCTGGACGAGATGCTGGCAAAGGCTCGCGCTAAGAACCCGAACACAGGAACGTAAACACCCGGCAGTCCAGTGATCATTAAGGATGCGGTGTTTAACGAACATCAACTGTGTATCAGTCAGAAAGGGGGGGCTTGATGGACATCAAGTCCGATTTTGTGTCCGTCGAACGGGATGAGTTCGATGGCCTCACCACGATTGAGCACCTGCGCCACTGCCGGCATCGCTCCGGCATGTATGAGATTACCTTCTCATGGCGCCGCAATATCCGTCCTGCTTCAGACCGCATGATTCTTGATGTGGAGATCAAGACCACTCGCTCAGGCAGCTGGTTACCATCTCAATTGACCCTATTGGTCGACCGTCAACGGTTTGACTTGAAGTACCAGACAAACAGAAGCAGCGAATATCGCGGGGGTAGCTTCTACGAAATCGGCATGTTTTTCATCGAGCCATCTCAAAAGATTCTTCGCTGCCTGTGTGATGCCAAAGTACTGAAGCTCAAGCTTCAATCTGACGAGAAAAATGAGCATACGGTTCTTCCGGACGAATTTTGTGCCCAGCTACAGTTGCAGGCTCAGCAGTTCTATAACAACGCTTTCGATGGTGACGAGTATTTGTCAGCCGTCAGTGGCGTAGCTGTACGGACAGAAGACACAACGTTCGCTGAACAGATTGCCAGACGAGAGTCGAGCTATCGGCAATTGTGCAGGTATCGACTGCTCTGGGCTGTACTCTGGGGCAGTTTTTTTGGTGAGCTGTGCGTGCTTGGCGCGTTCGAGATCATCACGTTCTCGGCCAAGTCGGCGGACCAGTTGATCATCGCTGGAGTGCTCAGCGCCTCAAGCTGGCTAATTCCCCATCTTCAGATCCTTTGGATCGAACACCAGAAAAACAAAGAGTGCCCCAGTTGTCACCATAGAGCGATAAAGATGGTCCGCTCTCATGAGGCGGTTTATCAAGTCCGATCCGTGGAGCATCTTGTCATCGAAAGATTGACAGGGCAGCGCAAGTCGCGGCAGGTGACCGTGACAGACCATGAGGTGAGTCAGGATTTCGAGTGCAAGGACTGCCGGCATCTATGGACGCGAGGCTATATTGCTCGAGGTTTCTAAGACATCCTGTCAATGAACGGCATCGCTAGGCTCGGATCTGATTTCGGCTAACGACTCATCTTGTCGCAACACGCTGTAGTCTGGAATAAGTGCCAACAGATTGAGGGGTTTCTATGGTCAGGCCAGTGCGTCCTTTCACCATGCGTTGCAAAGATTGTGGCTGGAGCCAAACGGTTATCCCGCTCAGTGATGTCTTGCGATTCGAAGACTGTCCTGAGGTTTGCCCGCGTTGTAAAAGTCGGGATGTAAATATGGAACAAGCCACGGCCCTGGAAGTGGCCGTGGCGAAAGTAAAGCGATTATTTGGTTAGCCCTGAGCCTGAAACTTTGCCTGGCGGCTATAGCGGACCATTCAGTTCTTTTACTTTGTATACGCCAGGCTTGACTCGCAGGTACTTTGCTTCGGCACCCTGTTCGACATTGTAGCCGCCGGCTCCCGTCTGCTCGTCCTGCGCGTAGTTGGCGATGGTCGTCCCGATCGTCGATTCCATAAAGAACTCGAATCCGATACGATATTTTTCAACCAGCTTCTGCTCTATAGAGCACATGACCCGACGACGTTCGCTAGTCAGTTCTTGCACTTCAAAGGGTTCGCTCAGCGCACCGTTGCGCACTTCCAGCAGGATTGATTCATACAGCGTCATGCTTTTTTCCTTGTGATGTCAGCGGCCGAGATCAACCCGACCGCCGTGATTGGTCGTTTACGCGAATGTGGAATCACGTCGGCGGCTAAAAAACCTGAATCGCTCCCGCGGCCACCGGCAGAAAGAGCCATGCGGCGATGACAGGCCGACCCGATGCCGCCTCAATCGCTTGGGCGTAAGCATCAAGCTGACCAGCATGTTCCTCGGCCAATCGCTCCCACTGGGCTTCGGGCGCCGGGTTGGATTTGTGGTCAATGAGCACCCAGCCATCTTTTGTGTCCAGCAGAAGATCGATCCGACCATTGAGCACCTGACCCGAGCGCAGCAACTGTTGCACCGGGTACTCAGCCATGGCTTTGGCCTCTGGCCAGCGGGATTCGATCCAGGCGTGCAAGGCCAATTGCTGTGCGATGACCTGACTGGCATTCACGTGCTCGTGCACTGCGTGGCTCTGCAACAGGTCCTGCACTTCGTCTAAGGTGAGGGGGAAGTTGGGGTCAGTGAATGAAAGGCACAAACTGGCATGAATGGCCGTTCCCAATACACTCATTTCCGGGCTGCCTTGGAAGGCGATGCGAGTGCCGATCCGGCATGTATTGCGGGCTGCGGTGCTGGTGCGAGCGCCACCGCTGGACGGTTGGAAGCCCAGTGGCAAACGAGGCTGGATCGCTTGTACCGGGGCAAACCAGTGCAGATTCTGTTCAATCACCGCCACGGGCACAGGTGAATCACTGGCAGTGAGCGTTTGGCAATCGGCGCGCAGTTCTTTTCCATTCGGCAGCTTCAAAGTCGACAGCCCGGGAGGCGTCATCAACCAGGGTGCCTGGACAGTGTCGAGCCACTCTCCTGTGATCTTTCTACTCGAACGGGCAATGACCAGCAGGTCTCGGGCGCGGGTCATGCTCACGTAGAGCAGGCGCTTTGCTTCTTCAACGGCTTCAGCCCGGCACGCCAGGCCCATGGCGGTCTGTTCGAACGTTTCGCTCAACGGAACCGCTTTCTGTTTGCCCAGCGGCCATGGCCAGTAGCGGATAAAGCGGTCATGCAATGGTTTATGTGGATCGAATGCGCTATTGGACTGAGCCGAGACTGACCATAACCGGTCGCTGATATCGCGTGCCAGATCCATCAAAATCACGACCGGCCATTCCAGACCTTTGCTGGCGTGATGAGTCATCACTTGAACGGCATCCAGCGCAGGAGTGGCCAGTGCATCATTTTTGGCGTTGGCGATTTCGTCCAGCCACAACAACAGCCCGGAGATGGATGCCGCCCCTAATCCATTTCGACAGAGATCCTCATACTGCTGCGCCAGATCGATCAATGCATCAAGGTTGGCCAAGCGCTTTTGCGCCAGCGCTGTCGAGGTTGACCAGCCGGTAACACGCGAGGGTAAATCGCACTCGGCGATCAGGCGTTGCAACGCCTCTACTGGTGTCAGCACTGGCAGATCTGTGCGCAGTTGTGCAACGGCCGCCACAAGCGGGTGTTGCAAAAACTCGCCGAGGCTCAGTTCACGCCACTGCGCTTTGGGGTGTCCTGCATTGAGGTAGCGCAGGCGCTCGGCAACCCAGCTTTCCGGCCCTTCGGTTTCGGTTAACGAGATAATCTGTGCCGTTGCCAGGGTATCGGCCGGGTCGTTCAATCGGCGCAAACACGCCAGTGCCAGAGTTGCCTCTGCGGTTGCTAGCAGCCCTGGTTGTGCTGTGGAGCAGGGGATGCCCAGAGTAGCGAGGGCTGCTGCTACTTTCGCAACGTTACTGTGGGAGTAGCAAAGCACAGTGATATCGCCCAAGCGTACCGCTCGGGCTTCCTGGCGGGGTTTATCGAATACCTGATAACGGCTAGCCAGTAGTTGGCCAATCCCCTCGGCCAACGCGTTGACTTGCAATTCGGCATTTTTGCCGTCCAGTACCCAATTGGCGAAGGCTGGGCCGGGTAGTTGATCCGTGCGGGTCGGTATCAGCTCAACGTCCTTTGTTTCCAGGCTGTTGGCGAAGGCTTTGTTGAATACATCGTTCGCCAGTTCGACCAGCTCGGTACGTGAGCGCCAAGAGTTAGGCAATACCTGTTTCTTGCCACCCATATCGGGCAATGCCTTGAGGATGGCTTGCATCAGCGCACAGTCGCTGCCCCGAAAACCATAGATCGCCTGCTTGATATCCCCGACCCAGTAAACCTTTTTGGCAAAGCGTGAAAGCTTGAGGAATATCGCCAGCTGCATCGGGCTGGTGTCCTGGAACTCGTCGACCATGATCAGATCGAGCTCATCCTCGAGCACCTGCGCCACGGCTGGGTTGTCCAGCAACTTGAGCAAGGCATGTTCCTGGTCGGCAAAGTCCAGTACGCCAAACTCACGTTTGTTGTGTTCGTACACGTTCAATACATCAATGGCCAGGCCGAAAACCTGTTCGAGGTAGGCGCGGATGTCGCCATGTAGATCCGGGTGTTCGGCGTAGCGGCCAATGGTTTCAGAGAGGGTTGTTACCAATGGCTTGAGCTTTGCCTCAGGAGCTTCCTTCGCCAGTTTTGCCCAATCACTCCAGCGCGCGTTGCCTTGCTGCAGTTCATAGTGGAAGCGGGTAAGCAACGTTATGTAGGCTTCAGTGTTCTTTTTATCGCTGCCAGCTGCCTGTAACAGATCCAGTGCCTTAGGAATGCTGTGCAACAACTCGCCGTTCAAGTCGGCTGTGGTCGGTTTGGGGAAATGCTTCAGCATGTCGTTGGCATTTCGGTCAGCAAAACTACGGGACAGTTCAAGATCAATGTCGTTGGTGCGCAACTGACTCAAAAGCTTGCGCAACTCATCGCGCCAGTTGGTATTAGCAAAGTCGCCTTGTTGATTGGTGTCTTCAAGGCCCAGACGTCGGGCGACGGCGAGTAGATTATCCAGGCGTTCACAATCAAGGACCCGGTCAACCGCTTTGTTCAGTAGCAGGGCTGCCTGGTTTTCTTCCAACACACGTTGCTCGGGTGGCATGCCTGCTTCGAATGCAAAACGCTCAAGCAATTGCCCGCAAATACTGTTGATGGTCCCGATACGGGCTTGGCCCATGGCTGTGGCTAGATTGATTTGGCCCTGCTTGAGAAGGTGGCTACGGACCCGCTCGCGCAGCTCGGCAGCGGCTTTTCGGGTAAAGGTCGTGGCAATCACACCCGAAGGCTGGACCTGCTGATCAAGCAACTCCTGGTGCAGTATTTCAGTAAGCCGGTGAGTTTTGCCGCTGCCGGCGCCAGCACTGATAAATGTGATGTGTGCGGTGGTCGACATTGTCATTGCTCCCATCCGGCCAAGGCCAGGTAGTCGTTGTAGGCTTCGTTAAGGTATTCCATCAGCATCGCCTGATCGGGAGGGATCGAGTCCTCATCCTCTTCAATACCTTGCAGCGCAACTTCAAACCGCCCCTCTGCCTGTTGCGCCTTCCGCCACTTCCAGGCCTCGGTAAAACTGAGCCACAGCTGAGGCATTGTGCTTGGCGGATTGGCCGGCACTTGCTCTGAATCTCTGAAGGTTTGGTCATCCGGGGTTAGCAGGCGCGCGGACTCAAGGATGAAATAGGCTACGGAAGGCCATGAACCGCTGTCCTGACGAAGCAACTCGGCATAAATCGCCAACTGCAGATGGCGGTTTGCCTTGAGCTGCTCCGGGTATTTCTTGCCCCCCGACCACTTCATGTCGACGATGGCTCGATGTCCTAGCGCAGTGGTCAATACCAGGTCAGCAGAGCCGCCCAATGCGCCACCCTCGAAACGACCAGCCAGCGCCTGCTCAGACGTTACGACCGTGATGCCAGCATTGAGAAAGTGCGATCGCAGTCGAGTCAAAGCACGCAGCGCACGATGGCGCAGTGTTGCCAGGTCGGCACCGCGTCCCTCCATCAGCAACACCGCGCCTTCTTCACGTACCACACGGGGGAAGTGGGTCGAGAACCAGCTGTTAAAATCTGTGGTGCTCATGCTCAGCGCGTCCGGCCGAGTGAAAAAGTGCTCAGCCAAGCGATGGGTCAACGAACCATAGAGCAAAAAACCGTCGCTCAGGCTCTGGCTTTTGGACGCCTGAATCTTGGCTCCGTATTGCAGCAACCATTGATAAGGGTTGAACAGCAACAGGTTGAGGCTCGAGAAAGACGCTTTCTCAGGCGTCTCGATCGGGATGTCGGGTGGCAGGCGCCACCAGCGTTTGCGCAGTGGCAGTGGCGCCGATGCTTGGACTTGGCAAAGCGGGCCGGGGTTATGCAGAAGCTCCTCGAGAATATGCACCTTTGGCTGCTGCACAACGGCTTCGATCATTTGCCAGAGCGGGTGGCTTTCCTCCCGTGGTGGCGCGAGTACCAGTATCAGCCGGCAGTTTGCTGCCAGGACTGGTCGCAGCCAGTCACGGGCTGCTTGAGTCAGTAGTGTGGCACCGTCCGGTAGCGCCACCCCGGCATCGGCCAATTGAATGCGTTCGGCCTTGGACCAGGGCGACAGGGGCGGTAACACCGGCATGCTCAGGTGCCACCAGATCACTGTGTCGGCTTGCTCAATGGCCGCACCTGGACGCGAGACGCTCAAGTGGGCGCCGACTTGTGCGGCCAGCAATGGATTATCCACGCCGCTGGCTGTGGCTTGCTCGATGACCTGCTGCAACTGCCGCGGTTTTAACCGCTCCACACCTTGAAGATGCAAGGTCTTGAGGGAGTCTAGTGCTGCTTCACACTGAGCGTAACCTGCCTGAGCCGCGAATCTATGCGCGGGCTCTTGGTGCCCCAGGCGTGCTTTAAAAAACTTCAGCAACCGTTCGACACGTACCAGCACCTCACTGGGCGCCACGCCGTCGTCAGTCGTAAAAGTGGGCATATTCAGCCACTCGTCAATCGAGGCAAGTACGTCGGGCGCATCTGCAGCGTAATGCGCTGCGATTTCCTCCAGTGCATCCTCCCACTTGCTCCCGACGAGGCCGGGTGAGCTTGCTATTTTGGTTGCCAAGCGCCGACGTGCAAACAAACGAATCGGGCATATCGAGTGGGTCAAAAACTGCAGGAGTGCCGGGTAGTTGGCTGGTGCCCAAAGCAGCTCCATGGCCAGTGACAATACCTGCAGGGCAGGGCGTAGATTGCTGCTACCATTGAGGCCATGGCGAGCCTGGCCGGCACCAATAAAATGACCATCAAGACAACCACCCTCGTCACCCGTCACCAGCAAGGTGGGGGTGCCCTGGCCCAGTGAGCGGCTCAGCCAGCTGGCGGCCAATGCTCGAGTTTGCGCTTGAACAACTTGCACTGTGCCATCTTCTTGCCATTGAATGGGCGTGACCTCTACACCGGCAATGCTCTGGCGCAATTGCATTTGCAACTGCCCCAGAAAACCTTGCGCCTTACCCTCCGGTATCTCCAGGCGCTCGTTAGGCAGGAGATTCAGCACCATTTGCCAGGCCAGTGGATAAAGCTCGAAAGCGTCAGCCAACAGCACGGTCTTGATCGGGGGGCGACGAGAGCCCAGCGCTTTGGCAACATTTTGCAAGCGCTGTCCCATGGAAGGGGCGACCTGCACGCGAGCTTGAGTCTCGATCTCGGCAAGGTCTTTCAGACGTTGGCTGGCGTCGGCACCGACGCGCCCATCCCAACCGTGCAAATACAAATCACCCCGCCAGGCCAGCAATGCAGCAGCCACCCCCAATTCATCGGAGGAAAAACTGGCATGATAGAAGCGCAGTGGGTTATTGCAGTGCGCCAGGCAATCGCGGTACGTGGCTGTACGTTGTGCCGCACAAGGCTGACGTGCCACTAGGCCCAGCTGGGTCTCCAGAATATCCAGCAGTCCCTGTGGCCCGACGGTCAACGCCCCTAATCGATTACTGGCTCGTGTTGCCCGCTGACCATCGAGTTGCATGCCGAACGTGATAAGCATTTCTGACACGTTGACGCTCCTTGTGAACGCTGGTGGTTCAACGCACCGTGATTGGCACGTTGTTGCATAAGGAAAAATAGACTGCTGATCAGCGACGTGGCGCTACCCTACGAACCTGGTGCGACGGTTTGTGTCGCGCCTGCCAGGTTTTGTAGCGAAACCACGGTACCTATTGCATCCGCCACTGAATCCAGTGGCCGGTAGGCTGCCGCCGCACGATGCAGTGTTTTGCCAATCTGAGCCCGCAGCTCGGGCGGCTGCTCCACCACCATTGAGTCGCCCAGGGACAAAATCCACCAGTGCAACTGCCAGGTGTTGCTCAGTGTCGAGCGTACTCGAAAGCCATTCTCCAACGGCTCCAGTGTCATATCCGCACTCAATGGTGTCTCACGAATCAGCCGCGTCTGATGGTCACTAACCCAAGCTTGAAACTGAATCTTTTCGGGGGTGCCGAACTGCAAGGCGTCACTGGCCAGGTACTCACACAAGTCAAATGCCTGTAATCCCTCTACGGGTTTATCGAGCTGATCGACATTGCGAAAACGATGCACCGCAAACTGGCGCACATCGGTATACGGATGCGCTGTGGCGATCAAATAGGTCACCAACCCACGCTGTACCATGGCTAATGGATTGAGTGTCAGTTCACTGAGTTTGTCGTTGTGTGCCGAGTAATACTGACATTGCACTTGACGCTCATTAATCAGCGCCCTCTGCAATGTTTCCAGCAACAGTGGGTCGATATCCGGCGCCTGCAGGTTTAGGTCCGGTCGCACGCTGGCGACCTTGTCCAGCCAGCGGGCAGCCGCGTTATCGTCCTCCAGTCCCTTGAGTTTCTGCCGCGCATGCACAAAGCGCGGTTCAAGCACGCTGAGCATGCTGGCGGGTAACAATGGGCGGATGGTGTCGGCAACCAGGGTCAGGCTCAAGGCTTCGCTCAGCGTAATGCCTTGCAGCTCCACATTCACGCCAGGCGTCCAGTACCAGGCTTGTGGCGTGCCTTCGCTACACTGCAACGGGAACACCAGCGACAGATCAATCAAGTCACGTTCGACGGTGCGCCGGCTGATGTTGAAACCGGAGGACTCAAGACGCGCCAGTAACTCCGTCACGGTGATACCGGACTCACGCTTTGGCAGGTGCTTGAGCAACTCCCATTGGCGGCTGACAGTGGAATGCGATTTGGCGGACGGCATGGGCTTTTCCTTGCGCAAGCGAGAGGTGGGTTACGACTTGACCACCGGGTAACAGGCGTCGCCCCACAATGTTTTCGGGTTGTCGAGCATCAGAAGGATCACCAGGGGGACAAGCTTTGCCAGCAGGTTTGAGCAGTCACGCAATTGTGTGCGATTGACGCTGCCGTCCCAGGTGGCTCCGCCATGAATCATTTGGTTGCGAAGGGTATAGATGCGGTTAAACATCACCCCCAGCACCTTGGCTGTATCGCGATCGGCCAGTGCTGCATGAGCGCTACGTTTGCCGTTACGCAAGCGTTCCTCCCACATGGCTTCATTGATCTTGCCGTTCTGGAAATCCCAGAAGCTTTGGAAAACATAAGGGTTGTCCAGCAGTGCACGTATGCTCCCGGAAAACTCTGACCAAACCAGTTTTTCGATCAGGTGCTCGGTGTCCAGCGTACAAAGTTTTTGCAGGAAAGCCTTGAATGCCTCCTGTTCGGACAATCGATGCTGCTCATCAATATCGGTGGCATAGGCAGCGTTGAAAGCGATCCAGAGGAAGATGAAGCGCCCGTCAACGTCCTCTGCCTGTTCCGCACGATTGAGCCAGCTCAGGGCTCGGTGAACCCGTAGCGCAAGGTTTGGGTGGTGCGCGTCGCGTTCGTTACGGTGGCGTGTCTTGAGTGACTGGTAATCCATTCCAGGTGCTTCCTTTGGCTGAGGGGATCCGCGGGACCTTGAGGATCATGGTTTTATCGGCGGATGAGGGGCGGGATTGAGCATTCAATGAGCCCTGCGACACATTATGACGCGATATGGCGTTAAGCTATCACGTAATAAAGTTTTGTATCTATTCACTGATACGTTATAGGGCAGGTGTTTTGGATGACGCATTGAGTGTCCATCCAGCGCAGGCTCATATCTAGGCCCCAGACAAAAAATTGAGGCCAATGGTCGCGGAAGCGGGTGACGACGACCTCCATTGCGTACTTACATTTAAGGTTTTTTGATGTTGAAACTCGATTCACCGTTGGCGCGGATGAAGGCAATAGCGTCCGGGTTGTTCTTGTTGGCGGCAGCGCTCTATGTCGCAGCCTTGATGTTGATCCACTCCCATCCCGTGTTGGGGGGGTACATGAAAGCCTTCTCCGAGGCTGCGATGGTTGGCGCTATCGCCGACTGGTTTGCCGTTACTGCCCTGTTCCGACGCCCCTTGGGGTTGCCTATTCCTCACACGGCTATCATCCCGCGCAACAAGGCGCGTATTGGCGCCAACCTGGGGGACTTTATTTGTACTCACTTTCTTTCACGTGAGCAGGTACTTCAGAAGGTCAGCGAATTTGATACTGCCAGGCGGTTGGCGCAATGGCTGTCGAAGGAAGACAACGCCGCAGTCTTGTCGGGTTTAGCCGTCAAGCTGGCTGGGCATGGTATTGGCGCCCTGCGTGACGAGCGTGTGCGCCAGTTTGTACGCAGCACTGCTCTGGCGCGCCTGGAAGAAGTTGATTTGGCAAAAATGAGTGGTCAGTTGCTGGAAGTGCTCACCGATGATGGGAGGGCACAGGAGGTACTCGACGCCGTATTGAATCAAGTCGATGTTTCACTGCAAGGCGAAGCGACAAAAAAACGCATCGCCGACGTTCTGGCCACGGAGTTCGAGTTCTTGCGGTTCAACGTTTTCGGCAAGGAACTGCCTCTGCACAACGTTGCCGGCAACTGGTCATCGGCAAAGTTGGTCGAGCGAATCTCTGACGTGATCAGCGAGGTCAACCACGACACTGAACACCCGTTGCGCAAACATTTCAACCAGCAGTTGGGAGCCTTGGTGCATAAGCTCAAGGAGGAGCCAGCTTTTCGTTTGCGTGCGGCACAACTGCGCGCTCAACTCGTTCAACACCCGGCCCTGCACAGCTACCTGACTGACATGGTCGACGATGTAGTGACCTGGTTTGAGGAAGACATTACTCGAAGCGATTCCACAACGCGCCAGCGCTTGGAGGAGGGTACTCGCAAGCTTGGTGACGCATTGAGCGAAGACGCTTTGATGCAGGCCTGGATAAACGACCAGATTCTGGCAATGGCGGGCCCATTGGTTGAGCGCTATCGCTCAGAGATCGGCCGCTACATCGCTGAACGCATCGAAGCCTGGAACGAGAAGGAACTGGTGGAGCAACTGGAGTCACACGTGGGCAAAGACCTTCAGTTTATTCGTATCAACGGAACATTGGTGGGAGGGCTGGTGGGGGTGATCATTCATCTTGGGACTGAGTTTGCATTACAGATGTGAGAAGCACTTTGAATCGTGGTCCTCAGGAGAGTGTAAATCCCCAGTGAGCTTGCCGCTTAAAGATTTCCAGGCGAAGGCCGACAAAACAAAAGGCTGAGGCGACCAACGACTGAACCTTCAATGGAGTTATCAGCCTGTCCGTCACAGCGGGGTCGGCGATTTAAAATGGATTTTCTCGGGGCGACGCAATTTGTCGCGAGGCATGGTTATGCTCAAACCAGCCAATAAACAGGAGTATGGATCATGCTGAAAAACTTTCTCGCCGCAGTTGGCCTCGTCGTTATCGCCAAGAAAGGGTACGAGGTGTATCGGTCTTACAAGTCAATGGAGGCGGAAAACGAGTTTTTGCGAAAGGGGCAGGGGCCGGTTTAGTGTCCATCCCATCGCCTTATTGCTGCTTGTAGATCTGCGTTTGATTGACAGGTTACTAAGGCGTGGCAAAGTGATATCGCGTGGAGGATGATCCGGGTTGCAGGTGTTCAGACGCTAGGGTGCGCGCTGAACGTTATGACTTGGGGGCAACTTGTGTTTGATCCCGGATGCGCCAGCGCTTCCGACACTGCAATAAGGACATTTCATGCCAGCTGAAAATTGGCTGATTCAGCTCAATCGCGAGTCAGCTGAATTCGCGCGTTTGTATCAGGAGCGTCAAGAGGGAAAGACCGTCGACCGGACTTTGCGTATAGCGGTCTGTGGCCTGATGAACGCTGGCAAGAGCGCACTGCTCAATGCATTGACCGGCCATCTTGAAAACGAATTCTTCGAAACCAAAGCAGTGCGCTCGACTAAAACGGTGCAAACCTTAACCCATGGAGGGATTACTTACGTAGACACTCCGGGTATTGACGCCAATAACGAGGATGACCAGCACGCCTGGCGTGGCTTGGCGACGGCCGACATTATCCTGTTCGCCCACAACCTGGGCACGGGCACTCTGGAAACCGTAGAAATCAACTTCCTTAATGAGTTGAAACATCGGCGTCCTGATATCGAAGACAGCTTACTGGTCGTTCTGACCCATGCCGAAAGTGCGTCGGAGCAAAGGCAGGATCGCCTGGACGCAATCAGTGCCATCCTCTCGGCGTTGTTCAAGGCACCTCGCACGTTGATCCCGGCCTCGTTCACGACATACCGCAAAGGCGTGTTGGAGCAAAAGCCCGCCCTTATCGAACATAGCGGCATCAACGTGCTGCACCACCATTTGAAGACACTTGTCGAGCGCGCCGAAAGCGAGTTGCATGCCGTGCGCCGTGCGCGAGATAAGCAGCGTCTGAGTAAGTTGGAGGCCATTGTCGATAAGGCCATCGCCAAGCGGGAACGCACACTGGCTGCCGTCGAAGCCAAACAATCACAGGCGTTTCTGGTGCTTAGTCAGAGTGTGAACCAGTTGGTCAGCACGACCCGAGAACGCATCAGCCGCTGCGAAACCCTTGAATCCGATTGAGAGAACATTGCTATGTGGTGGTTATTGGTACCCTTAATCGGCGCTGTGGTTGCTGCCGTCGCCAGCTCCGACGATGAAGAAAAAGAAGCGGCCGAACGCAGGGCACGCATTCAGACTCGTGAGGCCGAGGCACAGGCCATTGCTCGTCGCAAACAGGCAAACCTCGAGAAACGTAAGGCTCAACTGGTTGCCGACGTTGATGGCCAACTGAAAGATTTATTTGCGACGCACCCTGCGGTACTCGATCGAACTAACCAGGGCGCGCTGCACGTCAGTTTTGACAGCCTTAGTGCCTTTGTAATCAAAAAGGTGCCGAACAAACCAAAAGCTATGTTGAAGCACTTGGATACAATTGCCCCCGGTGCAGCCTTCAGCCCGATCTGGGTGAAGCAAGCTGTCCAGGCGCACGCACTTCAGAAAGAAATCACGGGCCTTCAGCGCCTGAAAGAAGAATTGCTGGGATAAGTCACGATGACCGACCGCCACGCCAACCGAAATGATTTGTTAAATGTCTTCGCCGGGATTGCCGGTGAGTTCGATCAGGTCAAACGCCAGATCGATCGCCGGGAAAGTGTCCTCAAGGCTCAGCTGAGGAAGCTTAATGACGCACGCAAGACTTCGCCTTGGCGTGAAAGCCCGCTTGAGCAGCGTCACCCGTTGCAGGACATGGCTGAGCGCTGTCAGCAGGGGCTCGACAGTCAGCTTGATGCCTGGATCAGGAACGTCGAAAACTATGAGCGCAATACTTCGTTTCGCAAGGATTTCGATGACTCGCTACTGATCTTTGTCTACGGCAAGGTCAAAGCTGGAAAATCCTCCCTGGGGAATTATCTCGCCTACGGGAACTCTGCTCCGGACGCGGCCTTGATCGACAGCGCTTCCCCTCGCCCCGAGTTTTTCTGGCGCGAAAGTACCGGGACTGCGGAAACCATGTCGGCAGAGTTGATGAGCAAGCAGCGATGCTTTGGCGTCGACGTGGTGGAAGCGACCAGCTCAATCCAGGGTTTCAGGTTGCCGGGTATGACCTGGGTCGATTCCCCTGGGGTTCACTCGGTCAACAGCGTCAACGGCCAGTTGGCCGACGACTATGTCGCGTGTGCCGACCTGATCGTATTCCTGAGCAACTCCAGCAGTCCTGGCCGGCACTCCGATATGAATGAGGTCGTCGGGTTGCTCCAGAAAAAGAAAAATCTCATGGTGCTTATCACTGGCAGTGATGTGATTGAGGAGGATGTTGATGACTTGGGTAACTTGGTTAACCAACGGGTAATGAAGGCGCGATCCGATCGTGATGACCAGATTGGTTACGTCGGGTCGGAGCTGGCCAAAATCGACCCATCAGCACAATCGCTCCTGAATCAAATCAATATTCACTCGATTTCGGTGCGTTATGCTGAGGAAGGTGGCCCCCAGGAGCAGGCGCAACGCTGGCAGGACAGTGGGCTGGCCGACTTCGCCGCAGATATTGGCAACATAGCCCGTTCCAGTGGGCTCGCCCTCAAGCGCCAGACACCCTTGAAGAATCTGCAGGCGTTCTGCCTCAAGCTGGCCGAATCGACGGATCAGCTGGAAAAAGAGCTGGTTGATATCAGAACAGGGCTGAACGCCGCGCGTAAGGACCTGAAACTGAGCGTCGATCATATTCTGAGCCAGCTCAGAAAAGAATTACCGGGTCAGATCGAAAAGTATGCCGATCAATATGCGATGAACGACCAGGCTTTCTCTGAAGCCTGCCGTAAGTTGCTCGATCATGCTTTCCAGTATTACGCCAGCGAACTGTGTGATTCGATTGGCCAGAAATTCGAAAACATTGAAATTCACGACCAAGCGGTTGGACCTGTCGCCCGAGAGGCCCCCCAGTTTTCAGAGCGCGTTGAAAAAATCAAATTCGACTCCCGCCGCAATGAGTCATTCGGCAGGGCGGGCGGGGCAGGTTTCGGTGCCTGGGGGGGCGCTGAAGGTGGGGCAGCTCTAGGCACTTTGATCATGCCAGGTGTGGGGACGGTCATCGGTGGCCTGATCGGTGGCGCACTTGGAGCCTGGGCGGGAAACAAGGCTGGGGGCGCGGCGGGAGAATACTTCAATACCAGTGAAGAAATCGAAGTGGCTGTGGGCGACAACCGCGACGAAGTTTCACTGGGGACCCGCGAACAGTTGCTTGAGCTTGCCGAGAACCGGCTGAATGTCCTGTATGAGCAACTGGACCAATTGTGCTTTATCGACATTGCCGACTGGTTGAAAAACTTCCACAGCGCATTAAAAGAGATGCGCCAGCACACGCTTACTCAAATTCAGGAAATCGAAAAGGAGCTGTCCCATGGCATTGCCTGACTTCGCACGGGTTATCCACACCTATGAACGGGTCAGCACCCCGCTGGGCCGTTGGCTGTCCGAACAACAACGTGATGAGCTGGGAGCCCGGTTGCAGACCAAGGCTGAGCAGTTACACCCTCGAATCATGGTCTACGGCAACTACAACGCTGGCAAAAGTACCCTGCTCAATGCCTTGATGGGGCGGGCAGATGCCAAGATGGCGGATCGACCGGAAACGGCCGCGGTAACTGAGTACCGCTGGGGCAATTACACGCTGCTCGACACACCTGGTATCGACGCGCCGATCGAGCATGAAGAGGTGGCTGAGAACCAGCTGCAAAATAGCGAAGTTGTGTTGTTCGTGGTCGCTGCAGGCGGTGCCACCGACGAAGCGAAAACCTGGGAGCGGCTGGTCGATATCGTCGCTTCAGAGCGCCGGTTAATGCTCATCGTCAACAACAAGGCAGGTATTACGGTCGGCGATCGCGATTATGTCGGCATCACCGATCGCCTGCGCATTCATCTGCAGCGTGCGGCGAGCGAGCGCGGTATTGAAAACATTCTGGACAAGGTCCCGGTGCAATGGGTCAATGCCAGAAGCGCCCTCAAAGGACGACTCGAAGACAAGGCGCCGCTGGTAAGCGCCAGCGGCATTCTTGACTTGGAGGAGGCGCTGGGTGACTTCCTTGAGCAAAGCGACACCGGGACAATCTTCAAGGCTTGTCGCAAAGACCTGGTGGTTGCGATCGAACAAGCCAATTTGCGGTTGGTGCAGGCCGGCAATGACCGTCAGGCTGAAGCGCTGACGAAAGCCAAACTGCAGATTGAAAACGAGCGCAGCCGTCTGACTGCATGCCTAAACGATCACCTGGATCGCGATTGTCGTAGCGCAAAGCAGGCAATTGTCAGTCTGATTACTTCAGTAGCAGAAGGACAAGTCAGGGGTGACACCAACCAGGCGATGGAAGAGGGGGCGGCAGAAGTTGTCCAGTCTCTGGGCGACAAACTGATGCGCACGCTGGAGTACGAGCTGCCCAAGACTCAGCAGAGCCTCGGTGAAATCGGTGAGAAACTGGCCGAGTCCACTCTCCGACACGCTGACGCCATGCTGAATGCGGATCTGGATGCGCCGCAGGATGCTGGTGAAAGCATCCTGTCGCCAGCCATCAAGGATGCCTTGAAGAAAGTCCCCATGGGTAATGTCAAGGACATGACTGAACAGGGAGTGAAAGCGGCACTGGAGCTAGGAAAAGAGTTTCTGCCCAAACTGTTCAAAGGTATTGGCCCCAAGACCATGGGACGCTGGGCCAGTACAGCGGGTCGCTGGGCGGGGCCTTTGGTACAGGTCGGCGTGGCGTTGTACGACATCTACCAGGCTATTCGTACAGAGAATGCGGAGAAGGCAGCGCAAGCTCGTCGTACCAAAGCCATCGACGACTCTGCCAGTTCGTTTGTCCACGATTTGCGTCAGGCCTACCAGTTCCAAATCACTCTGGTGGTTGAGCAGGTGTTCAAACCTATGGATGAGTGGATCGACGCGCAAAGCCAGGCTCTGGTGCAACAAGACAAGGCCGCAGAGAACGATAGAATTCTGTTCGAACAGGCACTGATTGAACTGCGCCCGCAAGACTGATCTGGTCCTTAACGCATCTCATCTCAACATTCGCTCCGGACATAGGACGGGGCGAATGCTTCCAGAGTGCCCAGAGTCACGCCTATTATTCTTCCCTCTCGGAGGTTCAATTAATTCGTGATGCAGTGCGTCACGAATTAAAATGCCGGGTTGAGTCACTCATAAAGCCAAGGCTTCAACTCATCCAGATTCCTCACCACGATCTGCTGCGCCGCCGCTTTGGGGTCGAGCTTTTTCGGATCGATTTGAAAACGCTGCAACACATACTTGACCAAGGCGCGGCGTGTCGGAATGATCAGCACGCCATCCTCCATGCCGAAATCGGCTTCGATGATTGCCTTCTGTTCTGGTTTGAGCCTTGAGTCGGGTTCTATGATCACGGCTACCTTGGTGTTCCAGTCTTCATCCTCGTCGATGAGGTTCTCGGTCTTGCGTTCGTACTCAGGTTTGCCGCGCAGGCGACTCAGCACAAAATCTCGGTATTCACGATTCTTCTCGCAATACGCCCGCACATGCCAACGCATACCGGTGTAAATCAGTGTGTGTGGTGCAATCAAGCGAGTTTCTGGAACCGGGTTAGCGAGTGAAACGTACTCGACTTCAATAACCTCGCTGTCGCGGCATGCCTTAAGCAATGGGCGCAACACTTCAGGTCGAATTGTCCGGTCAGGCACCTCCAGCACCATGGTGTGGGCATACGCCAAGGCCAACCCTTCCACATGCGGCGCACGGGAATGGGTCTGGTTCAGCAGGTGCAGATAAGCGCTGGCGCTGTCGTCGATGAACAGTGGTTTGAACTGTTTGCTGGGGACATAGCCCTTCAGCTGCTTGTCATATGTAAGGTTTTTAGGCGCATGTTCGGTGATGTAAGTGTTGATGTCTTTAGACGCCTGCTGACGACTGATCCCGAAGCTCTGGATCAGATGCACCGTGGTCAGCCGGCCTTCCCACCAGGCGACGGTCTCGATCAAGCGATAACGAAGTGCCAAATCCCAACGAACCTGCTTGATGTCTTGATTGCGTTTCATGACAGCTCCATATGCGTGAATACTTTACCTGTATAAGTCTACATTCTATACCTGTCGTAAAACACTACATATCCTTGATCTGTCTTCGAGCTCAATCGAACTCACTAAAGGATGTGGACATGACAATGTCGGATGCTGTTTCGACAGGTGCATTGGTGATGATGGGAGCAATCCTGCTGACGCTTGTGCTGCAGTGCCTGAGGTTGCGGGAGCTCTGGAAAATGGCTCTTGGCTGTCAAAAGGGCACGCGCTGGGCAAGGATTTTGGATATGGAAAACTGGGAGCTGCGCTCGGCGCTGCGCGCTGAGAAAGCGCACATCGAGCAGCTGCAAAGAAAGCTGGTGATTTTGCAGGAATTGATCCCAGCAGAGGGATAAGGGCGAAGGATATGAACAGACTTGAACGGATCAAAGGTTGCCTACTGGGCGGTGCAGTCGGCGATGCGTTGGGCGCCACGGTGGAGTTCCTCGAATGGCCTGCAATCGAAGCTAAATTCGGTTCGCAGGGTATCGTTGATTTTGCCCCTACTTTCGGTATCTCCGGTGTCATCACCGACAACACGCAGATGATGCTATTCACGGCCGAAGGCTTGCTGCGGGCTTATGTGAGAAGTAGTTCACGAGGGATTTGCCATGTTCCCAGCATTATCCACCATGCGTTGCTGCGCTGGCTGATGACCCAGAATTACCCTCCTGCGATACTAGTCAGCAGGGACGGGTGGTTGATCGAACAGCGAGAACTCTGGTCTTGTCGCGCCCCTGGCACCACATGTCTCACGGCCCTCAAGGCCACCCAGCGGCTTGGTGCTGTCGCCGAGAACAACAGCAAGGGCTGCGGCGCCTTGATGCGCGTTGCTCCCTGTGCATTCTTTGCTAACGCCTTTGACTACGCTGCCCAGTCAGGGCGCCTTACTCACGGGCACCCTACAGGCTACCTGACGGCAGGGCTGTTCGCTGACATCCTCCAGCGGATGGTCAGGGAGGACAGTCTCGAACATGCAGTTAGCGAAAGCCTGGCCAAATATGGGCAAAAGCCCGGCATGGAAGAAGCTCGCAGCCTTATCGAGCGTGTGCTGTTTTTCTTCTATGAAGGCTACAAGCCCACCCCGCAACGCATCGGCGAACTCGGTGGCGGTTGGGTCGCTGAAGAAGCGCTGGCAATTGGCCTCTGGTGTGCCCTGACGGCGAGCTCGTTCGAGGATGGCGTCATAACAGCGGTGAATCACGGTGGCAACAGCGACGGTTCCGGACTGATCACTGGACACATACTTGGTGTTCAGTATGGCGCTGCGGCGATTCCTGCTCGGTGGTATGGACAATTGGAACTGCGCGAAGTGATTGCGCAGATTGCCGAGGATATTGAGCGCGTTCCGCGTGATTACTGTGGGTATGGCGGAGAGTTCGATCAGCTGATCGAGCAGATGTATCCCGGCGGGTGAGGGAACTGATGGCGACGCATTTTCATTTCGCCACTGAGCTATTCGCAGCGTAGGCTTACCAAAGCAAACTCGCTAGGCTGCCCTTTGAAGCCATTTTGAAGTGGCGCAGGCATTTGTCAGGCATTAATCCTGAGAAACAGCTTTAACCTTATTAAAACCGACAAAAACGGCTAATATCAGCACGTTTTTTTATCGGCAGATTTAGCTATGACTGATCGTTGGCACAGTGTTGATGAAATTGCCGAACACCTCGGCGTCAGCAAGGACACCGTTTATGCATGGATTGCCAAACGCAGCATGCCAGCCCACAAGGTCGGTCGGTTGTGGAAGTTCCAGAAGGTTGAGGTGGATACCTGGGTCAAAGCTGGCGGAGCCAGTGACGAATCGCAGCAGGCGCGAAGTGATGGCTGAGCGTTATCGTCTTTCTTTCACCACGGGTGGCCTGTTTTTGCAGGAAGCACCGCTGGTTGTGGAGCGCTATCTAACGCTGCGTGATTGGAAGCAAACACGGGAGCAGGTGCGTGGTGAGAACCTGTTGCAAGTTCGTACAGCGGCTGCTGCGACACGTATCAGTAAGGAGTTGATCGCGCGTCTGGAGCTTTTGGATCCAGAGGAGCTGGAGTTTTTGGTGGATGGCAGCCTGCGGGAGCAAGGCTACCTTCTGTGGGCTGCAACTTGCCGGCGCTATGCGTTCATCCGCGACTTCGCTCGCGAAGTTCTGCGCGAGCATTACCTGCTTATGCGCCGCCAACTCACGACAAGCGATTACGATGCCTTCTGCAATGCCAAAGCTTTGTGGCATGCCGAGCTGGATGAACTGGCTGCGTCCACGCATAGCAAATTGCGACAAAACCTGTTCCGCATGTTGCGGGATGCCGACTTGATCAGCGCACAGCACCAGATTCAGCCTGTGTTGATAACTCCAGCGCTGGCCCATTTACTGGTTCGCCACGATAACGAGCAATTGCTGATATTCCCGGCAACTGACCATGAACTTAAAAGGTGGCTGCAATGAGCCAAAAAATCAGTCAGCAGCCGCTGGCAGCCCGCTTTGAACACCTATTGAACGTCATGAGCGGTCAACGCTTTCTGGAAATGAAAGGGCTGAATAATGATCTGCCGTTCTACATCTGCGAATTCAAGGCGGCTGAAGCCTTTGAGATACAACGCATGCAGCGGCAACTGGTCAACACGTTGGCCGGTCTGCGTATCGATTGTTTGCAGGGGCGTGGTGTAAAGGTATTGGAAGTCAGCCTGTACGACCTGACCATCGACTTGCTAAAGGCTCGTGAGGGCAGTGACGAAGGTGTCAGCTTGTGGGAACAGATCCGGGCGGTTGAGCCCGATGTGGAAAAAGAAGGTCTGCTGGAACTTTTGCAGGGTGTATTGGATATCAAGGAACACCTGGTCCCGGCTATTGGCGAACGTATTGCTCAGGCGGATTACGACGTGCTTTTCCTCTCCGGCATCGGTGAAGTGTTCCCCTATATTCGCTCGCACAACGTACTCAACAATCTGCAAAGCACGGCCAAGGACAAACCCACGGTGATGTTCTTCCCCGGTGAGTATCGGCATTCGCTGGAACAAGGCGCGTCACTGGAGCTGTTCGGTCTGCTGCACGATGACAAGTACTACCGTGCATTCAATATTTTCGAGTCTCAGGTGTAAGGAAGCAGTCGATGAAACTCAACGGAATTTTCAAGAGCCCAGTCAGTCGCCCGATTGAGGGCGTCATCAAGGCCGACGACGAAGCTAGCTTGTTCAACGAGCTCAGTGAATACGTCCTGACTGACGAAGTCGCCAAGCGTCTGGAGCACTTCCTCGATGCCTATACCGACTACCACCATGCCAATGGCGTCTGGGTCTCCGGCTTCTTCGGCTCGGGTAAGTCGCACCTGCTGAAAATGCTCGCCCTGCTGCTGGAAAATCGCCAGGTCGACGGCAGTACTGCATTGGACATCTTCCTACCCAAGATCAAGGATGACGACGAGCTGTTGCGCGCCCAGCTCAAGAAAGCTGTCGCCATCCCCTCGAAAAGCATCCTGTTCAACATCGACCAGAAGGCCGACATCATCAGCAAGACCCAGGTCGACGCCTTGCTTTCTGTGTTCGTCAAAGTCTTCAACGAGATGTGTGGTTATTACGGCAAGCAGGGCTACATTGCCCAGTTTGAACGCGACCTGGACAGTCGCGAACTGTTCCAACCGTTCAAGGAAGCCTACCAGAGCATCGCCAATAAGCCCTGGGAGCGTGGTCGCGAGCAGGCGCTGCTGGAGACAGGCAACATCGCCAAGGCCTACGCCCAGATCACCGACGAAGACCTGGCGCTGGCCAAGGGCATCCTCGATAAATACCGCGCTCAACACAGCGTTTCCATTGAAGACTTCGGCAATCAGGTCAAGGAGTGGCTGGACAAACAGCCGCCCAACTTCCGCCTGAATTTCTTTGTCGATGAGGTCGGTCAGTACATTGCCGACAACACCAAGCTCATGACCAACCTGCAAACCGTGGCTGAAAGTTTGGCCACCAAGTGCCAGGGCCGGGCATGGGTATTTGTCACCGCACAGGAGGATATGGACTCTGTGATGGGCGACATGAGCAAGCAACAAAGCAACGACTTCACCAAGATCCAGGCGCGCTTTGCCAACCGTCTCAAGCTCACCAGCGCCGACGTGGCCGAGGTGATCCAGAAACGCTTGCTGACCAAGAACGATTCCGGTGCCGAGCTGCTGAAAACCGTCTACAACCAGCAGCTCAACAACTTCAAAACTCTGTTCGACTTTGCCGACGGTGGACAGCACTACCAGAACTTCCGCGATCTGGAGCACTTCACCTACTGCTACCCCTTCGTGCCCTACCAGTTCCCGCTTTTCCAGTCGGCCATTCGTGGCATATCCATGCACAACGGCTTTGAGGGCAAGGCCAACTCGGTGGGCGAACGCTCCATGCTCGGTGTATTCCGCGAAGTGGCCATGGCTATCGACAGCGAGCCAGTGGGCCAGCTGGCCACCTTCGATCGGATGTTCGAAGGCATTCGCGGCGCGCTGAAAAGCGCTATTCAAAGCGCTATCAACAATGCCGAGCGGCACCTTGGCGACCCATACGCGGTGCGCGTGCTCAAAGCATTGTTCTTGGTCAAGTACGTCAAGGAGTTCAAGGCCACTCTGCGCAATCTCAATGTACTGATGCTAGAGCGTTTTGGCGAAGACATTCCAGCCCAACGCAAGAAGCTGGAAGCGGCACTCAACTTGCTGGAGCAGCAAACCTACATCCAACGCAATGGCGAGCTCTACGAGTACCTGACCGACGAAGAGAAGGACATCGAAGAAGAGATCAAAAACACAGAGATCGAAACTGCCGATGTCATCAAGGAGCTGGAAACCCTGCTGTTTGATGGTGTGGTCAAGCAGCGCAAGGTCCGCTATGAAAACGGCCAGGACTACGCCTATACGCGCAAAATGGACGACCGTTCGCTCAGTCGTGAGTTTGAGTTGGCCATCCACATTGTCACTCCGCTTAGTGACAACTTCGATAACCTCACGGTGCAGCGTATGCAGAGTATGGGACGTGATGAGCTGCGCGTGGTGCTGCCGGCTGATGCCCGGTTCATGCAGGATCTCACCCTGCACAAGCGCACTGAGAAATACATCCGACAGAACAGCAGCACCCAGCAGGAAGCGGTCAAACGCATCATCGACGCCAAGGGTTTCCAGAACAACGAACGTCTGGCCGAGCTGCAGGATCGTGCCAAGGAGCTGCTCGGCAAAGCGCACTTGATAATTAACGCCGCCGACGTGGAGGCCACCAGCAGCGACGGTCAGGCCCGTATTCTCAAAGGCTTCTACCAGCTGATTGAAACTACTTATCCGAACCTGCGCATGCTGCGCGATGTGCCGTTCAACGAGAATGACATCGGCAAATACTTGCGCCAGGCCCAGGACGGTCTACTCGGCAACGACGCTACTAGCCTGACCGAGCCCGAGCAGGAACTACTGGCCTATATCCAGAGCAATGCTCGCAGCGGTGTGCGCACCACGGTCAAAACCCTATTGGAGCGCTTCGAGCGCAAGAACTACGGTTGGTACTACGCGGCCATCCTCTGCAACCTCGCGCTGCTTTGCGCACGCGGCAAAGCGGAGGTGCGGCAAGACAGCAACCTGCTGGAAGGCGACAACCTAGAGCGCAGCTTGCGCAACACCAACGCTCACACCACCTTGGTGCTGGAGCCGCAAATCGAGTTCAGTGCCTCCCAGGTTCGCCATCTCAAAGAGTTCTTTGCCGACTTTTTCGACCGTCCCGCCAGCTGCAACGAAGCCCGCGCTCTGGCACGTGAAACCATCGACGCCATCAAAGAACTGGAGATTGATTTAGCCGACCTGCATGGGCAAAAAGCCTTGTATGGCTTCCTCAGCGTGCTGGATGGCGTGATGGCTACTCTCAAGGAAATCGCCGGCAAAAACGCCAGCTGGTTCCTTACCGAACTGTCCCGCGCCTCCGATGCCATGCTCGACACCAAAGAGCAGATCATTGAGCCGCTACGTCGCTTCATGGGTAGTCCGCAAAAAGCTATTTACGATCAGGCTCGCCAACTGGTGCAGGAGCAGGAAGACAATTTCGCCTATGTTGCCACGGGGGAGGTTGAAGCCATCAAGGCATTACTCACCGAGAATAAACCTTGGCAAGGCAACCGCCTGCAGCAGGCCAAACCGCAACTGGAGGCCCTGCAACAAGCCATTGCTAACCAGCTAACCAGCGAGAAGGCTACCGCAGTCAGCCGGCTTGCCGAGTTGGAGCAGCGTCTGCAGGGGAGCAACGAGTACGGCAGTCTTAAGCCTGAGCAGCAGGCTCAGCTCGCTGTGCCGTTTGTTGAAGCTCAGCAGTCAATGCAAGGGCAGAAGCGTATCGCCATGATCCGCGATCAGTTGCGTGCCTTCGAGGACAACCAATACGCACAGTTACTGCTCAAATTAGAGCGACTGGCTCGTCCGCAACCGGTACCAGATCCAATCCCACCCTTTTCTCCGCCACCAGCGGGAAATCAGGACATCGATTATCCGCCGCCACCAAGCACAGAACCACCCAAAGTGGCCGAACCGCGCTTGGTGCCCGCACGATCTATTACGGTGGGTTACAGCAAGCCTTGGCTGGCCAGTGAATCCGAGTTGGATGATTACTTACGACAGCTGCGCGAAGCTTGGCTGAAGGAAATCCAAGCAGGCAACCGCGTACAGATTTGAAACGGACAAGTGCCCCGATCATTTTCGTGAAACCACACAAATGATCGAGCAGGCCCATAAAGAGAAGAATGATGGAAACCACCAAACTCAAGAAGTTCGCCCAGCACACACGTCGCCTGCTCTTGGAGCAAGTGGGCGCCAAGCTCTCCCTAGTGCTATATGCAAGCAGTGCTGCCCGCCGTGAGAGTCCGCAAGCCGTTGCCCAGCTGGAAAAACAAATCGCCGCGAACGGCCGTGAGCAGCTCATCGACAAGGTCGCCTACACCTGGTTCAACCGCTTCTGCGCCCTTCGCTTTATGGATGTAAACGGTTACACCCGTATCCGCGTGGTATCGCCCGCTGATGAAGGCCAGTTCCAGCCTGAAATACTGGCTGAAGCCAAAGCAGGACATATCGACGATGAGCGCGTGCCCGAGAAAGTCCGCCAGCAGATCCAGGCTCTGCTTAGCGGTAACGCCCCTAGCCACGATCCGCAGCAGGAAGCCTATCGTCTGCTGGTAGTGGCCGAGTGCAACGCCTTCCACAGCGCCATGCCTTACCTGTTCGAGCGCATTGCCGACTACACCGAATTGCTGATGCCGGATGACCTGCTCTCGGGCAACTCCATCCTGGCCTACACCCGCGAAGCCATGACCCCTGATACCTGCCAGGACGTGGAAGTCATCGGCTGGCTGTACCAATTCTACATCTCCGAGAAAAAGGACTCGGTATTTGAGGGTCTGAAGAAAAATCAGAAGATCACGGCAGAAGATATTCCCGCAGCTACCCAGCTGTTCACCCCGCACTGGATCGTGCGCTACCTGGTGGAAAACTCTCTCGGCCGTCTGTGGATGCTCAACCATCCTAACTCGGCACTTGCCAGGCAGATGGATTACTACATCAAGCCCGAGGCTGCAGAAACCGACTTCCTCAAGATCGATTGCCCCGAAGACATCAAGGTCTGCGATCCGGCCTGCGGCTCCGGTCACATGCTCACCTATGCCTTCGATCTGCTCTATGCCATTTACGAAGAGATGGGCACTGACCCTAGCGAAATCCCGGAAAAAATTCTTACCCACAACCTCTACGGCATCGAGTTGGATGAGCGCGCAGGGGAGCTAGCCGCTTTTGCACTGACCATGAAAGCCCGCGCCAAGCAGCGCCGCTTTTTCAACAAGGCCATCGAGCCAAATATCTGCGTGATGGAAAAAGTGGTGTTCAGCCATGACGAGCTGGATGAATACATCACGGCCGTAGGGCGTGACCTGTTCACTCTTGACCTGCGTGAAACCCTCAAGCAGTTTGAGGAGGCCGATAACTTTGGCTCGCTGATCCGTCCCAAACTCAGCAGCGTGCAAAACGTGTTGCCCGTGCTGGAGGCTAAGGACATGGCAGGCAGTCTGTTCCTTGCTGGCACCCACGCTAAAGTGCTGCAGGTGCTACGAATGACCGACTACCTGAGCCCGCGTTATGCGGTGGTAGTTGCCAACCCTCCGTACAAGAAAAAGGCAGATCTAAATGAGTCATTGCAAAGCTGGCTCGATGTTGAATACGTCGAGGGTAAATACGACCTTTATCAGGCGTTTATCCTAAGAAGTCTGAAGCTGGTTTTAGCAAAGTCATATGTTGGCATGATCACGATGCAGGGTTGGATGTTCGCGCCTAGATATGAGGCGGTTAGATCTGTGATTTTATCTAGGTCAACAATCTGCACGATGGCCCAGCTTGGAGAGCGCGCATTTGACTCTATTGGTGGGGAGGTCGTTTCGACTACTGCATTCGTCTTGAGTAGCGCGGCCAATGAAGACTTCAAAGGAGAGTTTATAAAGCTGACTGAAGGCCAGTCTGAGGCCGAAAAGGATGCTGATCTTTTGAAGGCGATTCAAGTCCCTCAAAGCAAAATACGCTATCGGGTTTCGTCGGAGCAATTTGAAAAAATCCCAGGATGTCCGATAGTTTTTTGGGCATCTGAAAGGATGAGGAATTTATTCACAAGCTATCCTTCGATTTCCAAGGAGATCATCACGAGGGAAGGGCTCGCGACTGGTAGTAATGCCACGTTCTTACGGGAGTGGCATGAGGCGAGCGTGATGAATGTCGGTTTTAACATTAAAAGTGACGCCGAGGCTAAAACATCTGAAAAAAGATGGTTTCCTTATGTGAAGGGTGGTGGCTCTAGGCGTTGGTATGGTAATTCAGAGCATTTTGTAAATTGGTTTGATGATGGCCGTGAGCTTAAAAATTTCAAGGATGAAAAGACAGGGCGTATCCGCTCTCATAACTACAACGGTGAGTATGGCTTTCGTGAGGGGTTCACTTGGTCTGGCATTTCGAGCAGCGACTTTGCTGTTCGTGTGGTTCCGTGTGGTTTTATGTTTGATGCCAAAGGGCCAATGGGTTTCGTCAGTCAGTCAAGTAAAACGGAGGCCGTAGAGGCATTTCTGAATAGTCGTGTATGCAGCTTCCTACTAAGAATGCTTGCTCCTACGCTTGATTTTAAACTCACCCACGTGCTTAGTTTACCGTTCAAAAAGCCAGACGATGAGCAGTTGAATGATCGGGTTCGGCGCAGTGTGCTAGCCGCAAAGTCCGACTGGGACTCCTACGAAACCTCCTGGGACTTCACAGTTCTGCCATTGCTACACCCCGGCCACCGGCAGTCCACCCTACAAGCCGCTTATCAACAACTCCACTCTCACTGGCGCGAGATGATGCTAGAAATGCAGCGCCTCGAAGAAGAAAACAACCGTATCTTTATCGAGGCTTATAGTCTGCAGGATGAACTGACACCCGAGGTGTCGCTCAAGGAAGTCACCCTCACATGCAACCCACACTACCGCTACGGTGGTGACAAGTCAGGGGAGGAGTTGGGTGCGCAGCTGTTGGCCGATACGATGCGCGAGTTTTTGTCCTACGCCGTGGGCTGTATGTTTGGCCGCTACAGCCTGGACAATCCAGGGCTGGTGCTGGCCAACCAGGGCGACACACTGGCTGAGTATTTGCGCCAGATCCCCGAGCCGAGTTTTATGCCGGACGAAGACAACGTGATCCCGCTGCTGGATGGCGAGTGGTTTGCTGACGATGTGACCGAGCGTTTCCGCACCTTTTTACGCGTTACCTTCGGCGTGGAGCACTACGAGGACAACCTAGCCTTTATTGAGGCATCGCTGGGCAAGGACGTGCGCAAGTACTTTATCAAGGACTTCTACGCCGACCATGTGAAACGCTACAAGAAGCGCCCGATCTACTGGTTGTTCGCCAGCCCTAAAGGCACCTTCAGTGCGCTGATCTACCTGCATCGCTACCGCACCGACACAGCGAGTGTGGTGCTGCAATACCTGCGCGACTTCCGCAAAAAACTGGCTGCACGGCTGGACCACCTCCAACAAATCGGCATCAGCACCAGCGCCAGCCAAGGTGAAAAGACCCGCGCCCTCAAGGAAATTGAACCGCTCAAAAAGCAACTACTGGAGCTGGACGACTACGAGCGTGACACCCTCTACCCGCTGGCTACTAAACAAGTGCCGCTGAATCTGGATGACGGCGTCAAAGTAAACTACCTCAAGCTCGGCTCGGCGCTGAAAAAGATCGTCGGGCTAGATGCCAAGGGGGATGAATGAAGCATAACAAGGAGCAGATACAATGCTGATTCAGTCCATCCAACTGAACAATTTTTTGAGCTTCGGCGCGTTCTCTACCGTCATCCCGCTGGGGCCGTTGAATGTCATCATTGGGCCTAATGGTTCGGGTAAGTCCAACCAGCTCGAGTCAATCGAATTGTCGAAACGCTGCAGGCTCGGATTGGGAATGCATAAACATGAGTAACCCCAAAATCACCCAGGCCCTGAGTAACCTGTTCGACAAGCAGCGCATAGTGTTCTGGTATGACACGCGCCTGGAGTTTCGCGCTGATTTCGAGACGCTGGAGTTGCCGGATGTCGAGAAAGTCGAGCTGGCTAACAATGAGTTTGGCGTGAAATACCGCCTCCTGCGAGAGCAACCGGAACAGAAGTTTCTGATCTACCGTGAAGGTACTGAGCCTTCGCATTTGCACAATTGGCTGTTGGATGTGCAGCTTGCCAGTGGCAATTGCTTCCGTACCGATCAGGTTGCCTTGTGGCTGGCTGAGCTGGAGTTGGGACCGGACTGCTACCCACTTTTGGAAGCCCATGTGGCGTTTTTCGAATCCGCCAAGCGCCGTGAGGCCCTGAGCAAGTTACTTGAGCCGGGTGATTCGCAGAACCTGCTGCAACGCAAGATGCTCGCCGTGTGTGCCGGCAACGAGCCGCGCTTGGATGTGATTCTGGAAAGCCTGCTGGGTGATCTGGCCGCTGGCAAAGATGTGCGGATCAAGTTAATCGAAAGCAGCGGCTTGAATACCTATCTGTGGGAGCAGGTGAAGCGCGCCTATGGCTATAGCTCCGAGCAACCAGGGTTGCACGATTTCGTTATCGAGCTGTTTAAGGCTTGTTTCATGCTTGGGATCGACCCGGCTTACAAGGCGCGACTGTCCGCTGAGGCGCTGGTGTTCCTCAAACGCTGGAAGGACAGTCGTTCGCATGAGCAGAGTTTCGAGACACTGTCTGAGCAGTGCGCGGCGGTGCTGCAGATTGACGACAAGCTGCAAACTCTGGACTGGCGCAGCCTGCTGGAGCTGGATTATTTCGAGCTGATCGACCGCAAGATCCTCAGTGAGCTGGTACGTGCCGTGGTGGCCAGTACAGTCACCGCTGTGGAGGTTGAGCAGTGGGTACGCCAGCGCCGCCAGAGCCACTGGTTTGAGCGCTTCAAGGATGTGTACCTGGCGCTGGAGCATGCGGCGCAGTTCATCCAGGTGCTGGACATAACGCAGCTGCAAATGGAATCGCTGACTGATGGCGTGAAAAAGTACGCCAGCCAGTGGTTCAGGCTGGATCAGCGTTACCGCAAGTTCGTCTATCACCTGCGTGAATCCGGTCAGGCTTCGCTGCTGGGTGAGTTGGCTATGCAGGTCGAGAATCTGTACGGCAACAACTACCTGAGCCGTCTTAACGACCGCTGGCAGCAGCACGTGGATGCGGCGCAGCAGTGGGAGGCCGCGCCCGTAGTGCTGCAGCGCAATTTCTTCAGCCGCTATGTGCAGCCCTTTGTGGAGCGCAGAACTAAGGTGTGTGTGCTGATTTCCGATGCGTTCCGCTATGAGGTAGGCGAGGAGCTGCAAAGCCTGATTCGTCAGGAAGATCGCTTCGAGGCTGATCTGGAACCGATGCTGTCGATGCTGCCGAGTTATACCCAGCTGGGCATGGCGGCACTGCTACCCAACAGCAGCCTGCAACTGGCCGACAACGACAGTGGCGATGCCATAGTGGATGGTCAGAGCGCTCAAGGCTCGGTCAACCGGGGCAAGATTCTGGCGACCAGGGTGCCAGCATCTCAGGTGGTACGAGCCAAGGATCTACTGGCGATGAACCAGGCCGACTCTCGTGCCTTGCTGCGCGACAATGAGGTGGTTTACGTTTATCACAACCTGATCGACAAGACCGGCGACACCCGTGATACCGAAGAACGAGTGTTTGCGGCGGCCGAGGAAACGCTCAGTGAGCTAATCCGTCTGGTGAAGAAGCTGACCAACGCCAATGCCAGTAACCTGCTGATCACTGCCGATCATGGCTTCATCTATCAGAATCATCCGCTGCAGGAGAGCGATTTCCTCAGCGGTGAGCCAGAGGGCGATGAGGTCCTCTACCGCGACCGGCGTTTTGTACTGGGTCGTAGCTTGCGCGAAGGAGCCAGTTTTAAAACCTTCAACCCGGTGCAGCTAGGCCTGACGGGGACGCTTATGGTGCAGATTCCCAAATCCATCAACCGTCTGCGGCTGAAAGGCTCTGGTAGTCGCTTTGTGCACGGTGGTGCCACCCTGCAAGAGGTGGTGATCCCGGTCATCCGTATTAACAAGAAGCGCCAGAGCGATGTGGGTCGGGTGGGTGTGGAGTTCATCGGTGTCGGTGGTAAGACCATCACCACCGGGCAGTTGGCGGTGGTGCTCTATCAAACCGAGGCAGTGACCGAGAAACTGCAGTCGCGCCGGTTGCGTGCAGGTTTGTTCACGCTGGACGGTGAGCTGGTATCCGATCAGCATGAGCTGTTGTTCGACTTCAGCTCTGCTAACCCGCGTGAGCGGGAGTTGCCGGTACGCTTCATTCTCAGCCGCAAGGCCGATGAGGCGAACAATCAGCAGGTGGAGCTGCTCCTTGAAGAGACCGTGGAAGGCACTTCACACTTCACACGGTACAAAGCCGCGCGTTACTCCATTCGCCGCTCGTTCAGCAGCGAATTCGATTTTTAAGCAGGAGCTCCAATGAGTCAGCTCGACGACAAGATCAACCAGTACTTTGCCGGCCTGGTGGTGCGCAAAGACCTGGTCAAAGCGGTGAAGGGCAACGCCATTGTGCCGTCGTATGTGCTGGAGTACTTGCTGGGCCAATACTGCGCGACCAATGACGAGGCGACGATCCAGACCGGTATCGAGACGGTCAAGGAGATTCTGCGCAAGCACTATGTCCACCGAAACGAAGCAGGGCTGGTACGCTCGACCATCAAGGAGAAGGGGCGGCACAAGGTTATTGACCGTATTAGCGTCTCATTAAACGACAAGGATGACGTGTACGAGGCTGAGTTCGCCAACCTGGGCATCAAGAAGGTGCTGATCGACTCCAACACCGTCAAGGCCCACCAGAAGCTGCTGGTAGGTGGTGTTTGGTGCATTGCGGATGTGGAGTATGAATACACCGAGGATAAGTCTGCCTCACCTTGGATTCTGGCCTCGCTAAAGCCAATTCAGATTTCCCGCTTTGATTTCGACGGCTATCTGGAGGCGCGTAAGCAGTTCACCACTGATGAGTGGATTGACCTGCTGATACAGAGTGTAGGCTTCAATCCGCAGATGTTCGGCAAGCGCAATAAGCTCGCCCAGCTTATCCGCCTTATCCCGTTCTGCGAGCGCAATTACAACCTGATAGAGCTGGGGCCGAAGGGCACTGGCAAGTCGCACGTTTATTCCGAGTTCTCGCCCCACGGCATTCTTATCTCCGGTGGCGAAGTTACGGTTCCCAAGCTGTTCGTCCATAACGGCACAGGTAAGCTCGGCCTGGTGGGTTACTGGGATGTAGTGGCTTTCGATGAATTCGCCGGCAAGCAAAAGCGAGTGGACAAGGCTCTGGTGGACATCATGAAGAACTATATGGCCAACAAGTCGTTCTCACGGGGAGTGGAAACCTTGGGAGCAGAGGCCAGCATGGTGTTTGTGGGTAATACCGATCACACCGTGCCGTACATGCTTAAGCACACGGACCTGTTCGACCCGCTGCCGGAAAAGTTCCACGATTCAGCCTTTCTCGACCGCATTCACAGCTACATCCCCGGATGGGAAGTGGATGTCATCCGTGGCGAGATGTTCTCCAGTGGTTATGGCTTCGTGGTGGACTACCTGGCCGAGATCCTGCGCTCGCTTCGTAGTCATGACTACTCAGATCGCTACAAGGGACAGTTCACGCTATCCGACGATATTTCGACGCGCGACCGCGATGGCATCAACAAAACTTTTTCTGGTTTGATGAAGATCCTGTACCCGCATGACGAGGCGACAGACGCCGAAGTGGAAGACGTATTGCGCACAGCAATTGAAGGGCGCAAGCGGGTGAAGGATCAGTTGCTACGCATTGACGCGACCTATCCAGCAGTTCGCTTTGCCTACCAGGGTGCTGATGCTCAGGAGCGATTGGTGCGCACACTGGAAGAGGATGAGTACCCTAACCAGTACCATCGTCGGGGAGCGACTGAAGTTTCTGCTATCGATTTACCCCACGTCGGCACTGACCATTTGGCGCTTATCGAGGCAGCGCCAGCCAAGCAAAGGCCAATTTCACGCCCTATCAATCCAGTGTCTGTGGAGCCTGTGCTGAAAGAGCAGCATTTGGTCTTCCACGAAAATCAGCGAGGCCTGAGTTTTGACAAGTTGTTCAGTCCCTATCTGGTAGGTGCCAAGCGCATCATCATCACAGACCCCTATCTTCGTATGTTCCATCAGTTGCGCAATTTGATGGAACTGATGGAGACCATTAGCAAGCTGCAAGGTCCGGAAGATGAGGTGGTTGTTCATGTGGTGACCGTTGAAGATGATACAAATGGTGATCGCCAGACCGAAAGCCTGCAGAAGATCTCTGATGCTTGTACCGGTGTTGGCATCCAGTTCAGTTGGGCCTACGACACCAGCGGCACCAAGCATGATCGAGATATCACAACCGACACGGGTTGGAAGATAGTGCTTGGACGTGGCTTGGATGTTTTTCAACGCTTTGAGCTGAATGATGCCTTCAGCTTTGCGAATCGGCTCCAGCAGCATCGGCAGTGCAAAGAATTCAGTGTGACCTTTGTGCGGGTTGACCCGGCAGCTTGCTCGTAGGTTTACGGCGATTAGGCAGAGGCACTCTGATTGGTGTTCGCGGTACGAATAAAGAAAAAAGTTAGGTCAACTGTGGACGCCCTTAGGCGTGGGGAAGTCATAGTGTCGGCTGCAGCAGGAGCTGAGTACAACCGCTGGATTACGACAAAAAATAAGTGAGGGGAGTTTCCCTGCCGATGACTGCCCTAGCATCAGCCAAGGGCAGTCTATCGGGCAGTGTGAGCCTAGGCGTTATAGGTAACCTCGTTCAGCCAACGATACGCAGCCTTCGTGGCCTACAACGATATGATCCAGCGTCTTTGTGCCAATCATGTTGAGGGCGTTCTTGAGGGTGGTGGTCAGCGTGCGATCGGCCTGGCTGGGTTCGGGATCTCCAGAAGATGGTTATGCACCAGTACCACGGCTGCTGCGTTGTGCTCTAGGGCGATCTTGACCACTTCCCTTGGGTAAACGCTGGCCCCGTCCAGCGTGCCGCGAAACAGCTCCTGAAATCCGATAATCCGGTGCTTGGTGTCGAGCAGCAGAAGAGCAAAGACTTCGTGCTCATGGTACTGCAGCAGTGTTTGCAGGTGGCTGAAGACCTGCTTCGGCTCTGTCAGTGCCCGGCCTTTAGACAGGCGACTCATTGCCAGTTGTTGCGCCATACGTAGGATGTCAGCTTCGGTGACAGGGGAGTCCATGACATAGGTGCCGGTCGTTTCACCGGCTTGGAGTTTGTGATATTTCATTTGGGTCTTCCTATACGAGTGCGTGAGAACGAAGGGTTCTGAGAAACCCTGTTACTGGACGGTGGGCTTGCCGTTGTGTCGCGTGGCTTGCGACTCCAATTTTTGGGCGAGTGAGGGTTTGGCAGGCGCTGCCGGTTGGGCTTTTGGCTCTAAAGGGCTGGGCTGATCTTCAATGCTGGGGAAGAACTCCTCGACGATGGCCCCGGTGTCCTCCTCACTGTCTTCAAAGGCCCCATTGTTAAAGCCCTGCCGGGCCGCGTGATCCAAGGCGCTCTGGTCAAAACCCGCGGCTTGTCGGGTTTCCTCCAGCTGCTGGGCTTCCAGTAAGGCGTCTTCTAAGCTCAGGCCGCTGCGCACCGTGATATCGACGTAGAAGATCGGTGTGCCGTGGCTCTGCCGAGTGGACTTACCCCGCAGACGCAGCTCCAGCGGCAGACAGGCCAGGCGATTGCCGGAGATTGCGCTGAAGTACTGCAGGCGTGCCGCCAGGGTACGTATGCTGTTGAACCCAGTGGTACGGAAGACGAAACTGCCCAGCGGATCGTCATCGCCAATTACCACGTTCAGCCGGCCGTAAGGCTTGCAGGCATTGCCTTGAGCCAGTGAACAGCCATCCGGTGAAGGACAGGGCAACGACTGGATGCCGTCCTTGGTCAAACGCTTGCAAGTCTCGCCGTTGCCTACACACAGCGGCCGGCCGCTGTTACGGTCAAATAGGCTGTAGTCCGCCCGAAAGTTCAGGTCAGGCTCGTTGAACAGCAGCCGGATCGGAATACTGCGTAGCTTGCCGTCCTGGCCATTGCGCAGCTCCTCATTGAGTGGATGCAGCAGCCAGCCGTCGCGGCTCTGTACTTGGGAGGTAAGGGTGAATTGATCGTCCTTTTCCGGTAGACGCTTGCCGTTTTTCTCGACGACCTTGCCGATGGAAATGCGCCCGAGTACCGGAGGGGTAATGGCTAAACCTTTGAGCATGGCGGTTCTCCGTATGCGTACGGCCAAGTCATCTACCCAGCCCTGCAAAGCCAAGACATGGTGTGCACTTACATTTAAGTGGGCACCAGTTCTAGCCTTTTAAGCGGGTATTTCATGCAGCCAACACGCCGTTCCTATTCCAAATCCTTCAAAGCTCAGGTCATTCAAGAGTGTGCCCAGCCCGGTGCTTCGATTGCCAGCATCGCACTCAGCCATAACCTCAACGCAAACCTCGTCCACAAATGGATTCGCCTGCAAGCGCAGAAAAGCACGGCGCTGCAACCTGCATTTATTCCGTTACCCGTGCCGCTGGCAGGGGCGAAATCCCACACATCATCATCGAATATTTGCGTTGAAATACAGCACCCGCGTGGCACCGTCACAGTGAACTGGCCCACTGAAAATGCTGCTGCCTGCGCGACCTTTCTTCGAGACCTTCTGCGATGATTCGCATCGACTCCATCTGGCTCGCCACCGAGCCGATGGACATGCGCGCTGGTACCGAAACGGCATTAGCCAAGGTGATTGCGGTGTTCGGTGCGGCGCAGCCGCACTGTGCTTATCTTTTCGCCAACCGCCGCGCCAATCGCATGAAAGTGCTGGTGCATGACGGCTTCGGCATATGGCTGGCGGCGCGCCGGTTGAGCCAGGGCAAGTTCCACTGGCCAAGCATTCGTCATGGCTCTGAAATGCAGTTGGACACCGAGCAACTCCAAGCCTTGGTATTGGGCCTGCCATGGCAACGAGCAGGTTCCGGCGGCTCGATCACACTGCTTTAACGGCTGCCATTAGCCTATCGGTCTATCGCCGCGAAGCGCCTGCTCTGGCAAAATTCGGCGCATGACTTCTTCTCCCAATCTCGACCAAATGACTCCCGACCAACTGCGTGCCTTAGCTGCGCAATTGCTCTCGCAAGTCGAAACAATGGGTAAGACGGTCGAAACCATGGGCAAGAAGATCAACCGCGATCAGACGGTGATCGAGAAGCTGACCTTCGAAATTGCGCAGCTCAAGCGCTTGAAATTTGCCAAGCGCAGCGAGCAGATGAATCCTGAGCAGGCCAGTTTGCTCGATGACCTGATCGATACAGATATCGCAGCGATTGAAGCAGAGCTTCAGGCCTTGCAAACAGTGCCAGCGGCGACCGAGAAAAAGCAGAAGCCCAAGCGCACTGCATTGCCGGCTGAGTTTCCACGCACACTGATCCATCACGAACCTGACAACACTCACTGCCCATGCGGCTGCGCGCTGAAACGCATCGGTGAAGATGTCAGTGAGAAGTTGGATTACACACCGGGCGTGTTCACCGTCGAGCGTCATGTACGTGGCAAATGGGTCTGCGATGACTGCGAAACGCTTATCCAGGCACCGGTTCCGGCTCAGATCATCGACAAGGGCATCCCAACCGCTGGGCTGCTGGCCCACGTCATGATTGCCAAGTTTGCTGACCATTTACCGCTTTACCGTCAGGAATCGATCTTCGGTCGAGCGGGCCTGGCGATTCCACGCTCAACCTTGGCCGAATGGGTTGGCGTGACTGGGGTTCAGTTGCAGCCGCTGGTCGATGCGCTGCGCGAAGTGGTACTCGGGCAGCAGATTATTCATGCCGATGAAACACCCGTGCAAATGCTCATGCCGGGAACAAAGAAAACCCACCGTTCCTATGTTTGGGCCTACGCCACCAGCCAGTTCTCGGATGTGGCAGCGGTGGTTTATGACTTCAGCCCCAGCCGTGCCGGAGAGCATGCTCGCAACTTCCTGCAAGGCTGGAGGGGCAAGCTGGTCTGTGACGATTTTGGCGGTTACAAAGCCAGCTTCGAACTCGGCGTGACCGAAATCGGCTGCATGGCCCATGCACGGCGCAAATTCTTCGAGCTGCACGCTACGAATAAAAGCACGCTTGCTGAGCAAGCCCTGCGCTATATCCAGTTGTTGTACGAAATCGAGAGCGAAGTCCGCGATCTGGAGCCGGATTTACGGCGGCGAATACGGAAAGAAAAAGCCGTCCCGGTAATGGACATGCTACATGTCTGGATGAGCGCCCAGCGCGACCTTGTGCCCGAAGGCTCAGCCATCAGCAAAGCACTCGATTACAGCCTGAAACGCTGGGCAGCGCTGTCGCGCTACCTCGATGACGGGGCTGTACCCATAGACAACAATTGGGCAGAGAACCAGATCCGACCATGGGCTCTTGGACGCAAGAACTGGCTCTTCGCAGGGTCGCTACGCAGCGGAAAACGGGCGGCGGCGATCATGAGTTTGATCCAGTCTGCGCGGCTCAACGGTCATGATCCGTATGCCTATTTGAAGGACGTGCTCACACGCCTGCCGACGCAGCGGGCGAGTGAAATCGATCATTTGCTGCCGCATATTTGGCAACCGGTCTAATTGCGTAAGACGTGATGCTCGGATGCAAACGTTCAGTTGCGCCCAGTAAGCAGCGATGATGTCATATTGGACAAGCACGCTTATCGTGAGAAATTGGAACAGCCTTACGAGGTTGTGCCCGATACAGTTACATCAGAGCTCTTCCTTTGCCTCGGCGAACTGGCGCACGGCGTCGACTACTTGCCGTGCTCCGCTCTGAATTTCCTCTATCACAAAGCCGGCTTGGCTGACCAAATCGACGCCTTGATCGACCTTTTGGCGACTAGCCTGCATGCTCTCCACAGCATCCTGCGCTAGTTCATGGTTGCGCTTCACAACATCGACGATTTCCACGGTGGCCTGCGCCGTGCGGGCTGCAAGGTTTCGTACTTCATCGGCGACCACCGCAAAACCTCGGCCTTGTTCACCCGCCCTTGCAGCTTCGATAGCAGCATTTAGAGCAAGTAGGTTGGTCTGCTCGGCGATACCTCGGATGGTCTGCACGATGCTGCGGATCATCTCTGACTGCTGATTGACTGCAGTGATGCCTTCAGCCGCTCGTGAGAGCTCGGCTGCTATGCCTTGTACCACCTCGACCGTTTCACTAATGACCTCGGCACCATGGCGAGCGCTTCTGTCCGTCTGCTGGGATATATTGTAGGCGAGCGTGGCTGCATCGGATTCTGCCTGCTGCTGGCGCACTTGGGACGTAATATCACGGGCAAACTTAACTACTTTGTAAAGCCGGCCACTGGCATCGAATACCGGGTTGTAGGTTGCGCTCAGCCAGACGGTATCGCCATGCCGGTTGAGTCGCTGGAAGCGTCCAGAGAAGAACTCACCACGGTTCAGTCGCTCCCAGAAATCGCGGTATTCAGGAGAGTCCGCTTCACCTCGTGTGCAGAACATGCGGTGGTGCTTTCCCCGAATCTCATCCAGGCGATAGCCCATGGCCTGCTCGAAGTTTTCGTTGGCGTCGAGAACCTCACCTTTCAAGTTAAAGGAAATCGCAGCCATCGAGCGACTGATGGCCTGAACCATGCTGCTCTGCTCCTGCTCACGGATCACCTGAGTAGTAATGTCGGTGGCCAGCTTCAGCACGCCTTCGACGCGACCATCGGCGCCTCGGATAGGGTTGTAGCTGGCTTCGAGCCAGACCTCCAGGCCTTGCTTATTACGCCTTAGGAAACGTTCACGTATGTACTCGCCACCAGCCAGGCGCTGCCAGAACTTACGATAGTCGGCACTCGCCTGGTAATCAGGAAAACAGAAAATACGATGGTGCTGTCCGACGATCTCCTCCAGTCGGTAGCCCATGGTGGTAAGAAGGTTCTCATTGGCACCTATGATGGTGCCATCGGGTTTAAATTCAATTGTTGCCGTCGAACGGTCAACGGCCACGGCCCTTGCTTCTGCGGCCTGAAGCTTTTGCAGAGCCTCAGCCAAGGTCTGCTTGATTGCCTTGTTGAACATTGATTAGCCTTAGAGTGAATTTTACTATCGGACGAATGAGGAGAAGCCGTAAATCCCAATTCGAATGTTTAACTGATGCTTAAATCAGGTGATGTAGCGGGTCTGCAAATTGCACCAGCAAGCACCAACTTGAATCTATGGCTTGTGCAGTATCACGTTAGAGTCTTGGTCGCGCTTAAGCTTTCCAGCATCCTCTCTGCGCTCATCGGCTTGCCCAGCAGGTAACCTTGCAAAATGTCGCAACCCAACTCGGTAAGCATCTGTTGTTGTTCAGCGGTTTCCACACCCTCTGCAACGATCCTCAGCCCCAGCGTTTTACCGAGCGCTACTATGGCCGAAACGATAGCCGCGTCATCGTTACACTTAGCCAGCTCGGTGATAAAACCTCGGTCGATCTTCAGTTCGTTGGCTGGTAGGCGCTTAAGATAAAGCAGGCTGGAATAACCGGTACCAAAGTCGTCGATGGAGATATTCACGCCCAATGCTGCCAATTGATCAAGAACAATCAAAGCAGCTTCAGCGTCCCGCATCGCCGTAGATTCGGTAACTTCCAGTGTCAGGAAACGGGGGGGCAGGCCACTGCTTTGCAGGGCATTGCGCACGACATCAACGAGCTTTGCATGGGCCAGTTGTACCGTCGAAATGTTGACCGCAATACTCCATTCGTCTTTACCTTCGCCTAACGCTTGCCATTCGGCCATCTGCCGGCACGCCTCATGGATTACCCAGCTACCGATTGGCACGATCAATCCAGTACGCTCTGCCAAGGGCAGGAAACGGACGGGCGGCACCAAGCCCAAACCTGGCTTGTTCCAACGCAGTAAAGCTTCAACGCCGATCATAGGGCCATTTGGGGCGAGCATCTTCGGCTGGAAGTGCAGGATAAATTCATTCCGATCCAGTGCGCACCGCAGATCCTGTTGCATTTCCAACTGCAGGTGAGCGTTAACGTTCATAGCTTTTTCAAAGAAGCAGTAGCCATCGCGGCCCTGCTCCTTGGCGTGGTACATAGCCGCATCGGCATTGACCATCAGCTCATGCTCGGTTAGGCCATTTTCTGGGAATATAGCGATACCGATGCTAGCGGACACATGCACTGTCTGCCGCCCAAGTACGTAAGGTAATCGAATATTTTCCACCAAGCGTTGCGCCAACATCGCAGCGTCTTCAGGTTCGCCGGGATCGATAAGCAGAACGAACTCGTCGCCTCCGAGGCGAGCCACCGTATCTTCGCCGCGTTTGGCGTCGTTGATTCGCTTTGCTACTTGCAGAAGCAACTGGTCGCCAGTGTGATGACCGTAAGTATCGTTAACAGCTTTGAAACCATCCAGATCCATGAAGAGTACGGCAAAGTGGCTCTTCTGCCTGATGGCTTTATGAATCGCTTGCTGAAGACGGTCGTTTAGGAGGATACGGTTAGGGAGGCGAGTAAGATTGTCGTGAAGAGCTAGCTGCACCAGTTCACTGTTTGCGAGGTCAAGGGAGCTGGCAAGTATGCTGGTGCGGACGTCAAGCATTGATACGATCAAGGCAATAGCGCAGACAGCCAGCGTGATCAGAATCACCAAAACCATTAGCAAGTTGCTATCAATGCCTGCATTGACCGCTCCGCACACGCTCCCGATAGGAAATTGGGCAGCCGCCATTCCGGTATAGTGCATTCCAACAATGGCACACCCCATAATTAACGAGGCGCCGATGCGTGTACGATTGATGTACTGACCTTCGCCACGCAGGCGGAAAGCGATCCACAAAGCCACGCCCGAAGCAAGGATAGCAATCAGCACCGATAGCGCGAACAACGACGGAACGTATTCCACTACAGGATTCATCAGCAGCGCCGCCATTCCAACGTAGTGCATGGATGCAATTCCGATACCCATGAGCACCGCACCAAGCAGCAAACGCGGCAGTGGCATTTCCGTCTGGCATGCTAGCCACAAAGCAAAGGCGGAGGAGGCGATGGCGATCAACAACGATAAGCCAGTCAGCGTCAGGTCGTAACCCAGCTCGATGGGCAGTTGGAAGGCCAACATGCCAATAAAATGCATCGACCAGAGGCCCGTGCCCATGGCGGAAGATCCACCGGCAAGCCAAAGTGCCGATGCTTTGCCTTCGGTACGGGTGACTCGACCAGTCATGTCCAGCGCGGTATAAGACGCCAGGATCGCTACGGCGAAGGAAAACAGCACATACACGCTGTTATAGCTGCTTACTAGCATTGAAACCCCGAAGGTTGAATTTGGCTCCTCTGGGCATCGGCGGCACGAGCAGTTTCTGAAGAGTACGCTTCATCCTATCGTCAAAAATTTTACAAAAAAAAGCGTCATGCCAGCCTTGCGACTTCCACGGGCACGCTTACGGCTGAATGCGATGCTGGCAATTGTAGTGCCGTGCTGGGCACCCATATTGAATGACCTGGGCTTTGAAGGCCTTGGAATAGGAACCGAGTGTTGGCTGCATGAAATACCCGTTTAAAAGGCTAGATCTGGTGCTCACTTAAATTTGAGTGCACACGATGTCTTGGCTTTGCGGGGCTGGGTAGATGACATGGCCGGACGGTTACGGTTCTCCTTAATCCGGAAATAAAAAAGCCACCGGGACCTAAACGGTCCGGGTGGCGTGGGTGAGTGGGATGATTCAGCCGATCAGGAAGCGGCGACTGCCTGTTTTGATCTTGGGGTAGCGGGCCTGCAGGTAGGGTTTGTCCTTGAGCATCTGTTCGACATCCAGACCAAGGCTGTCTTTGGACTTCTTCCAGCTGATGTAGCCTTCCGCAAACTCTGCACGGGTGGCTTCACCCATGGCCTGCTGCAGGACCTGCTTGAGCTGCGCCTCACGCGTCTCTTGCTGAGCAATGCGCTGGCGAACAGCCTTGAGCTCTAGGTAGGTGCTGGCCAACTCCGTTTGTTGGCTGAAGTCCAGGGTCTGCCCGTTATCCTCGGGGTAGAGGCAGCGCAATGCCGCGTCTGCTGAGGCCGTGCCATCGGCCTGTGGTGGGGTGTCACTGACCACGTAATCCCAGAACAACCGCTCCAGGTCGATCAGCCGAGCAATCATCGATTCGTCCCGTTCGATGCGATGGACCTCCAGGTGCTGGCCACCGAGCAGTACCGCCACATCCGCCGCCTGCTTGCCGGTGACGGCGAGCTGATGCATGACCTGCAACTGCACATACTCCGGTACACCTTCTTTCCAGAGGCGAGCCCCGTTGATACCGGCCGTTTTACATTCGAGGATCTGCACCTCTGGCGCGCCGATCACCTCTCGGTCGATGTTGGCCAGCATCCAGGCCAGTTTTGGATCAGGATGCTGCAGCACCGCATTGATGCGGCGGACCCGATGACCGCTGCGCCGGCTGTAATGCGTCGCCACGATAGGCTCCAAAATGTTGCCCCAGTAAGCTGGGCTGTCTTCATCCTGTGGATCGAGTTTGGGCAGTGAGGTGTCACGCCCAGTTTTCTCCAGCCACAGCTCCAACTGGGATTTATATGGGTTAAGTCCGACGGCTGCTGCGGCATCCGAACTGCCGATACCTTGTTTGCGAACTGCCAACCAGTCCTCACGCGGCAGTTGTTTGGTCCCCACCAGGCGTAAGGCGGGACGGGGTTTGTTACTGGGGTGTTGCAGAGTTTGTGTGTGCATGATGTTTTCCTGTGCGGCATAAAAAACGCCCAGCCAGCAGAAGCTGACCAGGCGCTTTAATAGTTGATTAAGTGAGTGGAGCTAGGCGGCGAGTTGCAATGCGGCTTGCAGGGCGCGTTGTTTGATGAGAGCCCCTTGGCCAAACCAAGCCGAGTCCATGCGGTATTCAGTACTTCGGGCACGTCGCTCGTGATCAACGTACTCGGTCACCGCATTGAGCAAGCCCCACGCAGTTCCTTGGGCCGATTCCAGCGTGGCGCCGCGACCTCCGCCTTCGTATAGGCTTTGAACCTTGCGCAATGCGCGCTCGTTCGGCAGGACTTCGGGCAGTTTGCTATTGGGGGGGACGTCACACACAACGCTCATGAAAAAGCCCATCGCTTCATGCCACTGCACCTTGCGTTCAGACAGAGTGCGCATTCGATGCATGAAGGTGTCCCACTGTGAAACGGCGATGCCTAACTGCTTTTTCACCGCCTGCGGATCGAAGCGGGTGTTGTGCGGTACCTTGATCGCGCGGGTGGTGCCATCCAGAGCGATGGTCAGGGTGTTGTTGCAGACCACGCGCACGGTGGTCGGGGTCGCTGTGGTGGCCAGAGTGCCATCACAGGAGGTGGCCAGCAGTAGGTAGCCATTCACCTGGTCGTTACCACGGAGCGTCGTGCCTTGCCCAGTACGGGCCAGCGCCCAGAACTTGCGACCGCCTTTGAGCACTCCAGCGGTTTCCAGTTCGTAGCCCGAGACTTCGGTGAGATCGCGATAAAACTCCAAGACCTCACGCGGCTGCACGACCTGGTAGCGCTGAGAAACCACCGACAGAGGGGCCTTGGTGTCGGAGCGATATAGCACCTTCTGCTCAGGGAAGGTATGAATTGAGCCCAGGTGCCCGATGGCGTCAGACTTAAAATGGACCGGGCTTTCCTGAATCTGCCAGTCCATACCCGCTTCACGCTGCCAGACTTCGAGCGGTTGTTTGGGGGAGAGGCGACTGCCCAGACCATGCCAGGGCGTGGCACCAACGTAAGCCATTTGTTCAACGAGATGAGCCATGGGAATGATTCCTTGCGAATGAAGGGAAAAGCGCGTCGTTTCATTAACCAACGACGCCTGTTCACAACGACTTAACGGTTGACGCTGAAGCTGTAACCGCACGCCAGGCACTGATAGTTGTGAAGGATTTTTTCATCGATCTGCTCGCCCAGCGTGGCCCCGGCAATGCCACCTGCGACCCCACCGAACAGACCACCCAAAATCGCCCCGGCGATGCTGCCGATAGCGATTCCCACCGGCCCGCCGACTACTCCCAGCACCGCGCCGGCTTCTGCGCCTGAAAGGGCGCCGGCGGCACCGCTGGCCACACCGCCTGCCGCACCAATTAATCCACCCGTTTGTTTACCGATATTTTTAGTAACCACTCGTCCTGAATTGCAGCTCGGGCACGGGGTGTACATAAATGATTCCTCTCTGTTTGCTGAGTACACGTATCACGCAGAAATGCTGAATGACGCGCTCATCGTTGAGCGTTCATCTAGGTGATATAGGTCTGAGTTTTTTTTGAATGAGGCTTGCCAAAACAACATCCCAGGGAGGGACGTTGTGGGCGGAATCTGAATGTGAGGTTTGGCGTTAAGGGCAGCTATTTTTGCTATTAATAGCTGGAATAGTACTGGCTAAGGGGAGATACATTCTATTTTGAGGCGCGAGACAGAATTGCTTTCAAAGTGGCATGTTCTAAGGCGTAACGTTAGCAAGCGTTACGCTCACGTTCTTTGAGATTTGAGTTGCTGCTTATAGGATTGCCTCGTCCAGTCCTAACGGGTGTAATGATGTTTAATGAAAAATCAGAAGCGTTGGTTATGCTTCGCTTGAGAGATGTTTTAACGCGAACGGGTCTTTCAAGGTCAACTATTTATAACAAGCTAAATGTGGCCTCGCGTCATTATGATGCGAAATTCCCAAAGCAGATACGTGTCGGGAAAACATCTGTGCGTTGGATTGAGAGTGAAATAAATTCGTGGGTGGAAGAGTGTGTGAGGCTGTCTAGGCAGAATCAATGGTCAATGGCGGGCGTTATGTCTGCTGCAGTTTCTTAATGTTGTTTGTTGTATTTTTGGGTGAGCTATGTATTTTAACTATTTCAGAAATAGCGCAAATAAGTCTAATTTCGGAGATGATTCATATCCGAGTTTGTCGCAATTTCCCTTGCTGGATGCAGCAATAAATGAGGCTCAAGCTAATATTCAGGCTCCGCGTGGATTGATTCAAAATGCGGCCCTAACTGCAATCTCTGTTGTCTTGCAGGGCCTTGTAGATATTCGTAAACCCAATGGCCAGGTCGCTCCGACCTCGCTGATGCTTCTGGCTATTGCTGACTCGGGTGAAAGAAAGTCAACGGTTGAGAATGTTTTTTTGAAGCCGATTAGGGCCTTTCAGGCTAAACAGGGCGAGGAGGTGAAGGAGAGTCAGTCGGTGTGGAAAGTTAAGTACGATACCTGGATGGTTCGACGTAACGGAGTATTAAAAGCGATTATGAAAAAAGCATCAAAAGGGCTTTCTGCTGACGAAGAGGAGAAGGTTCTATTGGCTTTAGAGAAAGAAGCCCCAGCTAAGCCAAAAGAATTTAAGATCTTGTATGAGGACTCAACCTCTGAGGCTTTGTTTCATGGGATGTACGAAAATTTACCTGCGGCTGGTTTGATTTCAAGTGAAGGTGGAGGTGTTTTAGAAGGGCGCGCCTTTAATGACCTTTCAAAGCAAAATGCGATTTGGAGTGGTGACTCAATCACAATTGATCGTAAGACGGCGGAAAGCTTTAAACTTGTTGACGCACGGCTGACAGTCTCTCTTATGGTCCAGGAGAGCGTATTTTCGAAGTACATGGCTCATAAAGGCGGGGTGTCTAGGGGATCTGGTTTGTGGGCGCGCTTTCTAATCTGTCGCCCGGCTTCAACACAGGGGACTAGATATGTAAGCACTCACGTACCGTCCTGGTATCATCAAACACAATTTGCCTCGCGGTTGGAGCACTTTCTTGAGATGGATCTTATTTGTTTCAGAGGAAATAAAAAAGAAAAAGAAGTGATCGGATTCGACTCCGAAGCGGCTCGGCTTTGGGTAGAGATTGCGAATGATATTGAGTCAAGGATGTGTGCAGGTGGAATACTGTATGGGCTAGGTGATCATGGTTCAAAGTTAGTTGAGGTTATTTCTAGGTTGGCTGCATTGCTTCATTGTTTTGAAGGGTTTGAGGGTGATATTTCGATGTCAACCTTGCAGGCGGCAACGGATCTTGCTAAATGGTACTCCAATGATTTTATAAAGTTGTTTGGGGAGAACTCTAAAGAGAACGATGAAGAGCAGGAATTAAATTGCTGGCTTGATAGTTTTCGTAAGGTGGGTAAGCGTTTTGTTAAAAAAAATTATATTTTGCAATGCGGGCCTGGGAAGTTTAGAAAGAAAGCTGCTCTTGAGCATGTTCTTTTGCGACTGGTAAATAACAGTGCTATCCGGATTTTGAATTATCCTGGGGGCAAAACTATTTATGTTGATCTCTGTCCTTGGCAGGGTGGTTTGTAGATGATGCTAGTCTCTTTTCGGGGTACTAACTTTTTTGGTTGTTTTTGATATTTAGCGTTAGTTGTTTACGAGTTGTGTTGGTTTGTTTGTCTAGGTTTTATAGGAAATATGTTCAAGGTGGTTATTGCTTGATTATGTATTACTATTTAATTAGATTGTTAGGTTTGTAGTTTGGTTGTTAAGTTTAATTAAATCAGTTGTTTGATGTTTAGTTAATTGGTTAGGTAAGTTGATGGTGCAATAGTTGACGGTTGTGATGTCAACTGATCATTTGTCAGCAGCATGGCCCCCCAAAGCCATGTTGCTGGCTTCTTGAGGAATCAGTGAGTGATAGATGAAGTTGATTGGATCGATAATGGAGGGTCGTTAGATCTAATGGTTGAGGAGGTCGGAGGGCTTCCTGTTTTAAGGGTAGAGGAAAGCTTGGTGTTGGAGTTGCGTTCTATTGAGAAATTAATGTGTGAGCTTGCTGATAGTAAGGGCTTTTTGTTCTCTTCTTATACTCATCAACTTTACGGGGTAAAGGTTAAGGCTGAGAGGCTTGGTCGCTATTTTGTTGACAAACTGAAGAGGGGGAAGGGAATGCTTGAACAGTACTTCCCCTGTCATGTAGTTAATCCTTATGTGGAGTTTTTTTTCAGATGTGTTGATCGAGTCGATGAACTTCATTCGCTCAGAGTCTGGCGGGATTTACGCAATGGAGCCGCTGAGGCTTTTTTAGTTAGAATGAATGATCTCGTAGAGTTTGTGCGGCTGGAGCTGGCCAGTGATGCTTTTAAAGCCGTTTTGAAACGATTCCGTAAAGCGTCCGTTAAGCGAGTTAACAGCTTGGAAGGTTATATAGACGCTCTTTTCGCCAAGCACTCTAGGATGCTTGTTGTGCGTGTTGATTTGTCTTATCAGTCAGGCTTTGTAAGTGGTCGTGAGGATTTTTATGGCGATGTTAATAAGGTAAAGGTACATTGGGCAAAAATGCAGAAAGATCTACACAAGGGCATTCCAGTTTATGGGTTGTTAGGGTTTGCTTGTAAGCTGGAATATGGACAGCTAAAGGGGTTTCATTTTCATTTGTTGCTTTTTTATAATGGATCAAATCATCGCCAGGATGGGGTTTTGGCTAGAATGGTTGGTGAGTATTGGCGGGACTCAATTACGGCAGGAACAGGGCGCTATTTCAATTGTAATGCAGTAAAGGATAAATATAAATATCTTGGAATAGGTATGATTAGTTTTAATCAGCTGGACAGGGTAAGCGCTTTGAAGAATAGGGTGGCGTCATATCTTACGAAAGTGGACTATTGGGTACGGCTCTCTGCTGATAGTGGCAGGTCATTTTTCAGGGGAAATATGCCAAAGCTGAAAACTATGAAGAGAGGGCGCCCTAGACGTTCATGTCCTGCTCAGGCGGCGCCTAATGGTTCTGTGTAGAAAGCCTTTTTGATTACTTTCTAGGCTTTAAGCTGATAATACTGGCAGCTGCTACGGCAAGCTTTACTGTTAGCCCGCACTCATCGCACAAATGGTTTTTAATTGTTTCCTTTTTGGGGTGATATTTTTTGGTGCTTTCTTGGCTTTGTTTCCAGAAAAGCTTTGCCGCCTCGTTTATCATAATCAACGAGATTGAGGCATGGGAAGGATATTCTTTGATGGTTTCATTGCCTGGCTTTTCAATTGGTGTGTACTCATAGAGCCTGTCTGGAAGTATTGCATAAGCCGCCTGATCTAGAAGATCACCGCCTCTGAGGCTGAATCTAGATTTTAGCCAGTCTTTTATTTTTTCGATAAGTTCTTTTTTTTGATCGATTGAGGTGATTTGTTCTTTTTTGATGAATCTATCTGATGCTTCGTTCAGGATTGCAAGATCCTCTGACATCCATTCCATTTTTTGACTGTAGCGGCTCTCCTCCATTCCTTCATTAAGGATTTTTTGAGTGTCTTCTTTTTTAATTAGTATTTCCGCGGCGGTAATTTTTTCTTCTTGTGGCTGGTTGCTTTTTCGGTTAGTCACAAAAAATCCTGCGTCAACCACAAGGGATGGATAGGGTTTTAATTGTGCTTTTAGTTGTTCAATCGCCGAAATTACTGAAAGTCCTTCTTTGATGCTGCTGATAAAGGCACAGCTAAAATTATCCTTTAGGATTTCTCCGTAATCTATAATTTCAGCCCACTCAGAGGGGGGTATGGAGAAGAATTTAATGTTGGATTCTACAATTGCGTGGTAATCGTGCTCTTCGCTGAAAGGTGTGCCCCTATGCCGCTTAAATAGGCTTTGTGCTGTTTGTAGCTCATCTGAACCTGCGACGATAGCCGAGCCTGATACGTGAACTGCAACATTTCTAGGGCGGCGGCATAAAAGGGAAATCTGCAGCTTTTCGATTCTGTCTTTGAATTCACTTTCGGAGATGCTGTGCTCCTCAAGAAATTCAGTTACTGATATAACAAACTCTTTGTTTTTCATTTGTAATCGTGTCCTTGTGTAGCGCTGCTAGTCTTTTCTCTGGGCGGTTGGAGTGGTTGTCTATATCAGGCCGGATAAATGCTTGCCGAGAAGTTCCCAAGCCTCCGCCATTTCTTTAGCATAGCTATGACGCTGATAAATGCGTTTTACCTTATTTTCCTCTGTGTGGTTGAGGCAACGTTCAGCCACTTCAGGAAGCACGCCAATAGCAGTCATAATCGTCGCGCCTGTACGCCGCAGGTCGTGAGGCGTCCACTTTCCGCCTGGTAGCAACAGTGCTTGGGCTTTGGCGCTACGTCGGCTCATGGAGCCTTGTTCCGGAAGGCGCTGGCGATCTCCCAGCTGCTTGGTTACCGTTTTAGGGCATACATGGTCAGTTATGTAGGTGTTCGGGTAGCACCAAGGTGACAGGCTATTGATCTTCTTTACGCGCTTGAAGTGGCTAATGGCAAAGTCTGAAAGGATGATGCTGTGCGGTTTGCCGTTTTTACTATTCTCGGACGGAATCAGCCAAGTGCTTTGCTCTAGATCGATATGCTCCCATCGGGCGCTCAGGAGCTCACCAATTCGACAGCAGGTCGATAGGGCAATCCAGATTGCAGCTTCGGTGGTGACTAGCAGTCCTGCATCAGGGGCTTTCTTAGCAAGCAGCTTGATTTCGTCATCACTCAGTACTCGGTCGCGTTCAGTATCTTTGCCGCCTATCTTAGCTTTGCGGATACTGGCACTGGGATCGTGCTCAATAAGGTCGCGGTCTACGGCAAAGCGGAACATTTGACGCATAAGCGAAAAAACCATCTTGGCCATACGGTTTACACCGCGAGCGAGGAGGGCATCTGTCACCTCGGTGATATGACCCTTTTTCACATCAGCGACAGCCACGTCGCCCAAGAAGGGCAGAACGTCCTTTTCAAACATCCGACGAGCCTCTGCACCCTTGTCCTTGCGGTTGATGAGATCAACCTTAGCCCAGTGCTCGAATAGGTCGGTAACAGTCTTGCGTGCCGCCTGGCGAGCTTGCTCGGCTTCGGCTTCTGCTTTCTCGGCGGTGAGTCGTGTCAATTCACCATCTCGGGCTGCGATACGGCCAGCTTCCTCGGCATCCAGATGTTCACGTAAGTTGCGAGTTCCACTTTGGTAGAGGCGTGACCACTCTCCAGCTTTAGTTCTTGCTTCCTTGAGGGTAAGTCCATCAGTGCCAGTGGCGTCATATGCACCTATGGGCAGAAACACTCTTCCACCGCTGGTGTTGGTATACCTGAAGTAAAACAGGCGTTCGCCATCTGGGCGAAGACGTGCCATGAATCGGCCGCAGCCGCGAGGAGCATCCTCGATCAGCCAGGTAGGTTTGGCTGGTTTTGCGTTCATCTGTTTGTCGGTGATCGTCGCCACTTTCGCTTCCTCATAAAGGCCAGGCTCCAGATGGTCACCGTTGGGTCACCGTTTCTCGCTGGCTTTGGTAGAATGCTATCGGAAGCGGTTGGACTGTGTAAACTGTATTGGCCTAGTAAATACAGTGCTTTAGGCCTTGTTCCTGGAATTGTTTAGACTGGATTGGATTGTGATTCACCTTTATGAGGTGCTAGGGGTAGAGTGTTCGAATCACTCCGTCCCGACCATATTTTTCAATGACTTAGCCCAATCTGCGAAGGTTGGGCTTTTTCATGTCTGAAAAATTACTCCCGCATTTACTCCCACAAATTTTTTTGGTCATTTTTTGTGATGCATATTGTACGTGGACTCAGGTAGGCAGCGTCAACGAGGTGTGTGTGGAGGGAAGTTGCGCGCGTGCTGGGAGACACCAACATCGATCCTTTATCCCGCCCCTGGGAGTTGAAACCTGGTTTTTGGTATGCGGGTGCACTCCGGATGATGACTGGCCTTCAATTGGAGGTTGCGTCTGGGATAGCCCATCGGGTTGCCGAGTACACAGCGCAGGATTGCAGGTGGGGGGCTGGAGTGGCTGTTGAATAGTGCTTAGCGTATCTAGGTCAGCAGACTGTTTCTTGCCTTGTCTACGAGGTAAGCATAGATAACAGTAATTTAAGTGGGTATGATGCCCGCTTGGATGTATGGCGGAGCGAAGGGGCAACTGATGCGACTCATCAAGGCGGCTGCAGTTCAAGCGCTCACAGGGCTGACATCAGACCAGCTGAGGGAGTGGACATCTCGTCGACACCTTATCGTGCCCGATGAGAAGCCGTCTGGACCAGGTTCTCGCGCATTGTATTCATGGCAGACAGTGCTTTTGCTTCGACTGGCAGTTGTGTTGAGAGAAAAGTTCCATGTTGAGCTGACATCTCAGAAAAATTTGTTTCTGGGACTGGCGCAAAAGCTCAAAAATCATTCCTTCCCCGCTTTATATGACTCGGTGCTTGTGATTAAGCCTGGCGGTGAATTTACACTGTATCAGTATCGAGAATATTCAAGTTTTAACGGTGATGCATTAGTAATTAATATGAATCCACATTTAGAAATCCTTTCATCTGAGTTTGAGCCTTCAGATGAGTCGCACCAATTTCATCTTTTTCCAGCCATTGCAGTTAAGTAGATACGACATGAGTGGGATATTGCTATTTTGGTCTATGGACAACAATCATGCTGCTTGAGCAATGGCTTAGCGATCTAGCCTATATAAAGTTCCCGCACGAGCTGTACCGGGCCGGCGACAGTATTGGAACTAGGCCCTACGCATCTGAAATTGAGGAAATGCTGGAGATTGGCGGAGGAATTTCCGCGTCTGCAGTCTTCTGTGTAGGGGAAGTACCTACAGTTTGCTTTATAGACTCCCAAACATTACAGCTGCCGCGTCAGAAAAGAGTCGAGCAAATATGTCAGCGGGTCTGGAATCAGAACTTAGCATCGGTGGTTCTTGTTCTTGATCCTGATGGGTTGGTGGCGTATTCGGTAAACGATAGAGAAGCTGAGCCCGAGGTTCTATCACGTGAGGCTGTTGTTGCCCAAGGGTATTGGTCGGCCTACGAAGTGCAGTCTGGATTTATTAAGGATCGCCTCTCGCATTGGTTTTTGCCGGAGGAAAGGGTAGATCAACGTTTGCTTGCTAATTTAAGACAAGTTGTCAAGCAGTTGGCAAAAGAAGGACTTGGTAGTAGTCAAGCAGAAGCATTAATGGCTCAAGTCATTTTCTTATGTTACCTCGAACAAAGAGGTATTGTTGGTGAGGGATATCGTGCAACTCATAATCTTGAAAGGTTAGAAGATTATGTGGCTAAGTCAGATGGTGAGGGTGTTGACAGTCTGTTACGCCAACTAAAATTTGATTTCAATGGTGACTTTCTCAGCTCTAGAGATGGTGGCGCCCCAGATTGGGTTGTGCTCAATGAGCAATGTTTCAGATGTATAAAGCGCTTCTTAGAGGCTGTAGATTTTGAAACTGGGCAGGGGGCGTTCTGGCAGTATGATTTTAGTCATATTCCAGTTGAGCTTATTTCAGGTATATATGAGACGCTGTTGAAAGATCGACAGGGAGCGCTAGGAGCTTATTATACTCCTCGGCACTTGGCTAGCCTAGTTACTGAGCAAGCATTTGAGAGCTTTGATAATCCGGCTGGTTGCACCGTATATGACGGAGCATGTGGTTCTGGTATTCTTCTAACAAGTGCATTTAGGAAGATGCTCAGGCATGCGGAAGTAAGTGGAGGGAGACGACTTACATTTTCAGAACGCGTAGCTCTGATGGAATCAAATCTTTTCGGAAACGACATAGATGAAACGGCTTGCTGGATAACTGCGTTCAGTTTATACCTTTCTCTACTTGAAGGCTTAGATTCTGAAGAGGTAATGCGCCTTCAGACAGATAATAGCTTAAAACTTCCTCGTCTAGTTGGCTCTGGTCTAAATATTCAAAAAGGAGAGCTGTACGGAGATTTTTTCTCGGAAGATAATCCATTTTCAGGTAAGCGTAAGTTTGATATTCTTTTATCTAATCCGCCTTGGCGTGAGTCTGATAATAGTGAAAAGCCAGTCTGGGAGGAGTGGTGTCGTAAACATGTACCTCCTTACCCAGTTGGGCGTCGTCAAATTGCAGCTGGATACGCTTTTAAAGCCACGAGTTGCGTTAAAGTAAATAGTGTTATTGTTTTGATCATGCCTTTAAATCTTGTAATTGGTGCTAGTGATCAATCAGGTGATTTTAGACGGCGTTGGCTAGAAGATGTAAGAATCGAAAGGATAATAAACTTTGCTGATGTGAGGCGGCTACTTTTTCCGGCAGCTAAACATCCATGCGCTGTCGTCCGGGCTCGGCCGAGAAGCTTTGAAGACGAAATCATCTCACTTGGAAGTGAGTACGTCGAGTATTGGGCCCCTAAGACCGATGTAACACTGGCGTTGGGGCGGCTGGCATTACACGAGGCCGATAAAAAGATAATTTCAGCCAAAGAAATATATCAAGATAACTACTTGCTTATTTCAAGTTATTGGGGGGAAAAGCGCGATCAAAAATTACTTCGACGGCTTCAGCGTTTTGGGAGTGTCAAAGAAACTATGGAGTCACGTGAAAGTCCTTGGCTTTCTGGAAAAGGATTTCATGCTGCCAATCACAGTAATCGAGATCGCGAACTAGGTGTGCTAGCTGATCTCTCGTTGATGCCGGCAGATAGATTGCCTAGAGTCTATCCAATAGTTTCTGCTGATGCGCAACTTGCTCGGCTTGCAGATTTTTATCCTATAGTTGCAAGTCCTGGTGGAAAAAATGCGAAGCTTTACTCGGGGCCTAGAGTAATATTTCCAGATGGCTTGTCTGAATCTTATGTTATTAGGGCGATCTATTCAGAAGTCCCCTTTGCTTTTACCTCATCTATTGGGGCAATAGGCGGGGCATCAGTTGATGCTAATCTTCTTAAGTTTCTTATGATTTATCTTAGATCTCCGATAGCGACGTATATGTTGATAATGACAGGTTACTCGGTGATCGGTGAGCGTCCTCGTGTTGCGATTGATGATGTTGAGCGTTTTCCATTTTGCTCGCCGGAGGCGCACAAAAAACCAGAGCTTGCAAAGGAAATAATATTTAAGTCCTGTCAGCTGCTGGATAAGATTTCGGCGGAGTCTGAGTTGCATCGTGAATCAGCATATGATGCAGTAAAAGTTCAGCTTGATAATTTGGTTTTTGATTATTTCATGCTTGCTGAGGCTGAGCGTGTACTAATAACCGACACTGTCGACGTTATTGCTTCTTCAATTCAACCTTCAAACTATCAAGGTCTTACGACCCCTTTGCTTGATAGACCGTCGAACGATGAGATTGATCGTTATTTAACTGTTTTTAAAACAGAGCTTGCGCTTTGGCGCAGTCGTAGCAGAGGCGCGGGAGAGCTGACAGTGGAAGCTGTTATAGATGGAGCTAAGGGCTTTTTTGGGGCAGTTAGAGTTTCTGTTGGGGAGTCCAGCACCGGTGGGCTTAATGTTGCCGATTCTGCTTATCAACGACTGATCGGTGATCTCTATGCAGGGCTAGAAGCTAACCATTCGGTAGAGTCCGAGGGCAAATTATTCAATGTCCCCAATATTTTGGTTGCTGCAGGAGAAGCATTTTACTTTGTAAAGCCGTTAAGGCGTCGGTTTTGGCTTGCTAGAACCGCTCTTGCTGATGCTGACTTGATTGTTCAGACAGTTCAGGCCGCAGCTTGGGGGCGCAATTAGTTATGAGTTCCTCAATCTCAGCAGCTTGGTTTCGCCTATTTCCTGGGCCGAAGATACCTGATGTCCTCGTTTATATGAGTGATACTTGGTCTTCTCTATTGCAAACCTCGCCATCAGCAATTTCATTTGAGAAAGATGAGCCGACGTTAACTGATAATCTATGCGAGGCCCTAAGCGACGAAGACCGTCGTTTCGATTGGGGAATGGATTGTGACTTCCAGGCTGAAACTTGGGAGTTGCGCCGCGCCGCCAATGGTGATGTCTCTCGAATCGCCAGGGCAGATATTCGCGTAATTTTAGGCGCTCCAGGTACTCCGCACTTAGTTCTTGAATTCAAAAAACTAGATGGTTCAGCAAGTAGTAAATGGAAATATTGCTTTGACGGTTTGAATCGTTTTATTGACGGAAAATATGCTGTCGGTCATGAATATGGAATTATGTGCGCTTTTAGTCCATTGGATTTGATAAAGGAGGCAGGTGATTTGGCCCGATATATTGCTAGCGCCGATTATCCAAAAAGGCTGAATTGCATTCCAGCTCCCAACGGGGATGTAGCTGTTTCCCCTTCTATGATGGGAGGGCAGGTACATTTTGATACCAGTCATTTTAGAATAACGCAGAATCCGTCTCTTCCTATAGTTATTCTACATACGTTGCTCCCTTGCCCAGTTGTTTAGATTTTATGTGCTGAGCGAAAGTGTTGTTGCTGGTTGGTGGCGTTTCACTAATGCATAAATATATGTTTAAAGTTGTATATATTTGTTGGGCAGAAGGAGGATTGTTGTTAGTGACCCGTGGAGGCAATATCGTCGATTTTTAGAAAGGGGTTATCTGGGGGAGTCAGTTCAAAAAATAGCTTTGGTTCCTCAATCACATACCCCTTCAGAGTGGTTCTCTTCCTAGGGCCCTGCACTTGGCATGCCCAGATGTTCAGGCCGTTGTCTCGCTTCCTGTGGACCTTCAGATTCTCGAACTGCTTCTGTACCCAACGCCATTCTTCAATCTCTTGATCGACCCTCTTGGCTATGCCAGGAAACTCCTGGACATAACGTTGGAAGAGACCAGGAGTTACCAGAAATACAGTACCACTCACCGTGTGGATTTTGGCCTTGCTGTCATTGATGATCAGCTTATGGCTGAGGATCCCTTCCTTGACCCAATTCAGGAATGTCTGACCAGGGTTGTCCGATGAAGGATTTGAGATTTCGAGGGTGCCTGCTGACGATACATTGCTGACCTCAGACTCTTCCAGCTCGAACATATCCAACAACGTGCCGAGATAGTCGGCATTTTCCATCGTCATTGGATCGGGCTGCGATGGGCTTTGACGCGATCCTGCACTGACGGTCTCCGGCGCTGCTGGTGATGCCGGAGCGTCAGTCGGGTGGTCATCGACTGCCACGCTCACCGTTCCGCTAAAAGTTTCGGGGCGGTCTTCGCTCCCCCAAATCAACGCCGGTTGAAGGCGAAGAAATGTAAAGGTCTGCTCCCAGCTTCCCTGTGCGACAAGCGCGGTCCAGATGGCTTTGCCTTCTGGGGTGGACTCAACCAACCCATGTGACTGGAGTTCGTCGAACACCGCGAGGTTGGAGGAGGGAATGCCTTCTATCGCTTGCGACAGCAGATAAGCTCGCAGCTTGTCGGTGACCGTCTTGCTGACCAGCCACAGCGCGTCCTGAGTCAACCAACCCGCGGCCCCCGGCTGATTAAGTTTCAGCTCGTGCTGAACCAGATGACGTAGTCCGCTGATCAAGTGATGTTGCAGCGAATGAATCGGTGCTTGCAGCGCCTTGCTCGGGTTACCACCGATGTTCTGTGCGGTGGAAACACGGTCGGCCTGCATCACCAACTCACCGAGCACGCCGGCACGTTCGTACTGGCCCGCCAGGACATACAGCAGACTGGCCCACAGTGGCGGAAATCCACTGAGCCAATCGAGGATTGGGCGGTCGAGAATTTGGGTGTAGAGCAAGCCTGCGGCGGCGCCGTGCAGGTGGTAGTCACGACCCTTGATGTAACGAAAACGGTAGGGCTGATCCAGGGAGCCCTGCCAAGGATGCCAAACACGGCCATCCTGGCGTTCGACCAGCAGGTCCACGGCGATCTTGCCGATGTCATGCAGCAGGGCGCCATAGGCGATGCCAGCCGACCAGGCATCGGTCTGGGCGGCTTGGTCTTCGGGCGCGGCGCCGGTGGGAAGTAGATACGACTGACGCAGTTTCAAACTGCAAGCTACCAGCTCCAGGCCATGGTCAAGCATGCCACCGAGATACGCATGGTGGTGCGTCTCGCTGGCCGGGAGTTGCTGGACCTGCTCGGCGTAGCGATGAATCGGATTTAAATAAAGCTGGATGAACTGCGCGTGGGAGAGGGCGGTGTACTGCCAGATGCGATCGAGCAACTGGCGGCGGTGCTCCGCGGCTAACAAGCTGTGGGCCGACTCGATGGGCAGGTAACCTTCGGTGGCGCTCTGTGTCGGTGGCGGAGGGGGCTTCTGACTTTTGTGGCGAAACAGACTGAGCATCGTGACCTCCGGGAAGTGGCTGGGTCAGTGGCCTTTTAGCCTTTTCGGATAGCGCTCTTACCCTTGAGTGCCCATTCCCTTCCAACCCTTACCCGTCCTTTTTGGCTCGTGTCCCTTTGTGCGGCAATCGGAATATGGATTCTCCTAGGCATCATTTTTTGGGGCTAGTACGGAAAAGAAAAGAATCGATACACTGCGGTGCATATTTTTTAGGTCTTGCCATGAACCTCACTGACGCCACGCTTGTGCTGCTGCTCGCGGCACGTATCCATGGGACCGACGAAGCCGTCCGGGCCTCGGCGAAGAGCGTGGTCAAGAAGTTGCCGCGCAGTAAACGTGATCTGATCTACAAGGTAATCGATAGCCGAAGTCCGCTCGAGCTGGTGGATTTTCTGGCGCAGAACCTGGATGCGGAATGACAGGCTGCGAGTGTGTGCCCATCCCTGACTCTTTGCATTAGAGCACCGCGGCATGGGATTTTTCTGGGCGCATCACAGGGCCCAACTCGCGTTGGGCCCTGTGATGCGATTGCAACGGTGAGTTAACGCTCAAACTCCATCGTTCATGCATCGTGAGTCATCCATTACCATCTGCTTCAGTTGCTGCTCCAGGTTGAGTACATACTCCGAGGCGCTTCGGGCCTGACCACTGGCGCGAAAGATCGCGCGTTTGTCAGCCTTGAGCAGGCCGAGCCAGGAGTCGATGTAGCCCTCGTGCCGTAGCTCTCCCTGTATACCGGCGTAGGCACATAAAAAAGCTGCGCCCATCTCGGCGATCAACTCCTCAAACGCGTAGCCTGGCGAGCCGAACGGACAGGCTGACGTCACGCCTTCGCGCTGCAACCGAGAGTGATGCCCGGTCCAGTGCGTCAGCTCATGAAGTGCCGTGGCGTAGTACCCGCTTTCATCGTGAAATTGTGCCTTTGTCGGCAGTTGGATGAGATCCCTGATCGGATGGTAAAAGGCTTCGTCGGCAGGCCGATGAACGATGCGTGCACCTGAACTTAAAAGCAGATTTTCCGCGGCGCTGTTGGGCTGGAAGGGATCACTCTGTTCCGTCTCGAGCAGGGTGCCATTGAGCATTTCGAGCCCTTCCGTTTGCTCGATGTTGAACAGAAAATGTGTCCTGAGAATGCCGAAGTGAGCGACCTTAGGCTGACCGTTTTCATCGAGTACGGGTTGGCCTGACTCAGTCTGTTCCTCGCGCTCCCTAGGCTTGTAGAGCACAGCCAGAGTGCTGTGTTCACCCTTACGGATGTGCCCACCGGCCTTTTTAGCTTGGTTGAAGGTCAGCCAACGATCTTGAGTGAACCCCTGCAATCTGGCCTCGGCCCAGAGCAGCGGTAAATTGATGCCCGAATACGGACGTCGCGTGATGGCATTGATGGGGTAGGGTTGATGGCCGATGTAAGCGGAGCCACTTGAGGACCAGGGTTTGATCCAGGGAGCAACGCCTTGGTCTAACGCGGTAACGATCTTGTCTGTCACGTCTTGGTAGATATCGCGCATGGCAATTTCCTCGAGAGAAAAATGGAGGAACGCCTTGCCCGCCGGGGGAGGGTTCCCCGGTGGGTGATGGGCTGGATTGATGCAGGCCTGCATACCATCCGAATGTGGAGGTGGGCGCCGCCCATTGCGCTTAGCGCTGGTGTTCTCCTGCAAGCGCTATCAGTAAGGCGCCAGGCTGACCCGGTTCTTGGAGTAGGCTGAGACTCAACTGCAGCAACGGGTCGTGGTCGAATTGATCGGTTGGTTCAATGTGGACTACCTCGAACAGCACATAGGGCTTTTGTGGATAGGCCAGGTGGGCTTCGAAGGCTGCGCGCAATACGTGGCTCAACCGATCGACCTGCAGCTTCTCAGCGTGATCGGATTGCTCGAGCATTACTGCGTGCTGCCACGCGCCAGGGGTGAACACGATGGGCAACCGGAGGGTGTTCAGTGTTTCCGGTGTAAGTGAGTCGGGCATGGTATGTCTCCGTTGAGAACGCGAAGAAACCTTTCCCGTGCGGAGAAAGATTTCCCCGCAGTGGGTTGAAGAAAATCAAGAGGGCTTACCTCACGGGCAGAGCTCGAAAGGCGCTCATAAGAGCAGTAGGCGTTCATTACCGTAGAAACGGTCATCGTGCGAGCCACCGAACGCTAATCGCACTTGGGGGGAACCACCATCGAAGTGACGTAGCCTTGAAGGTTCTGGCTACCTGGGAAAGTGCTGTCGATAACAGCGATCCGCACCTTGTATTTAGCCGGACGATTTATCTGGGTCAATCGCTGTAGAGACGATGTTTCGCAGAGCTTGTCTTCTGGCTTCCAATGAGGATTTTTCGGCCGGGGAAACTGATAAACGGTCAGGTATGGGCCGTTTTCAGTAGTAGCCTATTCCTCCAGGCTCAACCATGAAAACGCTCAGAAGAGGACGAGACCATGCCGACTCAGCAACCTGTTCAGAATTCACGTGCCCACCGCTGGGCGTATGCCTGTGGTCTGTCGGTGAAGCGTAGCTACCGTAGGTTGAAAACTTTTGAATCCCGCGTGGTTGAGCGTGCCGAGACCGCAGGTGTGCCCGCAGGTAAATTTCTTGTTCGCGGGAGTTTTCTGACTGCTAAGTTCGCTCTGTTCGGAGCATTTCTTTTTGTCAGCTTCTGGTTGTTTGTGCTGATGTGCACAATTGTCGTATTTGCAGCTGTCCCATTTCAGGGGTCAGACACTCCAGATAGTGACGATCTCGATGATCCAATGCATAGAACTTCTTGGCCTGAGCGTTACGATAAATGGGGTTCTCTGAAGTAGGCTCTTGGTTACTTTGAGCTCGATTTACCCGAAACAATTCTTGCACCGCTCATCAACTGAGAGGTCCCGTTAGAGCTCGCTGTCTGTGCTGCGTGGGTTCCCCTGCTGAGCATTCCTTCTACGCCTGAACCTACGCTATATCCGGCCCAACTCATTGCCCCGAGAAAAAGCATCGGTAGCACGATGAACATCGCCCCCATTACATACTCGATCACCTGCGCCGTGACGGTTCCATCCATGAGGCCTGATGTGGGCAGCGACAACAGCACCTGATTTGACGCTGACACTTGGTTGTACAACGTATCGAGCATGCTGGAGTCGACCCAGCGCGCCAGTTCCCACCAGAAGCTCAGCATGTGTAAGGTGAACATGGCAAACGTCACCGTCATGACGGTCTTCAGCTGGTAGGTACTGACCAGCAGGATCAGCGGCAAGCTGATGATGACGCCCATGATCAGGAATGCCTGCACCATCGGCAAGGCTGCGCGTAGTGCATTCATTGCCGGGAAGTTGCTGAAGGAACCGAGGGCCAACCCGGTATTGGTGGCCAGGTTATTGAGCCCCTGATTGATCGAACCGCCACGAGCGCTGGAGCCGTAGTCCTGATACACCTGTCCGGGCGACATGGACATCGATTGCTGGCGCGGACTAACCAGCTCGCGAAGGGTGGCATCTTCGATCTCGTTGCTCGAACGCCCAGTCAACCAACCTTTCAACTGAGTCAGCAACGAGGGATTAACCTGCTCGATCAAGCGTTCGCGTAGACCGACACCGCTGTCGCTCCACCACTGTTTACAGGTGGGGTAGCCCGCGCCATTCTCCAGCCGCGGTAAGGAAACATCGCGGTTGTCGTCATACGGCCAGCTGACTCTCGGTGTACGTGAGCGATCCGTATCGTAGTAGCCGGGTGTGTCGAGAAAAAAGCTTGACCCGATCCACGCTGCGTCGTGACTTTGTGCTTTGTCCAACTGCGGACGGTTGGTGAACAGCCGAGAACGGGAATAGCCGTAGCAGTCGCGGGTGAAGTCGGCGACTTCCTGCAGTAGGACCTGATTATCGATGCGCGAGCTGTCGATCTCCATGCGCATTTGTCGGATATCCGGTGCGCAAGGGATGGAGGCGGTGGCTGCCGCAGTCACGCCTTTGCTCAAAGCATGCACCAGAAACCACCAGATCGGCACATTGGCGGAGCGCCCGCCGATGGTATTGAAGGTCGTCCCCCAGGCGGTTTCTGCTGGTTTGGCCACACTTACGCCGCAGCGCTGACTCGCCGCATCATCGAACGCCATAGAGGCGAGACTCAACGGAAAGACAGGCGCGCAACCGAACAAGACGACGATGTAGGCCAGCCACAACCGGTTCTCGATCCGTGGCACCGAGAGCAGCCCCTTGTTGCCTTCGTCCGCGCCTTGCTGACGGGCAGATAACCATTCCTGCAAGATGATTGCACCAAAGGGCGCGGCGAACAGTCCTGTGTCGGACAGGACACTCCAGAGGCCGTTGTTGATGATCCAGGCCAGGAGAGAGAGGTAAAACTCCAAGTAACTGTTGGTGCTCATGAGCATGGTAATGACCTCACAGTCGGGTGAGCTCGACGCAGATAAAGAGCAGGAGTCCTAATGTCCCGATGCGTTTTATGCGCCGTCGATCCTGTGGTCGATGTTGGTAGCGCCGAAGCAGGTCCCACCAGAGTGCAAAGAGAGCGCCGTAAAGCAGCGCACGCCACCACCGCAGATAAGGCTGTGCGGATTCGAATGCCTGCTGCCAGGCGTCGAAACTACCCAGCGCGGTACGACCGATCCAGGCGGCCAGTGAGGCGGTCAAGATCATCACCGCAACAATCCCCAGACTTGAAAGCAAAGTGAATAGCGGTGAGCGTTTCATGGCTCACTTGCGCCTGGCGTCAGCATCATTGAGTCGACCCGGCTCAGGGTCACCTTGCTCGACGGTGCGCGAAGCCTCGGCACCACCCGCATGTCGATCGAGCACGAGGCTGGCGGTGTTGGTAGCCAGCATTTGTCGAACCTGCAGTTCGGTCTGCAGCAGGCGTATTTCACGCTCCAAAGCGTCGATGTTTTTCGTCAAGGCGGTCTGGGCCGGCTCGGCGGAGGCGATGTTGGGTTCGTGACTGCCTGCCAGTAGTGTGCGCAGTAGCAGCAGTGCCTTGTCCAGGACGCTGGACAGGGCCGTCTCACTAGCCAGGCGTCGTGCCAGCAGATCCTGATCGGGATCGTCGCGCAGGGCTTCGATCACACCACGGCTCACCGGCAGCATCGGGCTGGAGGCTTTCGCCAGGTTGTCAGGGATAGGGGGCAGAGAGCCAGACAACAGCCCTTGCAAGGCCTTAAGGCGCTCGTTATAGGCCTCCTGGATCAGCGGCGTCAGTCCACTGCCTGCGGTCGCACGCAGGGTTTCGCAGCTATCGCAGGTCGCGACTTCGCTCTCACCCAACACTCGAACGGCCCATTCGGATTCCTCTTGGGGCGAGGTCCATGTCTGGCAAATAGCGCCACCCAGGCAATCGCTGCTACTGATCGAGGCACTGTCGTCCACCGTCCGGTTATGCAGCAAGTTGTAGCCCGCACGCACCACGTCGGAGGTCACCCGAATGGGCGTCTGCCCATCACCACCAGCCTTCGAACCGCCGACCCAGGTCACTCCATTGTTGCCGTTATGGGCCTCGGTATTTTTCACCGCGGCCACTGCATCGCCGCCGGTTTGCTCCAGGTTGCCTTGCATTTCTTGGTTCTTGGCCAGTGCACCCCAGCCGGCTTGACCTACTTTGTCCGCCATCTTTTCGGCCATGGCCTGACAGGTCAGCTTGGAACGGTCGAAGTCGATACGACCTTGCATCACTCCGTTGCTGAGCAACTCATAGAGTCCTGGATTGGCGCGCTGGATGATCAACGCCGGCAGCGACATCACCGCTTGGGTCGCGTTCTGCACGACGCTACCCATGATCTGCTGAAAACCTTCGGTGACGCCGTTCAGCTGGTTTTGCAGGGTGTTGGTGAGGCTCATGTTTCCGCACATCATGTTCGCTCGCCAAGAACCACCGACACCGAGACCACTGGGTCGATAGAGCGAACTCGGTGAACCGACTGCCGAGCCGCCACCAATGGTGTACATCACGCGGTCATCGAGCACTTCGCCTTGAGTGCCCAGGCGGTAATCGTCTTCGGCGGAGTGGGCATGCGTGGCCATGGCAAGCAGTCCACAGAACAACAGACTCATCGCGCCCAACCATGGTCGTGCGAGAAGCCGGCTCATGAAGCACCTCCTTCGAAGTCGATACTGAACAGAAAGGTCTGCCCCTCACGTTTGCAGCAGCTATAGGGACGCCAAAGCGACCAGGCGTATCCGCCATCCGCGCTCTGGACTGGATTGCTGGGGAAGATGGCGCACGTGGGCTGAATTTGGGGGGAGAGCAATTGCCATTTGTGGGTCGAAGCGTCGTTTTCGACGATCGGGCCAGGTGGCCAGTAGCCGTCGTGTCTGGCTGGTGTGAGTGGTAAGTACACATGCGGCTGCCAGTTTCGGGTAACTACATCACCGGCCCGTTGTGCCATGACTGCGGCTGCCTTGAAATCGTCGGGCTGTACCAGAAAACCCTGCCGGGGATAAACGTTGCCCCACATGTTTCCTAAAACTTGACTACCGACTTCGCGGACCCCTGGCACAAGTGACTCGGGGTAGAAATTTTCCGGGATGCCATGGCGCCAGGCCAGTGAGTCCAAGGTACTCAAATAGTAGGGCATGAATGCAGTTGCGCCGCTGGCGCAGGCGTAGCCGGATTGTGAAGCCAGTTGCGTGGCTGCCCATCCGCCAGGGTGGCCTATACCATCGACGTTTTTGAACCGGGGCAGGTTGTTGCGGTGGGGGTTCGGGGTGATAAGGTTGCCGCCACCTTCCGCACCGCTGACGGGAGAGGAAAGGGTGGCCATCTCGATCCAGGGGTTATTGCCCGTGGCGGTGTAGCTTGAGACCACCAGTTCAGGAATGAAATGACGAACCTTGGTCGAGGTTTTGACTGTGCAGCCGAACGGTGTGCAGAGCAGCCAGAAGCAAATGCCGACGACCCTGTATTCGAGGCAGTCTGGCGAAAGCACGGAGGACGTGATGCTTCCGGTGTCCAGCGCCATGCTTGGACCGCATGCCAGCAGGATGCTCAGTGCCAAGGGTCTTAGCTTTGCGGGAGATATTGACGAGCAGACGGCAGTCATAATCCAGGCTCAATATGTATGGCCTGGGCAGATTCGGTGAGGGGCTGGAGATTGTCAGCGGAAATTATGGAAGCGGGTGTATCGGGTTTGCGAGACGTGAGACTATTATTTGACGTGAAGGAAGCTGCGCAGGATGTCGGGTTCCACAAGTAACTGATCTGCCGTAATTTCCAAAATATTGGCGAGCTTGCACAGAACCAACAGCGACGGATTGCCCGTGCATCGTTCGATTTGACTGACGTAGGTGCGATCCACCTCGGCCATGAGCGCGAGCTGCTCCTGGCTAAGGTTTTTCACGCGTCGCATCAAGCGGATATTTTCCGCCAGCCGCAGACGAAGCTGTTCGTAGTCTTGAGTCATGCGCGCAAATTGCGCCTTGAGGGACTCTCAATCCACGGGATATAGTCTGCATTAGCATTGCTCTATGCGATTTGAATGCTTATGGCTGGTACCTAGAGCCTATATGTTTTCGAAGCTGGCCTTTGCGTCTGAAAATAAATCAGAAATTTAGGGTGTATATGGACGAAAACTACATTTCAATTCCGCCGGCGGATGGTTGTCCAAGTCTTTTGACGCCGTGGGGTAGCGAATTTTCCTCAATGATTGAGCGTGGCGTGCAATGCGCCCAGGCTTGGCTTGATGCGCCTGGCGAAATTCCGCTGTGGTGGGAGCTGGCGCAAACCCGCAAGTCCTTCCCTGTCGGTGACTGTCAGGATGCCTTTGAAGCCGGATTTTTGTTGAGGGTTCAGCAGCGTCTCCGGGGAGTACGGCAATAACCGTTATCTCGTTTTAGAGCGCTGAATAGATTTACCTATACAGGGTCTATTCCTCGCGCTCTATCGATTCGTTCCGCTACCCGAAATGCCGCTTCCAGCTCGGAGCAGACGTTCTCCTGCATCAATGTCCAGCGCTCGGCTTTTTCCTCGGGCTCAGTCATGGCCAGGGCGAGATAAAGACTGGGTGGTACGGCCCGAAACAGCGTCTCAATTTTTTTCGATAGCACGACCCCTTCGGTGTACTTCCCCGGCTCCTTGCCAGCGGACAGCAGCAAGGCTTTTTGCGCAGACGTGAGCTTTTTGAACCGTGCGATTTCCTCAATCTCCGCGGGCGGCATATTCAAGCAAATCCACCATTCGATCATGTTGAGCATGGTCTGCGCAGCCGTTGGAAAGTCGGCAAGGTTTTGCGTCGCCAGCCAGAACCAGGCGCCGAGCTTGCGCCACATCTTCGTGCCCTTGACCACGAAGGGCGCCAGCAGCGGGTTCTTGGTAATGATGTGCCCCTCGTCGGTGACCATGATGATTGGTCGGCCCAAGTACTGGTCGCGCTCGGCGAGGTTGTTTACGGTGTTCATCAGGCTGATGTAGCTAATGGACATCTGAGCCTCATAGCCTTCGCGAGCGTAAGTGGCGAGGTCGACGATGGTCACATCGCTTTCCGGCCACGGGGTGCCTTCACGGTCGAAGAGCTCACCCTCGAAGCCCTGGCAAAAGAGATCGATGGACTCGCCCATTTCCTGTGCACGTTCGCGACGTTTTTCCGGTAAGCGCGAGTCTGTGGCGACGCGCAGTAAAGCGTTGCGCACATCGCGGGTCAGTACCTGACGGTTCGTTGCGACACAGATTTGCGCCGCATCGAGAATACACTCGCGGATCAAGCTGCGATCAGCTCGACTCAGTCGCGCCTCTTCCTTAGCCTCGCCACCGGTGATCATCAGGCGAGCGGTGATTTCCAACTCGCCGAGCACATCGCGCTGGTCCTCGCGACTGGCTACTGCTTCATCGTCCCACTCATCAATGGAAAGGCTCGCCACCTGATCTGGTTGTTCGACCAAGCGCCAGGCATCGCCGAATGGGGCAAGACTGACCGGGGCGCCAGGTTTTAATTGGACCTTGTTGATCGACAAGCCCTGTGTGGCGAAGTAGTCACCCTGCAGGCCGAACGAGTTGCCAGCCTCTACGATAAATAGGCGAGGGCGGTATATAGCCATGATCTGCATCAACAAGGTGACTAGGGTCGCTGACTTGCCGGCGCCGGTGGGGCCGAATAACAGCAGATGGCCGTTCATTGCCCGGTCTAAACGTGACAACGGATCAAAGCTCAGAGGCGACCCACCACGATTAAACAGCGTGATACCCGGGTGGCCGGTGCCAATGCTGCGGCCCCAGACTGGAACGAGGTTTGCCAGGTGTTGGGCGAACATCAGGCGTGTGTACCAGTTACGTGTGTCGCGGGCTGGGCTGTAAGCCATCGGTAACCAACGCAGGTAGCTGTTGCAGGCGGCGACTTCATCGCCCTCACGCACCGGTTGTAGCCCCGCACCCAGCAGCGCGTTCGTTAGGCCGACTGAGCGTTGGTGCAACTGCTGTTCATCGTGACCGCGCACGTAAAACGCCATCGTGCCACGGTAAAGCTTGTGCTGACGGCCGATGATCGCACGAGCCTCTTCAACATCCTGACGGGCCTGGGTCGAGGCAAGGTTCTCACCGATCGCTTTGCGGGCTAGACGGTTCAACTGATCCTCGAGTACATCCTGCGGTTTGACCACCAAGGTCAGACTCATCACCGTGCCCTCGGGTAACTGGTCGAACAGGGCATTCACCGCGTCTCCCTTGCGGATTTCGCCAGTGAGTTGACCAATCAATGGCGCCCGGCGCAGTTTATCTACCACCATGACCCGGTGGGGCTGATCATCAAAAAACCAGAGTCCATGCTGCACGTCCGAACGCGGTTCGTTGAAGAACAACCGTTCGGCAAAGTCGTGATCGAAGGGCAGTTCCAGCGACTCGCTCTCGCCAGACTCCGGATAGGCCACGCGGCGGTAGAAATGTTCGGGCGATTCATCTGTGAGCTTGGGGGCTGGATTGAACCAGGGCAGCAACCATGCATACAAACCTCGGCCATCGACTCGCGTCGATTGCACCCCGCACGCCTGCAACGAAACAGCGACACGTTCGCAAGTTTGTTGTAGCGATTGCACTGGGTTGAGTCCCGCCTCCTCACCCTCAGACTCAAGCCAGCGATAGATCACTAATCGCACCCGACGGCTGTTTCCTCGCCAGGGCAGGCGCGTGACTGCCTTATCCTCGAACAGGCCGCCGGGCTTGGAGATGGCTTTCAGATGTCTGTGAATTAGTTCTAGGTACGCTTCGGTGAAAACCGTGCCCCGGGCGTTGTCCTGAATATAGTCGGTGAGCCTGGTCAGGTAGGGGGTGAAGTCGTTGTCGTCCTGGCAGAAAAACTGCGCCACCCATGGCGCTTGATCCAGCTCGTCAAAGCTATCCTGCAGGGCATCTTCTATGGCATCGCGGGTTGCCATTAGCCAATCGGGTTCGCGCCCTTCTGTGCCGATGGGCAGTAACTCGAACACCGCCCCCACAGATTGATTGTCATCTAGTAGAAAACACTGCTCGGTGTCGAGGTATTCGACCCACGGCAGATGATCGGTGAAGCTGGGGTTGTGCGCATATAACGCAGCTTCATCGGCAAATGTGGCGCGTGGGCGCAATGGGTTGCGCCAGGCTTTCCATGCAGAAGAGCGGTTTCCCGCATCGTCGCTACACATTACAGATCTTCCTGGCGTTCACCCGGCATTGCGTACTGCACCCGTTGATAGAATGGAAAGACGGTCGAGTACCCCGGCACTGGTGCTTGCTCGGTACCACTCAGATGCGGATACACGTACATCACCAAATCAGGATTGGGTAGACGAGGGAACAGGTTGCGAATTTCATTCACTGCTGTACGCGTATACGGTTCCTGGAGCGCAGCGGAGAGATCTGTTTGAGCCAACGGGCGGCGCAACTGTTGCCGAGCATCCAACAGTAGCTGTTGAGTACCCTGTGAGCCGGCACCGTTCCAGATGTCCAGCATGGTTTGCTCGCCATGCGGCAAAAGTGTGTCCTTGTCTGTGGAACACCCCGTCAGGACCCAGCAGAGCAAGCTAATCCAGGTCAGATAGAGAGGTAGGATCTTTTTCATGGCGAACGCTCCGGCCCTTAGGCTCGTAGTCGATGGTGATCTCATGGTCGAGGTGCAGTGCTACTTCTGCTGCCGGTGGCACGTACACGGCCGCAAAGGCTTCGCCATACAGTTTGTTGACCCACTCTCGGATGTCGCTGACCCCACCACTGAGAATTGAATTCAGTGCGCTATTGCCACTGCTGCTGGTGACCCCGAAGGCACTGCCGCCCGAGCTGATCACGCTGCTGTTGTTTTGCTCATTCCCGAGCAATGCAGCGACGCCCGCGCCGGCAGCAGTGATCAGGCTCTGGCTACCGAGGTACTGCTGGGCGTTCGAGCGGCGCTCGCCGACGATGCAGGGAATGCCATACGGATCGGACAGGTAACCGAGTCCGCCGCGGATCTTGTCGGTGTTTGAGCTCTGGGTGGTGGAGGCATTGCGGCTGGCTACCGCTTTCGGCTGAGGCACCGTGCGGATGGTGCCATCGGTAAATACAAAAGTGATCGACTCGACCTGTCCGCGTACGCAAGACAGGGTCCAGTCACCGGACGCCGTGCCGCTCATCACAGCACCCGCGACGTCTGGCAGGTCGATGCCGTTGGCCGTCAGGTTCTCCGGACCGACCAGCACCTTGAAGGGATAGGGATCATTCACGGTGCCATCCACCGGGACTCGGCCAATCAGCGCGGTCATGGCGACCGAGCCCATTAATGTCGCATTTTCGGGAATGGTGTAGACCGGCTTCGCACCTTCGGTACGATCACCGGATCGCGTCAGGTCACGCTCACCCTTGGTGACCTCGCGTAACTGCTTCTGGCTGCGGTCGATGGCATTGTCCTTCAAACCCTCCAGTGAGTTGAAGGCAGTAGGCAGACTCGGTGCGGAGGAGGTCTTGGTTTTGCCTCGGGCTTCGGTGGAGGGAGCATCCGAAGGTTCAATCCACTGCAGCGCATCGTTGGCAGAATGCAGCCCTTCGAACTGGTCCCCATCGCCCGGCTCAAGCCCCAATCCGATCGGCATGTCCTTGCCTTTGCCGGCCAGCCCCGACAACTGCTCCTGCAATTGCGTTAGTAGACCGCGAGCCTGACGACTGTCTAGTTCTGCTTTAAGTCGGGCCTCGTTGGCTTGTCGACGGCCTTCGTCGACCTGCTGTGTCACGCTGCCAAGCGCCGTCTGGATACGCGAATCGACACTGTTTTCCCGTTCGCGCAGGCGGTTGTTCTCTGTTTGTAGTGAATCGTTATGCTTCTTCAAACCGAGCATGTCGCTGCGCATGGCCTTCACCTGGCCGACCAGGGTGGCGACGGTATCGCGTGGGGTATCGCCCGCAATGCCGAGCGACTTGGCTTGCTCGGCAGATAATTGAATATCGCCCTGATCAACTGGGTGCTCTGGAGAAGGTGTGCTGCCTCCCGCGACCCAGCTTTTCATGATGATCAGCACCACGCCCAGCAGCGCAGCCGGTACCAGCCATTTGAGCAAGGCGTTAGCCTTCATCGTAAGCACCTCGCGCAACGGGCGGAAGCATCACGGCGTGTTCGAGGCCGGCACCGCGAGTGATGAGGTACGCAATCGTGGTGTCTTCCGCACTGCCGACCGGCCCGAGGAAAGCATGCTGGAAGGTCGCGGCGAACAGCTTTGCCTGAAGCTGACGCGGATCTAGTTGCACCGTCGCTGTACCTCGATTGCGCAACTTCACGGCCGTCACCCAATAGTCACCGAGCCGCCAGGCGGCGATGGGTGTGCTGGAAACGTTTTCGCTCGGCAGCAGGGTCGGCAGTTCGGTGCGCAGCTTGAGCGGGACGCGGCGTACGCCGGGCAGGGACTCCACGGTGCGCAGCGGGCCGTACAGGCTTTGCGCGGCGTAGCGCGTCAAAGCGGCCGGGATCGGCGTACGTTCTGGAACAGGGACGGTGCTCGATTCAGACTCGATAGCTTGCATCGGAGCATTCTTGAGAATACGCACGGGCTCCAGGGGTTGATCGCCAGGCGTGGCCGCGATATCCAAGAGGATGATCTCGCCCGTCTTGACCGATTGCAGTTGCAGTCGTGTCGGTGCAATGGCTTCCGACGCGCGCAGGTACAGCGTGCCTCCGGTTGATTGCACGCGCAGTTTATCCTTCAGAGTGGGAGGCACGCCGACACGAACAGCTTCATCGACAAAGACCACTCGTTCCTGATTGATCACCAGTGGGACCGCGAGCGGTAGGCGTTCCCAGTGCATCAGTTCGACGGCCTGCGCTGCAGCGCCCGATAGCATCAGTGTGAGGGTGAGTCCCAGGGTAGAAATCCGCTTCATGGATCACCTTCAGGCAGTGAGATTTTTTGCGGCGTACCCTGATAGCAATCCAGTGCAAGGCCCCACTTATTGCGTTCGGGGTCCAGATCGAAACGCACCACCCGTAACGGATAACGCACGACCACCCGTTTCACCGGTTCGGCGGCGTAATACTCATCAGCGTTAAGGTCGAGTGTGACCAACCAACTGTCGCGATCGAGTTGCTTGACCCGCAGTTCCGGATCTTCACTGTAGCCTCGGCCTAGAATTTCGTAGACGCCACGCACCCGTTGACGCAGTTCGCCGGCGGCCTTGCGATACTCGTAGTCGCCGTCGAGGAAGGCCTTGCAGGCGGGTGTCAGGTAGGACTGCAAGCCATAGATGGCGCGGCGATAATCCTGCTCGCCATCCGAGGGCCAGCGGTTGAGTTGGCCAAAGATGTAAAGGGCAAAGGCATACACATTCTCTGGGGGAACATCCCACCACTTGCGCGTGCTGCCCGAGCGCAGATCAGGGGGGACGTGCACGGTCAGATCGGTTGGTGCTGAGCGCCAGCCATACCATAGTCCGGCGCTGAGCAGGGCGAGCATCACTATCGCCAGACGCAGGCTGAAGATATGGGCCTGTTGGGCATCGACCTTGTTTCGAAATCGACTCATGGCTGCCACCGGGACAGGGCAGGGCGCAGTCGACGTGAACGGCGAACCGTCCAGGCACCGGAGTGGAGAATCAAACTTCCACGCCCCAGGCGCCAACGGCTGGCGAGTATCCATTCGAGCTTGCGGTACAACCAGGTCTCCGGACGAGCCCGTTTGGCCCGACGCAGTAGCGTGCCCCCGATCAATAAGACCACTGTCATGCCTGCGATCATGCTGGTCGGCGCCACGGCAATCGAGGCGGTGACGATCGCCAGAGGAATGCCCACCAGCAGGCCAATGACGGCGCCGGAGCCTAGGGCTACCCACATTTCATCATTGGTTAAACCGCGCAATACGGCTGGATCACGATTGAGTCGCTCTGGCAGAAAGACCAAAGTGCCGTCGGCAAGGCGTTCGATAGTGTCGTTCATGCCAACCTCACAGAATCGCGGCAGCTTTGGTGAGGAACCAGATGATGATCACTACCAACAGGGCGCCGATACCAACTACCGCGCCAAGGTCTTTCCAGGTCTTGCGCTGGTTTTGGACATCGGCGAATACGGTCAGGGAGTGCCAGGCCACGCCGAGAAACGCGAGCAGGGCAATCAGTAGACCGAGCAAAATGCCGCCGTCGTAGGCGTAGTTTTTGATCGTCTCGATCAGCCCGGAACCTTCGCCTCGGGAAGGCGCCTCCATGGTCGGTAGTTCGGCAAAAGCTAGGCCTGGACCAAGGACCAGCAGCAGACCGATCAAGCGTTGGCTTGTACGATCACGCAGGTTGTTTTTGATAGGGACAAGGCACTTGAGCATGATCGCGATCTCCGATATTAGGACAGGGTGAAGAACATCAAAATCAGCAAGGCGAGCAGTACGCGCGCAGCACTGCCGCCAAAGGCACCAAAGCGCATGCTTCCTGTCGCCCAGCCCCGGTAAGCCGTCCACATCACCCAGGCACACCACAGCAAAGCCAGGACGAGAACCAAGGACAGCCACAGTTTCGAGCTGCTCTGTGCCGAGAAGCCGGAAGCGTTTTGAAAGGCGGCGGTCTGGGCGTCAGTCATGCTCACGGCGAGGACTCTGCGGATGGGGTGTCGAGACGGTATTCTCCGACCAACTCAGTGGAGTCGCGGGGTTGAGCGCGAGAGGGGGAGAGATAGTCCTGCACACCCTGGCGGATGCGCTGGATGTCTTGAGTTAGGCGGGGATAGTCAAAGCGGTAACGTGTATTTGACTCTGGTGCTTCGTCACGCGAGACCCGTAGTACCAACGTGTCGAGAGTATCTAGCTGTCGGATGAGTAGACTGAGTTGCTGCTCATGCTCGCCCGCAGCAAAGCAGTCGCTGTGAAATGCGATCACAGTGAGCATGAGAACACGAATAGGAAAAACGGACATTGTGGTGGTCCCGACGTTGGTCTGGAATTAAGATCTCCGAGGGAAGAGTGAACGTCAGCAAATTAATCGAGCTGGCTACGATCGGTTTTTATTCAGTTGTCGTTAAGGATGATAGTGGTGGAAGGAGTTAAAGAAAAATTGATAGTTGAGGTCGCAGAGTGTCTGCGTGGCCGCACTGACCACGAAATTCTTGAGTTTTATATATCGACTGAGAAATTCGCAAGAAAATACGCTGTCAGTTACGAGCTAGAAGGACCAATGCATTTGGTTCTTGATAACAGCATAATTCAGTCTTTTAAACATAGAGCAACTAAGCCGAATCGTGATTTGCAGGCGTTATCATATACTGCGTTCACCAGATTTGTAACAGGCTGGAGCGACCGAGAAACCTACTTGGCTGTGACTCCTGTAGCCTTATATGAGCATATGGGGCGTCGTGGAAATATTAAATCTGCTGACGCATTAAGTGCCCTCGAAGAGCTTCGGTTGTTTTTCGCTGATACAGGTCTGCGTATGACTTGGATCGGCTTTAAGTCGATTGAGCATTTGGTGAGCGTTCTGGAGGCGGTGCATGATGACGATGTATACCTCACTCAATATTTTAAAAGAATAGAAGAGCTGAGTTGGAAAAAAGATCTCGAGGCTCCTTTTGGTGTGCTAATTCCTCTAGGTATTGCATATCGGGAAATACCTGATGACTTGCCATTGAAATATTTTGATCCCTGGTATGTTAAGTTTGTGCTCACTAGTCGAGTTGAGCGCGCGATAATTAAGCAGTCACAGCATAACCCTGATGCCCTTCCGATTGGGAGTGGTCCAATGGCGGATGCTCTAGCGGATCTTAATAACTTCAATAAGAAGGGGACTTTGTTAGGCCTAGGGGATGTCGATATGTTGCAGGTATGTGACGGTTCCCGGCAATATAAGCAGAAAGCCGGTTATGTTTTAGTAGGGCAAACGCTGGACGATACGCTCTCTGATGTCCTGCGGCATCGACATTCATATGTCGAGAGTGCGGGGGTGGAGTTTGGGACAGCTGATACGGAGCATCAAATCAAAGGCATGGTTAATTTCATGTTTTCGAAACCCTTCTCTGAACATCAGAAGCGAGGTGACTGGATTCAGCCTAAGTACCAGGATTTTATGAGTGCAATCGTCACGGCCTGCAAAAAAGCGAGTACGAACTCCAGTCATATCTAATGCTTTGAAAAAAAGGGGCGTCAAATTTTAAAGATATTTCTTGAATGTTGCGGCGGTGATCGCCGTTGTTATCCCCAACATTGCGGCGCACGGTAAAAAAATAGCGAGTGGATTGAGCGAAAAGGGGAGAGACAGATAAATGATCCAGGGCACGAGCAGCACTGTTGTCACGGCTCGTTTAGCACGATGGTAGACAAAACTGCTTTCGCGACCTGCCCCAAACTTGCGCAGGTCGCGTCGCATCAACCCATCGACAAAACCAGTAAACGTGGTCATTAGAAACAGTGGGGCGGCCAGGACCAGAATGGTCAGGCGTACCACGAAGGTAAAGGTCACGTAAACTGCGGCCAGCACGAAATCCTCAATGCTCACGTAAAGCTGGTTGATCCAGCCCCAAGGGCCGTTGCCTTGGCTTGACACTCGCGCCTGCTGGGTAAAATCCGCAAAGCCAGCTTTGACCAGAAGCCACTGATTGAGGAAATCCAGCCACCGGCCAATCGTCTGTCCAGGTTGTTGGAGGATGAGTGAATCTTTGAAGTGCTCGCTGAGCCATCCCAATTCACTATTCAACATTGCCTGGCTGTGATGCCAACCCTGATCGCCCCAGACCAGCAGCAGGCCGGCGAACTCGATGAGGATCGAAAACACCAACGACGCCATTAGCGCACCGATGATGCGCAGGACTAGGCTGATTGCCGAGATAATCAACCCCGGGCGGTGGATCGGTTGTGGTGGCTGTTTGTGGGCGAAAGTCGCCATCGTTCACTCCATTACGCTCTGCAGATTTTGATTTAGGCATGACTCCTGCCGAGTGCGTATTCGGTTGATCGAAACCTGTGGTGGGGCCGGGCTATCCCACCTGATCTAAATCGAAGTTGGTAGTTGGGCCGCCACCACTGGCGCTCCACCATTGTCCCGCCTGCGCGTTGTAGGCCGCTCGCATCCGTTGAGTTAGTTCCTGCAGGTCTTTGGGCATGGCATCGTCGTTGGAGGGTTTTGGCAACGGCATGCGGACTTTCCAGAGCTGACCACCGGCCTGGAAGGAGAACATTTGCCCCTTGGGCAAACTGACGATGTGAGCAGGCTCGATCAGCGGAACGCTGGTGCTGCTGACACGGTCCTGTGAGGACGAGGTGAAGTCCGTATTGGCCTCCGGATCGGAGGTGTCGGTCGCACCCGAGACCAATGTTTTGGTCAGCACATTAACCTTGGGCAACTGCTGGGTGAGTAGTTCCGCGGTTGCGGTTTCGCGCACCCGCAGCATCTGTAGGGTGTTGAAATTGCCCACCACCTGGCCGGCCTTGGCGCGGTTGCCTATACGTGCTTCGATATCGCTGAGGGTTTGGGTATAGGCGGTTACCTGGATACCGGCACCGCCCCCCTTGTTGATCAGCGGAATGAACTCATCGCCCATCAACTCGTTGAACTCATCGGCATGTAGGTTGATTGGCAGTTTGTCACCAGCGTTGCCAGATTGAGGCAGCCCATGGTCAATGCCATGTTTGTAGATATGTCCCGCTACCGAGACCAAGTCGGCGAACATTGAATTGCCCACGGCGGCGGCCACTTCGGCATCAGTCAGCGCATCCAGGCCAACGTAGACGATGCCGCGTTTTCGGATGATCTGCATCCAGTCGAATATCGGCCGCGGGTCATCCAGGTCGGTGTAGTTGGGAGCCAGTAACTGAGCGGTCTTGCCGGTAGTGAGTTTCTCCAGCAGCGGCAGTAGCGAGGCCACGATTTTGTCGAAGTAAGTGCGGTCGTAGCGCACCGCTGAACGCAGTCCGTCCATTACGGGATCAAATACACGCTTCACCGCCAGGTATTGCTCGATGGCCACCACCCGCTTTTCGCGTCCTATCATATGCCGGGGAATGTTCTTCTCTGTGAGCTTACCTTCGAGCTGGACGATCACTTCCCACGCCTTCGGGTCGGTCTTGGCGAAAAACTGCTGGGCGTATTCGATGAACAGCGCATCGATGTTGACCACATGCCGCTGGATCTGCAGGTAGTCCGGACGCCGGCCCAATTCGATCAAAGCCCGGGCAATGATGTTGACGAAACGCCATGCGAACTCACGGAAGGCCGCAGAGTTACCTTCACCACTGAGCTGCCCAGCGATGCGAGATGCCACTTCAGAAATACGTCCGAAACGTCCCACCGCGTTGTAGCGGGCGGAGATTTCTGGCCAGCCCAGATGGAAGACATAAAACTCTTTCTCCCGGCCGGCGCGTTTGGCTTCGACGTACATGCGCTTGAGCAAGTCGGCATCGCCCTTCGGGTCGAAGACAATCACTACCTCATGTTCAATGCGATGAATGTCCTGGGTGATGTACACCTCAGCGAGTCGCGTCTTGCCGACGCGGGTTGTGCCCAGCACCAGCGTGTGACCGACCCGTTCGCCCAGTGGCAGACTGACTTGCGTCTCATCGGGCTCGACCCCATGCAGCAATGGCGAGCCTCCTACCGGTGGTAAAGGGCGCAACGGATTGACGGCACTGTCCCAGGCGGTGACACGAGCCAATGTCGATAGCGGAAACGGTGCATGCTCAAGGGACCGTTCGAGTCCACGGGCCAGGCGATAGCAGGTCGGTTGGTCGACATAATGTGCGACCGCTGGATCCTGAGCCTCGACCAAGCGCTGGGTATGCAGGCGGGTCCAGCGAAACCCGCGGCCCATGAACAGACGCTTACAACTGACCGGAATCTGCCGACTGGTCAGCTCGTAGCGGGATAGCCGACGGATATTGCGCCGATAGCGCAACACCTCCCATGCTTGTCGCAGGCGGATCAGGCCGAATAGGGTATAGGCCAGCGCCGCAACCAGCCCGATCTCGGGTGACAGGGCCACAGCCCAGGGCGAGTACACGCACAGTACTGCGGCAGCGATGCAAATTGCTACCGTGTAAAGCTCCACCGCGGGACGGAGCTTGGACTCCATCGCATGCTCGGCCATGACCTTACTCACTGCTCCAATGATGTGGCAGTGATCAAGACAGGGTAATGCTCAATCTGCAGGCGGGTGGCGATGTCGTTACCGTTGACCGGTAGGATGGTGACACTAGGAGCGGCTGCTCGGATCCGAGCCAAGGCTCCGGTATCGGCCACTTCGACGGCAAGGCCAGCCGCGCCGATTTCCTGCAGCTCAGTCGCGCGTTGACGCAACCAAGCCAGTGATTGGGTATCCTCACCCACCAGGAAAAATGGCCGTAAGCCCGGCATGTTTAGGGCGCGAGACGTGATTTGGCCGGGGCTCAAGAGGGAGCTGCGAACGGGTAATATCCAGGTTTCATCGGCAAATGTGGACAAGTCCGTATGCATGGCGCGACCAGGCTGGAGATTGTTGTTTATGGGCGGCCTAGCAACTTGAAGATGGGGACGGGTGAAGCCGCCAAACTGGTCCTCTGCAACGGATTGTTTCGACTGGGCGAAAGCAGCCAAGAGCAGGGAGAAGTAATAGGCAGTAGGAATTCGTTTCATGGTGGTGTGCCTTGTTCAGCGGAAGCCTGTAGCCGTGCGAGTTGCCGGGAGAATCCATCGCGGTAGCGCGCGGCGGGTAAACCTCCCGCAGGTCGGTGATAACGCCCAGCGGCTGAAACCCAGTCACCGGTGACGGCGTGATGCTCTTGCAGCAGGGCGGCAGTCACAGCTAGATTGCGGTAGGGTTCGAGAGCTTCGCAGGGACTGGAAAAACGTTGTCCGTGATAACCCAGGTTGGTTTGCCCAAGTCCGGCGTCGACCCGTTTAGCGTCATATTGTGTGAGCGCCTGGAGCAAGGCGTGACATGCGGCCTGGCGAGTGGGGAAACGGTAGGGTGTTCCGGCGATATTTAGGGTCCAAGGCCACGGCAGCAGTCGACCACGGACGCGAATACCGCTCTCCTGTAAGGCAATCGCGAACAACACCGTAGAAGGGATGTTGGCGTCATGCGCCGCCAGTTGATAAGCCGGAGGCGGAAGTTCGTTAGCCCGAACCGTGTGCACCGTCAGCAGGAGCGCAATAGCAATCAATCGAGACGTTGCCATTGTCCATTCACCTGTTGAAATGTGGCGGGCAATGGCCCCGGAGCCCCCAGGCTGAACCATCGACCACGGTCATGGTTCAGGGTGATCTGCCCGCGTTGAACCTTAGCCGGATCGATGTCCGCTTGCCGAGCCCAACTGCGGACGCGTTCATCTTGGCCTTGGCTGCCCACTAGGTAGATATCGAACGCCGTGTCACTGTTCTGCAAACGTTGTGCTTCAGCGGTGCATGCAGGGCAGTGGTCCTCTACAAAAAGGGCTGGGCGCGGGGCGACTGATGAGCTGGTAGGGGAAGAAGATGCCATGCCCTGGATCGGTAGCTGACCAGGAAACAGCTTGGTCCAGGCCGCGGTGTAAGCGTTTTGGTAGGCCAATTCACGCTCGGCGCGTTTGGCTTCCAGTGCTACCTGTAATTCAGCATAGCGCTGGCGCTCTTGGTCGGTCTGGGCCTCAACCCCTAGGGCGGTCAAGGGATCGAGCTTCGGGCTCCAGAAACCACGTGGGCCGGTTTGGATCTGCTCGAAGCGCGTCCACTCCTGCTCCGTCAGACCCCAGCTTGCAGCCTGTTCAGCGTGCAAGCGTCCCAGCGGAATGGATTGTGTGTCCTGGATCCGCGACGGTGTCGTGACAGGCGTGCCCATCGCAGCGCCTATGGCCAGCAGCGACGCGAGACAGACGACGGGGAGTAGTGGCGCTCTGTTCATGATCGCTTCTCAAGGGAGTTGCACGGTCTGGTCTGGCTGAGCGACCACCGAGAAGATGGCTGAGTGCGGCTCCAGCACTTTCAGGTGCCAGGCTCCGAACTGCTCGCCGGCATGCAGCAGCCGAACATCTATGAGAGAGCTACTGTCATGAGGTGCGACTGCCAAAAAGCGCTCACCTCCGCGGGACTCGACACCCAACACCGAGAACGGTGGCGATAGCGGGACGGGTTTTGGGGGAGCCGTCTTTTTCGGCTTGTTCGCGGAAGAGGTTGGCGGTGGTAGGGAAGGCTGAGTCTTGAGCTCCAGTAGCTGCTGTTCGACGTGCTCAAAGCGTCCGCTTAGAGCTGTCAGATCTTTCACGGTGGCGCGCTCTGCCAGACCGTCGCGCATCTCCTGTATCTCTTGCGCCCACTGATCCAGCATCGGATCGAGGGTATTGGCCTGTTGCTCACCTGTATCGACCATCTGCTTCAGGTCTTTCAGCGAGTACTGCAGTTTCTCCTGTGCGTCCCTGAGCGCGCTTAAATCACGTTGCAAGGTGTCCAAAGTTTGGAAGCGCTGGGTGTTCGTACTCTGTAGCTCGGCCATGCGCTGATACTGGTTAAACAAACCGCCGCTCAGCCCGGCGACTGCCAGGCAAAGTAAGCCAACAATTATGGTTTGAAACGTCGAGGCTTTCATGGACGTGCCTCCGCCTGATGGGACGAGTCTGGTGTAGCCCGCACGATGCCGACATCAGCTTTCTGCTGTTCGAAGCAGACCGAACGGCTGACCTCATCGGTCGTGAGTTGCCAGGCGGAGCCAGCCAGTACCTGTAGTGCGCTGCGTAACGCAATCGGGCCGAGTCGGTAATGGGCTGCAGGCAGAGGCCGAGTGAAAAGTGTCTTTACTGGTTCGGTGGTAGGGCAGAGCGAATAACCCGAGCGCTGCAGCACGTAATGCATCGCCTCCTCTACCGAGGGATTAAGGTTGGACGGTATGCTCACATCAATTATTTGAGCGAGAAGATCACGTTGCTCCGTAGTGGGCTCTGTGCTCACCAGGGTATAGCGACCATAACGGATCTCCGCCGGATGGTTTGCTTCGGCCGGGCTCCTTGATAATTGGGTCCGATTGGAGCCACTGTCGATCTTTGGATTAGTCGGCAATGGGGTGGAAATTTGCGCGCTGCAGGCACTCAAAAAAAACAGCAGGCAGACAGGCGTAAAAAAACGCTCCATGAAAAAACCTCATGTCAGATTCAGTACAGAACCTGACATGAGGTGAAGGATCGATTCAGTGAGAAATCCGATTTATGGCAGGTCGTGTTAACGCTAAATACTTTGCTCTGCATCATAGATAGCTAGTCCATCCAAGACATCAGCGTCGGGGTCGAAGATCAACAATCGCACATCCGCCAATGCCGCCATATACAGTACGTTGACCAAGGCTGCCGGCGTACTAGCATCGAGTTGCTCTTGCCTCAGCGATGAGTAAGAACAGCCCTCGATTTTTATCAGGTTATCGTCTGTCCAGGGCGTGCCGATCAGCTTACACCCGACTGCCATTGCAGTCCTTCAGGACAAAGGGTTCGAACAGCAGCCCGGTTGGGCTAGAGTCGAAATAGTCCGCCCCGCGTTCCAAGTAGCGCAATGCTTCTTCAGTGAGGTGTGCGGTACTGATCTCCCAAGCTCGGCTGTAGCGTCCAGTCTCGAAACTCAAACGATGGACCACGGACTTGGCTTCTTCCAAGGAGTCAAAGTCCGCGACGTGGCACTGCTCGTTGAACACTTAGCCTATTACGGCATAGACCACCTGGTGCACCAGTCCGTTGGACGGGCAGCAACCATCCAATTCATTCAGAATGGATTGGCCTTCGCTGATCAAGGCGAAATCATCATTGAAGATGCAGGGGACCAGTTGCAACGTATCGTCGGACAGATGCTCCTGGGAGTCGTGCATAGGCCGAAAGCAGGGAGGACAGCCATCCTCGTAGAAGATCAGTAACAACCGTTCGATATAAAGTTTGTCGTAGCCCCGAGTAAATGGATTTGAGGCGATCAGCAGGGTGGGGGCTTGGTGTGTGGGGTTCATGAGCGTGCTCCAGAATGAAAATAAACGAGGCGCCCGTAGGCGCCTGTGAGGTTTAAAGCCATCCGTATTCGGCAAGGGAGAGCGGGCGACCTTCACCCACGATAAAGTGATCCAGTACGCACACGTCGATCAAGGCCAAGGCCTCTTTCAGCCGTACGGTCAAAACACGGTCCGCCTGGCTGGGCTCTGTACACCCTGAGGGGTGGTTGTGAACAAAAATGACGGCTGCAGCGTTATGCGCGAGGGAACGCTTAACGACTTGGCGGGGGTAAACGCTGGCGCTATCAATGCTGCCGTGAAAGAGGATTTCAAACGCCAGCACCCGGTGCTGGGCGTCAAAAAAAATCACACCAAAGACTTCATGTTCTTGTTGTGTAAGCTGCAGTTTTAGGTAAGAGGTCACGGTTTCAGGTGACGTCAGTTTAGGACCGCGGTTGAACAGTCGACGATCCAGAATATGCAGCGCTTCGTCGATCAGCTGGTTTTCTTGGATAATGCGATCAGCCTCGAAATCCGAGGTCTCAATCAGTGTGAGTGGGGTGTTCATGGCGCTACCTCCGAAGGGAATAATCAGGGGTACACGCCCGAGGGGAGTGGTTTCCCCAGGGTGGGTGTGGAGTTGCAGGCGTTTGCAGGTGATGTAGGGTTTACAGCCGAGTGTATCGGTGGCGTTGACCGTGCAGAGGTGAACCACAACCGTCGCAAGGCAATGGAGAAAAGGATCTTATTCCCCAGCCGGTTTCGGGATCGAAGTCGGCACTGATGGGCAATAAGCGAACCAGCCCCCGGTGTATCGCGGCGATACGTTGTTCGGTCTCATCTGGCGAGTAATACAGCGATAACGTGCTGTAGTCCTCGTAAGCCGCACCGAACAGGCAGTCGTCGCAAAGCCAGAAGGATTCCATATTGGTTCTCCTGTGCTGGTTGAAGAAAAGGCGCTCGATTGAGCGCCTTGATGTAAAACATCATGGATTGTTCAGACGGACTGAACAGCACGTGTGGCGACACGGCGGGCCGTGCGGGGAGTGGTTGGAGATTCCGGTTCAATCCTGGAGTCTGTAGGGTTGTCGGTATCCTCAACTTCGGCATCAGCCGAAGTTGGGGACGGCTCACGGTTTGGCGCTTGCTCAGCAGGTGCTGTTGCTTCCTGCCTGGCGGGCGCTTTGTATTCGAACTTGCCATTGACCTTGATCCAGTCGATGAACAGCAAACGACCTTTCAGGCTGGCGCCAGGTTGGCCTTGTTTATCGCCTTTCTCATAGAGAAATGGGTCGATCCACAGGTCACCAATACGGAACGACAGCAAGACCTTTTTCTCGGCCTTGACGGCGTCCATATAGAGACGAATCAAACGGTCAGCTTCGCCACCAGCGACTTTGCAATCAAAGCGGGTGTACTCCACTGCATCAGTGGCACCATGCAAGGCTGCGATATCGCAGGCCATGAATGGCTGACCGCGGCGGACCTGTACTTCACGAACACGGTTGAGGTAGCCGATACCGACGGTGTGCAGGTTGAAGTAAGAGGTCGCTTCTTGGGATTGGTTGGCGTAGGCCATGGTGGTTCTCCTGTTTCAAGGGAAAACGGCGACGCACAGCCCCTGACGGGAAAGTGAGCCCCCGTCAGGGTGGGTAAGATGAAGTCGAGCGATGAACGACTCGTCACCGGCAAACCGATGACCATCAGAATGATGCTTCTGAAGGAATAGCTGTGCAGTAGAGGAGCGTTTGCGGTGGTAATCCACAGGCATGGACTAGTCGGCATTCATCACCGCTGAAGCGGCAACCGCGCGAGCTTCCGAACGCTAATCGCACTTGGGTAAACCACCACGAACGTGGCGTAGCCTTGAAGGTTCTGGCCACCTGGGCTGGGCTGTCAACGACAGCGAACCACGCCCTTTGTATAAGCCTGTCAAAGGGGAGCGTCAAGACGCTGCAACCCGATTTTTTACGCCTGGATTAGAGTGGTATTCACTGGCATGAACAAAATGAAGAGTGGGCCTGACGGAGTGTCAGGCAAGGAACAGAAAAGCCACCTTTGACGGTCTTACGCAGTCGACAAGCTCCTCGCAAAACTTGGTTGAACTGCGCAATGATTCGTCAACCGATCCTTGTCGTGGCCTGGGTCGGAACATGCTGGCACGCATCCGCGCACAAAGGGTGCCCCTTGTTTCCCCGGTGGGCTCCGGGACTGAATACGATCGCCGAAGCGGATGACCGCTATTGCCGGGTAGAGGCAACAGTGGTCATCCGCCACCACAATCAGGTCGAGCACAAAACGGGAACGAGATCCCGCAGAAGAGGAGACTCCGAACTCGAAGAGTTTGACCGAACTGCCCGGAGCTAATCGGCCTTGGGTTGCCGTTGGCGATTACCCTGAGCCACTACAGCAGAGAGGATGGGACTAGGTCAAGGCGGAGAACGCACCATTTTCATGGTTATCGCCCCATGGAACATTATGAGCGACGCGTATCTTTACTGATTGACACAGTGCCTTTGCAATCCGGATATCGGGAGCATGACCAGAACGGTCCTGATTTGCCCTTTCGTTTGAGCATTGAGGCGTTGCACATGGGACAGCCTGGGTTCGTTTCGAGCGCTATTGCCAACGTGAGCGAGCGGCAGTGTGCGATCAACTGCGCAATCCAGTTCGCCTGCTTGGCAACGAACGCATCTAGGGTCAGGCGTCCCGCTTCGATTTCGTCCAACGCCTGTTCCCAGATTGCGGTCATACCCGGATCTGCGACTGCTGCTGGTACCGCCTCGATCAGGGTATGGGCCGCGGCGGTGGCCATCAAGGCGCGTTTTTTCTTCAGCAAATAACCGCGATCAATTAACCCTTTGATAATGCCGGCTCGTGTGGCTTCGGTTCCGATACCGGTGGTGTCCCGAAGTTTCTGTTTCAGGCGTGGGTCGTTGACAAGCTTGGCGACGTTTTTCATCGCCTTGATCAGATCACCCTCGGTGAGAGGTTTAGGAGCGGCCGTTTGCATGGATTTGAGTTCGGCATTGTCCACTGCGCACTGCGCTCCCTTTTGCAAGATGGGTAAGACTTGGGATTTGTGACTGGGCTCATCCTCCTCGGTGTTTTCGGAGAGTAAGCTTTTCCAGCCCTGGACCAAGATCAGTTTGCCCACAGCGGTCAATCGTTCTTCGCCACACGCCAGTTCGACCTGGGTCCGATCAAACTCATGATGCGGAAGAAACTGCACTAGGTAGTGGCTACGGATCAGTTCGTAGACATGGCGTTCTTGTTCGGACATCCGCACCAGGTTTGCCGGTTCGATGGTGGGGATGATGCCGTGGTGCGCAGTGACCTTGGCATTGTTCCATGCGCGGGAGCGCAATGATTGATCGAGGTCCTCGAATGCAGGTCTGAGTGCAGGATCCGTTTTGAGCAGGGCGTCTAGTACCGCGGGAGCCTCGTTGAACATATTCTCTGGCAAATAGCGGCAATCGCTGCGCGGGTAGGTGGTGGCTTTGTGGGTTTCATACAGGGCTTGGGCGATGTTCAGGGTTTCCTGGACGCCGAGCCCCAGCTTACGCGAGCAGACTTCCTGCAACGTGCTTAGGTCGAAGGGCAGGGGCGGCGGTTCTCGGAAGTGCTCAGTATGTAACGAGATTACCGTGGCGGACTTCTCGTCGGTGATTGTTTGGACCGCGTGATGGGCAAGCACTTGTTGTAGGCAACGCCCCGACTCGTCCCGTCCTGAGCATGGCGGTAACCACGCCGCGATGAATCGCTGGCCCATCGACGATAGGTGTACCTCAATGTTCCAGTAAGGTACCGGGACGAAGCCGGCAATCGCACGATCCCGATCGACCACCAGACGTAAGGTGGGTGTCTGGACGCGCCCCACTGACAAAACGCCGTCGTAGCCTGCCCGCCGACCAAGAAGGGTAAACAAACGACTGAGGTTCATGCCGATCAGCCAGTCGGCACGGCTGCGGGCGAGGGCCGAGTGATAGAGCGGGAAGGTCTCCTGACCAGACTTCAGCGAGGAGAGGGCTTTGCGAATCGACGCCTCGTTGAGGGCGGACAACCAGAGGCGCTGAACGGAGCCTGGATACTTGCAGAGCTCCAGCAACTCGCGGGCAATCATCTCACCTTCTCGGTCGGCGTCGGTTGCGATGACAACGGTGGTGGTTTCGCTGAGCAGGCGTTTGATGATTTTGAACTGCGCGGCAGTCTTGGGTTTGACCTCGACCTGCCACTGCACGGGAATGATAGGTAGATGATCCAACGACCAGTTTTTGTACTGAATGCCGTAGGTTTCAGGCGGGGCCGTCTCCAGTAGGTGGCCGATACACCAGGTGACAGTTGTCTCGGGGCCGATTAGGCAACCATCACCACGCCGAGTGGCTCCGAGAACCTTGGCGATGTCACGACCCTGGGAAGGTTTTTCGCAGAGGAAGAGGCGCATATAACTACTCCGGATTGAGTTCGGAGCAGCGTTGTTCGAAGTAGCAGGTGCGAGATATGAGAAACCCGAATGGCAGGTTCCTCATATTAGTCGGTGAGGGCGGCTTTGAATGGGCTGAAGCTGCTACCTTATTGGAGCGTTTGTAACTGGGTGGGGGGCTTCATGAGCCGCGAGCAATGACAGGCCAGGAACTTCGCGCAAAGGCGCAATTTTTATGCCTGAAGTCGTTCAGGCCTTAGGTGATTGCCCTCTGTGTTTCCTGGGTTTCGAGGTCGGCGAGCTGGCCTGCTCAGTATTTTGAGCGGTCGTCGGTTCACTGGAGCGTTCCCGCATGACCACGCTGTGCACCCGGTGAGGCAGGATGCCGACTCGACGGGCCTCGATCTTGAAGGTCACCCGCGCATTGTCTTCGCTGTCCTCCCACTCATCGCGCACCGTACGACCTTCGACCAGTACGCGCATGCCTTTCTGGTACAGGGTGCTCCAGTGTTCAGCCTCACGGTGCCAGAGCTCAACCGGCGCCCAATAGCCGCCCCGATCTTCATAGCTGCCCTCGCGTGGGATGGGGTTGTCAAAGTACACATTCAGCCGTAGCAAACGCCGCGGCTCGTCATTGCCAGAGGCGAACTCCTGGAATTCTGGCGCACTGCCGATATTGCCTTCGCCAACGAAAAAAGTACTCATCGTGATACCTCCACTGCGGGTGTGAACTGGCGCAGCAGCCGTTCGGCACTGGCCATGTTGATCGCGCAGGTCGTGGCCTGGCGGTAGAGCGAATGCACCACGCTCATCTGCAGGTTCAGTGCAATGCGATCGCATTCGAAGCGGTGCAATCTCTCGCGTACGGCCTGCGGCAGGGCGTTGTTGCAGATCTGGCGTTCCCAGACCGCAACCCCCATACGGGCGAAGTCACGGGTGCGCCAACGCAAAAAGGTGCTGCCTGCGCTGGTGTTCTGCAGCACTAAACGAATGTCCAGCAGCGAGTAAGGGGGCTGTCCGGCTTGCTGCACCACAGCCTCCATCAGGTGACATAACTGCGCCTCGATTTCCCTCGCCACCTGCGCCAGGTGCTCCAACTCCCCCTTACCCTTAAAAGGTTTTAAAAGGCCTTTTAGGGAGGCTGCGTGTTCGAGCTGTCGATAGGCATCCGGTGTTAACGCTTCGAAGGGCATTGGTTGAGCCGGGATCATCGGATTCATGCTTCGTCCTCCGGCTCATCCACTGTCGCAGAGGGCTCTCCCGCGTCCTCTGCCAACGCGTCGGCATCATCCACTGCCACCGCACCACGGCGAGTGATTGGCGGTGCAAACTGGGAGCGGCGATGACCCTCAAGAATGTCCATCGGGGGCAAACCCAGTTTCTCAATGGCCGCAATGGCCCGGGCGTTGTTCGCCGCCATGTCATCACGCGTGACGCCGGCATGCCGATAGCGCTGTGCCTGACTGAACAGGCTACGCAGCAGATGGGCGCCGTCGTCGATCCAGGCTTCCATGTCGATACGGCCGATCAGGGCGGTGTGATGGGCCAACAGGGTACGACGCACCAGGGTGTCGTAGTCGGTCAGCAGGTAGACCGCGAGAAAACCCAGCTGGCTGCCGATGTACAACGGCAAGGTGACGGGGTGGATGTTGAGGTTGTCCCCCATGTCGATCTGTGTCGGCAGGTCCTGTCTGATCCGATCCAGCTGTTGGGTCAGTTCCCGCATCCCAGCCTTGGCCTGCATCAGTTTTTCTTCGAGTTGCACGATGGCCCAATCGGCATAGGGATCGTCCTGGGCCGCGGTTTGTTTGATCAGGTTGGTGACACTGATGTAGCCGGCCATACCCATGATCGAGTGGACGCCTTCGCGTGCGGCTCGACCTTGCCAGATACGGGCGGCATGGTGGGTGTGCAGGGTCAGGGTGATGCTGCTGCGCAATGAACCCAGATTGAGTTGATAGTGATCGGCCACGGTGGTGTCCTCGCATTCGCTTGGACAGGAACGTTGCGACAGATGAAGGTGAAGGACAGCCAAAAAGCTGAATGCGGTCTGTTCGGTTTGGTTTAAGAGGGTTAACTATGGAGACGTCAGTGGATTTGATGCCAGTGGCATCAAATCCATTGACGTCTACGTTCATGGGAGGAGATGCCCCGGCTTTTTCCTAAAAATTTCATGGTATGGTCCGATGTGTTCGTAGAGTGGAACTCCCTGGATTTGATGCCACTGGCATCAAATCTACTGACGTCCACCGCGTTTGCCACGCAGTTGGCGCAGCTCATTCAGGCACGCTTGGGCAAGGGCAGACGCGGGTTCGCCCTGTTGTCGAGATGGCCGCGAGGGGGCGGGTGGGGGCGGTTCTGCAATGGGTGACGGTTCGGCCTGACCTGCCCAAGGACGAAAGTCACCTTTCAGCGCACGCTGGATCAGACCCATCAGATACGCCGCTGGCTTGCGGATACCGCCGGCCGTACAGCGTGCTCCCGCTTCGTTGAGCACCGCCTGCCGATCCGCGGGCTTGAGCTTGTTCAGCGCCACGGCGATGGCCTGACGCTCGTTTGGGCTCAGGTGCAGCGCAGCAGGCCAGTGCAGGTTAACCACCGCTGGGGTCGCGCGCGGTACTGTACAAATACTTTCTTTTAATACAGTACAGGCGGCGTTCGGATTCCGAACGGTGCGGGAAACACTGGCGTTCAGACTCGGTTCGGAATCCGAACGAGGGCCTGCACGATTCCGAACGAGGGCATCTTCCCTCCGTTCGGAATCGTGCAGAGTGGCATCGGTTGCCGGATCCAATCCTTGCTGCGCCCAAAGTTCGCCCCAACTGTCGAGCCGCGTCGGTAACCGATCCTGATCGATATTCGTGTCTTGGCGGACTTCCTCCACAACGTGCTGGGCGACAATACGCACCGCCTTGGTGGCATGACCGAGGGCATGTCCGACCAGCGCCAGGTAATCCTGATCCAGTTCCAAGGCTTCGGCGGGGGTTAACGGCTCATCGTGCAGGACATACAGAGAACCTTGGAGACGTCCGCTGAGCTGATCGCGTCCGCGACTCACCAAACTGAGCCAGCGCGTCAACCTGAGCATCGTCAACACCCGAGCAATGGTTTCACGGGAGGCTAAGGCGCCGTAGGGCACACTCGATAAGTAAGGCTGCAGATCCTCATAGCGCGGCGTGACCACGCCCTGGCCTTGCAGCATGAGTCGAAACACTTGCCAGGCATTACGTTCCAGTGGCGTCAGCCGACTATCCAACAGCAGGCGACGCGGCACGACTTCGTGTGATTGGCCACTGAACAGAAAGCCAGCCTGTAGAGCCTGATTGGAGGGCTGTTCAGTGGCAGGGCGGGCTGGCCAGCGCTCATGCAGCTGCTGTGTGCATTGCTGCAGGACACGTTGCCAGCGACTGGCAGGAACAGCATTCATGTTTTGTTGCTGTACTGGTCGATTTGCTGCCAAACGATGGTCAAGCTGATCTGCTGTTCTTCGGCAAGCATCATCATAGCGTCGAGTTTATCCTCGGTGCCGTCCTCTGTTCGTATTTGGCACCAACGTTGCCACAACGCATGCTCCTGCGCTTCGCTTAAATGTTGGGGGCGGCCTTTACGAGTTTCTATCTTGAGTAGACGCCGACGCATGGCTGTTTCCGAATGCGCCAAGCCAAAACACTGGTACATAATGGTGCTGCTGGCGCCGAGTTTGAGCGCTCGGTTGATCAACCGTTCGTTCTGTTCATCACGTTCAGCTTGTTCGATCAAACGATGCAGCACCGGCGAGTCAATCTTGACCTCAAGCCAAGGGACAGTGGCATGGGCCAGGCGCGATAACGTGGTCGGTGGTAAGGATTGCAGCATGAAGATGTCATCCTCACTCAGTCCAAGTGCCTTGCAGCGTTGCAGGTTGCCCAGGCGTAGTTCGTGCAGTACCTGGGTTAGCATGGCTTGATTGAGCATATTGAAGGACAAATTCATCTCAGCTCCTCCGGTGAGTTTTTGTCTTCAAAGATGAGTGTTAAGTCGATTAGGCGCCGGGCCAAGCGGATCAGGCGAAACAGTTTGATTAGCATACTGTCAGGCAGTCGCTCCAGGCCCACGTCCGTGACTGGTCTATCTGGTAGAGGGAGTTGATAGACCCCCAGCAACAACTGCCCGAACAGTGCGGAGGGGATTTGCTTGCGATCCTCCCAGTTCACCTCGTCTTGAGCCCGTAACAGGGCCAGGAGCATTAGGTGAACGCCCGTCGAGCGAGGCGCTGAAAGATCGAGTCGCTCAATGTTCAGGGCGAAGCCCAAGCCACGCTTTTGATCAATGATGCTCTCGGCATCTCCGGCATAGGCCGCCATTTCTCGAGCCAGTCCAGCAATGGCTAAACGCAGTTGTTCAGGTGTATCCAGCTGTGGTGTGATGATCCAAAGGTCGTCGATTGGGCAGGTTTCGACTGGAGACGTCGGCTCGGTGGAGATCTCGCGATCGATTTGCTCACGAATCTGTTGAACGCGTGATAGATGACTGACCGCAGGTGAAGTATTTTTTTCGGGGGCTGTGAGCCGTTCTTCTGAAATTGGTTCTATCTTGCTCTGGGCATCAGTTGATTCGGGATTAGCGTCGGAGGAGGGCGACTCTGCCGCAGTTTCATGCACGCTTGGCCGATGGCTGTTTTCTGGAGGCGTGGTGGTGACAGCCCCAGGCGTGGCGACGACCCGTTGGGTATCGCTCAGCTCCAGGGCCAGCATACGGTAGGACTGTCCAAGCAGGTGGCTCATGCGTTCGAGCAATTCGTCCTGGATCTGCTCAAGATCAAAAGATTCAGGATCGCCATCGAAGTAGCCCATGGTTTCTAGCCAGAACTCTGCAAATGAAACGGCAGCGGTTGGATAACGATTCCAGGTTCGCTCAGCCTGACTACGTAGACCGATCAGGCGCTCTATCTGAGGCTTACCCAATCCGGCATACAGAGTTTGTGGAATGGCGGGCAATAAGTGTTCGAGGGTGTCCAGCATACGGCTGATATGCGACTGCGAAATCGGATAGCCTCCAGCGGCAAGACGTCGAGCCAGCTCCCGTTGTGATAGATCTGCGCCATCGGACTCAAGCATGGTTTTGAGTTTGGCTACTGCCAGCGCCCGTTCGATGAACGTGAGTTGACCGTGCAGGTCGCTTTCCGCCAAATGGCCGAGTAGGGCGGTGATTTCATTGCCCCAAGGTCGGAACAGGCAGTGGATCCGAAAGAAACGCTCGTCGCGAGTTTCCTGCCACAGTTCGCCGAGAATGGCTAAGCGCGTATTACCGCCGTTGCGGATGATGAAAGAGGTTTCACCCGGGCGGCGGGTTATCGGTGGCGGTTGATCCAGCCCGCGTTCACGGATCGACGCCTTGATATCGTCATAAAGCGGGTTACGAATGAAGCGTGGGTTGTGTTCGTAGGGACGTAACTGTTCCAGAGTGACCAGCATGGGAGTGTCGATGACGGGATCGGACAGTCGCTCCAGTCCAGGACCTTGAGTGAAGTGGTCCTGGTGCAGCTTGTCGGTAATTTCCTCCTGACTGAGCTTCTTCATCTGAACCGCCTCGGTTAACGCCGGCTACGCAAATGGTCACCGACCTCGAATTTCACGATTTCGGCAGTCCCTGAACCTTCGAAATGTTGGGAGAGTTCTGCGAGGAACCACAACATGGCCGAGCGCCCCCCTTGCAAACGAAAAACTAAAGTGCAGCACTCCCCGCAAGCCGCGTCGTGTGGTCGAATGGAAGGCTGAACAACGATAGGAAACTGATCCAACATTAGAAAACTCCTTACCAAGCCCTGATGGCTTCAAGGTCGATCAAACAAAAATAATTCGGTGAAAAAGCTAATTGGGCGATTTGGTTTATCGAGACTCCGCACACCTCATTACCGATGAGACCGCTTCGCGCCATTCCGGGAATAATTCGATTGCCAGCGCTTGCATTACTTCTAGCGCAGACTGCGAGCGTCGGCGTTTACTCGACGGGCGAGCATCTATTCGGTGGGCCGGTAAGCCGAGGGAGGCGGCATTGAGGTACGCCACCCGGTCCGGGATTACGGTGTCTAGAACCGAGATATTGGTAGCCTCTGCGAAATTCTCGCGCAGGCTTCGGATGATCATCCGGGTGTCCACTCGATTGACGTTCACTTGGTTCAGTAAGAGCCGCAACGGCGGCGGGTCGATGCCTAGATGACGAAACGGTTCGAGCTCACTCAGTAGTTTTAAGGTGCCCCGACGCATTTCGCGGGCAGCGAGCATTTCCGGCGTGATGGGAGAGAGGGCGAGATCGGAGGCCAAGATGGCCATTTCCAACAGCACACCGCGGGCTCCCTGAGTATCAATCAAAAGCAGGTCATAATTGAGATGCAAATCGTTGAGCAAATTGTGTAGGCGTAGTCGTCCGTCAGGGGCATGTAGCAACAAAGTGCTCAGTCGACCTTGATCGTCATTAGAGAAAATCAGGTCGAGACCGACGACTGCAGTCCTAGAAATTATTCGTTCAGGTATTGTTAGATTGAGTGCAATGAGCTCGTACGCACCTGCCTGCGCTTTCTGGCTCAATGAATAATAACTGGAGAGGGTGGGTTGGCTATCCAGATCCAAGAGCAGAACACGGAGACCAGCATCGGCCAACAGGCCGCCGAGGTTCGCCGCTACTGTAGTTTTGCCTACACCACCCTTGGTGGAAACCACCGAGACCACGTGCATCACCCTCACTCCTGTTGTGAAAGGCGTTCTGCAATCCAGTGTTCGATTTCCAGAGAGTCCCAGCCGACTGCGCGCAGCCCGATACGCTTCGCCCGCGGGAACTTGCCTTCCTTCATCAGGTTGTAAATATGCGCACGTTTGAAGCCGGTTTTTAGTTCAACCTCGTCACGTCGCATGATGTGGCGTTGGGGTTGAGGTGCTTCGAGTGCGGGTACCGATGGGTTGGACATGCTAGTCACTCCTGGCGCCTGTTGGCGCGTGGTGGGAAGTGACTTGGATTGAATCGCACTAGCGCGGCTGAGTCATTGCACTGCAATCAAGCCCATTGCAACGCAATTGACTGGATCAGTTGTTTTTCTTGAGGCTACGATTGGCCACGGCAAACTTTTCATCCAGCGTCCGCTTGCTGAGGCCGGGCACATCTTTGTGACGGGCGACAATGGCGTCGACGATGGCTGCTTGATTCGTGAATACCGAAAGAGGTTTTCCGGCGGGCGAATGGTCCAAAAGAAGGCTGACCAATGCCCCGATCATATTGTGATAGGTCAGTTCACTACGCTCGCTGAGTTGACCATTCGTTTTGGCCAAGGCTTTGAGATCATCTCTTTCAAGTCCAATCGACTGGAGTTCTCCCAAGATTTCTTGAATGTGTTGCTGTTGCGCTTTCAACGCTCTCGATAACTCGTCTCGATCTGCTTTCACTGAAAGAAACGTTCCGAGACTGACCTTTGCAGATGTATCCTCACCGGACTCGAATAAAAAGCTGGGCTTATGGTCGGGATAATGAATTTCCATCCAGCGGCGTAAGTCTGAATGGCGTATGGTCAGCTGATAGGGCTCTACGTAGCTTCCCAAAGGAACAGAAACGCCGAGGCAGCCGTACGGCAGTTCTCCATTGCGTATGGCGTCTAAAATCCTTTCGACAGCGATGTGAAGATTGGGCCATTGGGGAAAGAGGGTTGCAAGGTTCTCAGGACGAGACCAATCCGCCTGCATAATTTGGGCTTCGTAGCGAGTGAGATTGCACCAGCGCAATGCGGCATCTATAGGGCGATAGAAGCTTTTGCTATGCGAATTAAAAACATTAATAGCCATAGCGTGACGGACCTCCATTCCTAATGGATAGGCCTCTCACCGACTATCAATATTCAAACTAGCGATTCATGCTAGCTGTTTCCTCCATCGACCAAATCGGTGAGGTCATTTAATTTCGAGTGCTACCAGAAAGCAATACCCGAGTAGCAATCGATGTTTTTACGCAATCCAGAGCCACAATCTCGGTCTCTTAACCAAAAATTCGGGTTCTGATTAGGTATCCTCCACATGACCCAGAGGTGCAGATATCATTAATCAATGATGCAGATTCTTGATGTTTGGAACTTCTTGATCAATTGAACCGCTCTGGACGTTAATTGCTAGGGAAGATTGATTATATTGTGCTCAGGCCCAGAGCCTAATTTCGTAATATTTTCCGCACCCCTGTCATTTACAATGAGCACGCTGCCCTCTCGATATCCCCCAGCACCTGGCGTACCTTCCGGTAGCATTACCATTGGTGTCATCGATACCACCATGCCCGGTTCTAGCACCGTCTCGATATCTTCGCGCAATTCGAGCCCAGCCTCCCGTCCGTAATAGTGGCAAAGGACTCCATTTGAGTGACCGTAACCAAATGTGCGATATTTGAGCAGATCCGCTTGTAGATAGATTTCATTTAGCTCTGCCGCAATATCGCAGCAACGAACCCCTGGTCTGATTATCTCCTGCCCGCGTTGGTGTACTTTGCAGTTGATTTCCCATATGCGACGCTGCTGGGCATTTGGCTCACCCAAAAAAGCCGTTCGTTCTAATGAAGAAAAATAGCCTGCGATCATCGGAAAACAGTTAACTGAAAGTATATCCCCGGATTTAACTCGACGACTGGTAACGGGATTATGTGCACCATCGGTGTTCAGACCGGATTGAAACCACGTCCACGTGTCGCGTAACTCGCAGTAAGGCATACGCCTAGCAATTTCCCTAGTCATTGCAGACGTCCCCGCAATGGCTACCTCGTACTCAGGCACACCTTCAGATATCGCGTCTAAACAAGCCGCACCTCCTACGTCCGCTACCGCTGCACCAATACGAATCAGCTGGATTTCTTCGATTGACTTGAACATACGAATACGGTTGGTGCCAGGCGCGATGTCAACCAGTTCCGCATTATCAAGAGCGGCTTCGATCTTGCGAAATTTATCGAGGGATAGATGATCGAACTCTACGCCTATACGGCGAGATTTTAATGGGATTGCTTTACGTAGAGCAACGAAATAGTTATCACGCTCCCAGTCTGTATAGACAAGATTATCTCCCCAGCTGCGGCGATAACCTTGGCCTCCATCAATATTGGTTGTGATAAGAATGGAGCTATCGTGCGTTACTACTAATGCGTAGCTACGCCCAAACTCGCAGAAGAGGAAGTCGCCAAAATAGTTTATGTTGTGTATTGAACTCAATACAATGGCGTCCAAACTGGTGCTGGTCATATGCTGACGTAACAGCTGAAGGCGTCGGGACATTTCCTTCACACTGAAAGTAGACCGTGTTTTAGGTCCATTTTGAAGTGTAATGTAATTAGGCATGCTCATGCCGAGGTTCCTGTCTAGTGAAGGCAGCGCGTAGCATCTCCTTCACGCCCAATAGGAACAAATGACGATTTTTAATTCCGTACTATTAGCAGAGCTTATGGCTGAGACAGATATCTAGCTGCCCAGGTTCAAGCGCCGCTGCGACAGATGCTGCTCCACCTCGCTCTTGATCCACTTCTTTAGCGCCTGAACCCGAGGGCGGTCTTCATGAATGCTGGGGTGCACTAGCCATACTTGGCCATCTTGCATTACCTCAGGGAACGGCCTGACCAAGGTACCGTTTGCTATCTCTTTTGCACACAGCGAATGCCGCATTAACGCGACCCCCTGACCATCACAAGCCGCCTGCAACACAAGGTCTGCCCGTGAAAATGAGCAGCCTCCACGGGTATTGATATCGTAGCGGCTGTGCCGGGAGAAAAAAGCGTCCCAGTTGGTGCTGTAGGCAGCGTGAGGCATAGAGTCATGTAACAAGATTGTCTGGCACAAATCACCATAATCTTTGATTTCTACTCGTGCCAACAAATCCGCGCTGGCTACTGGATAAACGAGGTCATCGAATAGGTGTAGCTGAGAGAGTTTGGCATTGTCAGTCCAAGCGCAGCTGATTGCCAAGTCGACGCCGTCGCTATTGAAATTAGGGGTACTCAGATCCGCTTCTACCTCCAACTGTATGCCAGGGTAGGCTTGATTGAAGGATGGCATCCGCGGCAGCAACCACTTGCTAGCGAAGGAGGGCATAACGCGCACTTTTAGCGTGCCACTTAGCTCTTCATCTCCAATTTGGTGCAAAGTCATTCCTAAAAGCCTCAACGCTTGGTCGACTCCGACGTGCAAGCGTTCACCGCGTTGCGTAAGCCTCAAACCCCGAGGCAGGCGATAAAAAAGCTCATAGCCCAGTTCCTGCTCAAGCGCTTGAATCTTCTGGCTTACAGCGCTTTGTGTAAGGAACAGGTCTTTTGATGCGCGAGTGAAGCTCAAGTGCCGTGCAGCAGCATCGAAGTAGCGCAATCCCTCAAGAGAAGGTAGGGCACGAGACATGACGAGGCTCCAGCTGTTGGGATTTTACCGGTACAAGCATGAGTCATGCCGACATTAGTAAACCTAATGAGTCGACGTTAAAAATAGCCGTTTGTTCATGATTTCGGTTGTGGACATGCTGTGTGAACGCCAACCGGTTCGCCCACTTCTACTCGTAACTCATCGAAAGGATCGCGTCATGAGACCACTGTACTCGCTGCTGACCCCATTGTTAGTTGGCACTTTAGTGTCCTTTGCAGCTGTTGAGGCTAAGGCTGATTTACTTTCTGACATCAAGGGGCGTGGCGAGATTGTCGTCGCAACCGAAGCACGTTATGCGCCTTTTGAGATGATCGAGGACGGTAAAATTGTCGGGTACGGGAAAGACTTACTCGACGCGATTATGCTTGATTTGCCCGGGGTTAAACTTAAACAATTAGATGTTCCATTTCAGGGCATACTTCCTGGATTATCCAGCAAAAGATTCGACTTCGTAGCCACGTCACTTACTATAACTAAGGCGCGCGCAGAAAGTTTTGCTTTTACCTTGCCTTTCTCCACTGCTAGTGTGGCAGTATTGAAGCGTAAAGGAGACGCCCGGATCAATAGTGCCGAAGATTTGATTGGCATGGTAGTAGGAAGTCAAGCCGGGGCACCACAAATCGACGTGCTCAAGGAGTATGAGCGGACTGTACTACAGCCGACGAAGAACTCGGGCGTGAAAGAAATCAAGGCATTTATGGACTATAATGAGGCTTATGCGGCTTTGGCCTCCCGTCGTGTCGATGCAGTCGTTCAATCCCTACCCAATCTCGCGCCTTTAATCAAGGAGCGTGGAGATGTATTTGAAATTGTACAGCCTCCCTTCGGACCGCCGACATACTATGCGTGGGCCGGTCGTAAAGATGCTGACAGCGCCTCTCTTGTTAAATTCTTTAGTGACGGTATTGCAAAGCTGAACGCAAGCGGTGAGTTAGCCAAACTTCAGCGCAAATGGTTCGGCTTCGAAATGCCTCTACCTACTGATGCTGTTCCAGCACCGATAAACTGAATGCAGTAATGCTAATCGGGAAAATTAGGTATGTTTGATTTAACAGCTACAGCCCACTATTTGCCACAGCTTTTGGCAGGCCTATTTACCACACTATGGGTATCTTTGACCGCTATTGCGTTAGGGCTGGTGATGGGCTGGGCTGTTTGTCTTGGTCTGATGAGTGAGCGTAGGTGGCTCCGGATGTTTTGCGCTGTTTATGTAAGCTTCTTTCGAGGCACGCCTTTGTTGGTACAGCTTGTTCTAGTGTTTTATGCACTACCTTCTATCGGAATAAGTTTACCTCCACTGGCGGCCGCGATTGTCGCATTAACTTTGAACAGTGGAGCCTTCCAAGGTGAAATATTGCGCTCCGGTTTCCAGCTTCTGCCATACGGTCAAACTGAGGCGGCCAGAGATCTTGGTCTGTCGCGCTGGCAAGCATTGATTTATATTAAAACACCTCAAGTGTTGAAGGCCATGTTGCCTGCTCTTGTAAACGAAACTATCGATATCATTAAAAATTCCTCATTGATTTCTGCTGTCGCTGTACATGAGCTTATGAGGACAGCTCAAACCCTTGCCTCAACTACCTACCGCCCCATCGAATTCTTTATCGTGACCGGGCTGCTTTACTTGGCTCTAACAATGGCGACTGGACGGGTGGGTAACTGGCTGGAAGCTAGGCTAAAAATTGCGTAGGAGGTGCCTTTGATCGGCATTGGTCTGTTTGACGAGTACGGTGGCTCAATCCTAGCTGGGATTTGCGTTACGCTGAAAATGAGTATCGGGGGAATTGCGCTGGGGATGGTTTTGGGCTTGGTGTTACAGAGTTTATACAAGCCTGATAACAAGCCATTTGCCTTTTTATACCAGCTGTATTTAAATGTTTTTCGGGGTACGCCGCTTCTTCTACAATTATTTTTGGTTTTCTATGGGGGACCATACATAGGTATTGAATGGACTGCAGAAACCGTAGGATTGATAGGTCTAGGGTTGTATGGTGCAGCCTATTTTGCAGAGATATTTCGTGCCGGACGTGAGTCAATTCCACAAGGTCAACTCGAAGCTGCAAGAGATCTGGGACTGACAGGTACCCAGGTATTTCGCGTTGTGCTGTGGCCGCAGATGATGGCTCGGTGCGTACCAGCAGTCGTCGGGCAGACGATAATTCTACTAAAGGAGTCGTCTGTTTTGTCGATTATAACAGTCGCTGAGTTAACTAACGTGGCGATGACAATTGCTGTTCAGAGCTACTCCATGCTGGAGCCATATACGATATTGGCGTTGACGTATTGGGCTATTGCCATTGTACTAGCTGGCATTGGTTCCAGAGCTGAGCGGCATTTTAAAAATTATCTGCAGCGCTGAGGTTATGCATGTCCAATTCATACGCTATAGAAATTCGTGATTTGCAAAAAAGCTATGGTCAACATGAAGTGCTCAAAGGCATTTCACTCACCGTCGCGAAAGGCGAGGTGGTTAGCATCATCGGAGGTTCTGGATCTGGTAAATCAACGTTGCTGAGATGTATAAATTTTCTTGAAGAATATGACGGTGGTGAGGTACTGGTAAATAACCGCCTTATTGGTTACGGAAGCTCTGTTACTGGAGGTTTGTACCAATTGCCCGAAAACATAATCCAGAGTTCGCTTCGCAAGGTGTGCATGGTTTTTCAACAGTTCAATCTATGGCCACATATGCGTGTTCTTGATAATATTGCCACCCCCTTGAGGCTTGTAAAAAAAATGCCGAAACTTGCGGCATATGCGATGGCGGAGGCCCAGCTTGAAAAGGTCGGTCTCGCTCATAAGGCTTCAAGCTACCCGAGTCAACTCTCCGGAGGTCAACAGCAACGGGTGGCAATAGCCAGAGCGTTGGCGATGGAACCCAGCATTATGCTCTTTGACGAGCCTACCTCAGCTTTAGACCCCGAATTAGTAGGAGAGGTGCTCAATGTCATTAAGGACGTGGCGAGTGAAGGTATGACATTAGTCATCGTGACGCATGAGATGGGATTCGCGGCAAAGGTATCGGATAAAGTCGTCTTTCTCGCTGATGGTCGCGTAGAGGAACAGGGACCTCCTAGCCAGATATTTGGGGCTCCTACCAGCCCTCGCTTACTTCAGTTCCTTACGTCATGGAATGAGCGGCAGAATGGTGGCAGTGTAAATTGAATTGCATTTACATCAATGGTCTTACTTTGTGATCAAGCTATCGTCTGATCTCTTTCCAGAAATATTAGTTGCTAAATGTTATATTGTGCGGTGTCGCGTTTGAGCATGGTTCCGAGGATGCAGAAAAGTGCCTAGATTTCCTGGAGGTGACTTGGATATTGTGAAAGTTGGGTTCTTGCTCACTGAGGGGTTTGACCTATATTCATTAGCGAATGCTATACAGCCACTACGATCCGCTAATCATGTAGCAGGCTTTCAGCTTTGTGAATGGCAAATTCTCAGTTTAGAAGGGGGCACGCTTAACGCAAGCAGCGGCATAGCTACTGAAACTACTCGGCTGGACCATGCGCAGTTATTTAATGTGTTGATCCTGTGTACCGCCGAGAATATACATTCCGATACGGATTACGATGATATCAGGCAGCGGCTGGACCATTGGAGCACCGAGCCTGTTGATCTGGGGGCCTTCGGCGGTGCGGGCTGGTTGTTGGCAATGAGTGGCGCGCTAAATGGTTTTCGTTGCAGCCTTCCTGAAATAGGATACTCCCAGCACCTCGGTATTTACAAAGACATCAAGTTTGTCACCGCGCCATTCTGTGTCGACCGTGGACGCCTAACATGTATTGGCCGCCAAGCTGTTCAAGGGCTCATGTGCGAATTTCTAGCACAAGAGTATGGGGGATACATGATGTTAGAAGTTGAAAAGAATCTGGCAGTTAAACTAGGCGCAAGTGGTACGATCCCTCAGGTCCGAACTTAATTCCAGATAACCGTTATGAAGTGGCTTATCGATGTAGATTTAAGAGACAGAGCCCTGGGTGTTTTGTGTGGCCGATTCGAAAGTGCTCAACCGTTCGCATATCAATGTTATTTACTTCTAGACCGAAATTATCCATCGCCAAGCTTGTTTCGGTAATCTCTCTACCACCGTGGCCATACCCTTATCCTGAGATTGATCGGGCTAGCATGAAGATCTGCCTCGGCAAGGATGTTATCGTTAATATCATGATATCCGCTAATGAATCGCATCCATCGCCCATTCTGGAAGCCGGTCTGCACATCTGAGATGTGTTGGGCTACTCGGAACTCAAGCGCTTTTTCGCTCTGATCACCGATAACAGCGCAAATACGCTGCACTTGGCAGACCCCTACAGGCTAGCGGTCAGGCGGCCTGCTAATGTTTGATCCTGTCCGCTCCAGGCGCCTACGTAATAATCTGTAGTCTGATGTTACTCCACAAGGCAAAGTCATGATGGTGGGCAGCTGGGCGCGCATAACTCCGATAGGCCTGTCTGCTGGAAGTAGTGCTATCTATATCTGGCGTCAGTGCGGCTGATGATGTTGCAATTCACTAATCAAGGCGCACGCGAAATCAGCCAAGCTGACGTCACAAATCGGCGACGTTCAATTACCGACCTCCAGACATTTTGCCTTTTCCAAGCTAGCTCGACGTATCGAGATGATGACGTAGTTGCCTGAGATTTGACTGGCGTCCCCTGGCGTCGAATAGCCCGCACAACCTGTCCGTCGCAGCCTCACGCGCGACGTGCTGAGTGTTGATGGACGTATGCCATCCAAAACGTCGCGCTGTGGAGCACTTTTTTTGATTAGGCCTGAGTTCGCCTTCGAAAATAGCGGGTCTGGCCAATTACAGGTCGGATTCGCACAAAAAATCCTAGTTCGCATCTGTTCGAATGATGTTCAGCGGCCAGCCAGAGTGGCGTCTTATGTCGCTCAATCAACGACAAGGATAAATGACATGCAAATGCCTAAAACGATCCAGATCAAGAACGGCGAAAAAGTAAAATCGACGTTTTCGGTTCAGGAGTACGCCAATCGACAGGCCAAATTGCGAGCGTATCTAGCGCAAAACAATATTGATGCGGCAGTATTCACGTCCTATCACAACATCAACTACTACAGCGATTTCCTGTTTTGCTCTTTCGGTCGCCCGTACGCGCTGGTCGTTACCCAAGACAGTGCCGTTACCATCAGCGCCAACATCGATGGCGGTCAGCCTTGGCGCCGCACCGTGGGCACTGAGAACATCATTTACACAGACTGGCAGCGCGATAATTATTTCGTCGCGATTCAGCAAGCTTTGCCGAAAGCTGGACGCATTGGCATCGAATTTGACCATCTGAACCTGCTCAATCGCGACAAACTTGCCAGTCGTTACCCGCAGGCCGAACTGGTGGATATCGGTGCACCTTGCATGCGTATGCGCATGATCAAATCCGCCGAAGAGCATGAAATCATCCGTCATGGTGCCCGCGTGGCAGACATCGGTGGCGCAGCAGTCGTGGAAGCCTTGCGTGATCAGGTGCCGGAGTATGAAGTCGCCTTGCACGCTACCCAGGCGATGGTGCGCGAAATTGCCCGCACCTTCCCGGACTCCGAACTGATGGACACTTGGACCTGGTTCCAGTCTGGCATCAACACCGACGGTGCTCATAACCCGGTGACCTCGCGCAAGGTTAACAAGGGCGACATCCTGAGCCTCAATTGCTTCCCGATGATCGCTGGTTATTACACTGCGCTGGAACGCACAATGTTCCTGGACCATTGCTCCGACGAGCATCTCCGTTTGTGGGAAGTGAACGTTAAAGTGCACGAGGCCGGCCTGAAACTAATCAAGCCGGGCATGCGCTGCTGCGATATCGCTCTGCAACTCAACGAGATTTTCCTTGAGCACGATCTGCTGCAATACCGCACCTTCGGCTACGGCCACTCCTTCGGTACACTGAGCCATTACTACGGCCGCGAAGCTGGGTTGGAACTGCGCGAAGACATTGACACGGTACTGGAGCCGGGGATGGTGGTTTCCATTGAACCGATGATCATGCTGCCTGAAGGCCTTCCGGGCGCGGGCGGTTACCGCGAACATGACATATTGATCGTCAACGAGCAGGGCGGGGAAAACATCACCAAATTCCCGTATGGCCCGGAACATAACATCATCAAGAAGTGAGATTAGGCGCCGCACAGTGAACCTGTGCGGCGTTTTCTTTTGTTAATAGTAAAAGTATAGGAAATACCGTCCCGGCGGCTGAGTTAAACCGGAAAAACCAACGCGTGCACGATAATATCGCGCATCATTTACTGACCCTTAACCCTGCCAAGTAAAACAATAGAGGGTATTTGTCATGTACTACGTCACGATTCCGGCCACGGGCTCGAAGCAGTTCAATTTCCATACCGCTTCTGGTAGCGATACAGCGTTGCCTCTTCATTCCGATAACAGCACCTCTACCCCCGGAGGTGCGCAATGAGCACCCAAAACGCAAGTCTGACGCCGATCCTGGAACAGCAGCTTGAACGGATTTCCGAGCGCAAGGCACTGCGGCGCGCGGCCAGTGCCAGCTTCATGGGCAACTTCGTCGAATGGTTCGACTACGCGGCCTACGGCTATTTGGCAACCGTGATTGCACTGACGTTTTTTCCGCAGACCGACAAGGCGACCGGGCTGCTGGCAACCTTCGCGGTGTTTGCGCTGTCGTTTTTCGTTCGCCCGCTGGGAGGGCTAGTCTGGGGTCACTTCGGAGACAAGTACGGGCGGCGCAGCGCGTTGTCCTGGTCGATTCTGATCATGTCAATCTCGACCTTCTGCATCGGTATCCTGCCGACTTACAACCATATTGGTCTGTGGGCACCCGCTCTGTTGTTACTAATCCGCTTGTTTCAGGGCTTTTCCGCTTCCGGAGAGTACGCTGGGGCATCAGCCTTTCTGGCCGAGTATGCCCCTGAGGGTAAACGCGGTTTGTATACCAGCATCGTGCCGGCGAGTACTGCTGCCGGCTTGTTGTTCGGCGCAGTGTTCGTGGCCGGTTTGCATTCGTGGATGAGCGTTGAGGATCTGCACAGTTGGGGCTGGCGTTTGCCCTTCCTGCTGGCGGCGCCGTTCGGTCTAGTCGGGCGTTACATCCGTATGAGTTTGCAAGACACACCCAAATTTCTAGAGATGGAAAAACGCCTCGAGGCCAAGGAATGCGCGACCCACGCTCCGGTTCGCGAACTTTTGACCTTACACCGGCGTAGCGTGATTATCGGCATCGGTGTGACATGCTTGAATGCGGTAGCGTTCTACCTGTTGCTCAGTTATATGCCGACCTACCTGTCTACCGAGATGGGCATGAGCGAGAGCGATTCGTTCATGGCGTCGACTGTGTCGTTGGCGACCTACATCGGGCTGATTTTCCTGATGGGCAAGCTGTCGGATCTGTTCGGACGCAAGGCCATGTTGCTGACCGCATCGGTGCTGTTTCTGGCGCTTACATGGCCGCTGTTCGGCATGTTGAACAACCAGCCGCTGATCGTCATCCTGATGATCCAGATAGCCTTCGGCGCGATCCTGGCGATGAACGACGGCACCTTGCCGTGCTTCCTCGCCGAGATATTCCCGACCCGCGTGCGCTTCAGTGGTTTTGCCTTCAGCTTCAATATCGCCAATGCGGTGTTCGGCGGTACGGCGCCATTTATTGCGACTTGGCTGATTCAGCTGACCGGTAATAAAATGGCACCAGCCTGGTATCTGCTGGCGGCCGCCGCTGTAGCGTTAATTGCCATGCTGGCGAGCCGCGAGACTGCGCATAAAGCTTTGCAAGACTGACCCGAACGTCACAACCCAATATATAGGGGGCATAGCCTGTTCAGTGGAGTCCTCGCGGTCGCCATTGCGATGAGGATACGCCCTATAAATTAATGCATCGCAGCCACTTGCTTGCGTTCGCCGAGGGGTGATATCCCGAAGAAACGGCTGTAGCATTTGGAGAAGTGCGCAGGGGAGATAAAGCCGCAAGCGAGGGCGATATCACGAACTTGCGACTCGCTGCGCAGTAGCAATTGTCTCGCTCGCGACAGGCGCAGTTCCAGGTAATACTGACTCGGCGTGCGTTGTAGGTGCTTGTGAAACAACCGCTCTAGGTGCCGTACCGACACTTCGTTCAATCGCGCGAGCTCCTCAAGGCCCAACGGCTCCTCAAGATTGGCCTCCATGATTGCCACCATCTGGCTGAGCTTAGGTTGAGAGGTGCCCAGTTTCTGTCGTAATGGCACACGCTGCTGTTCCTGCGCGCCCCGGACCCGATCACACAGTAGCAACTCGGCTGCATGGGCTGCAATTTCGCGACCACCGGGTTCGCGCGCTATCAACTGCAGTGTCATGTCCATAGAGGCCACGCCGCCTGAGCACGTGTAGCGATCGCGATCAAGCTCAAACAACTGATTGGAAATAATGATGCCCGGGAAACGCTCCTTCAAAGCTTCGATGTCTTCCCAGTGAATAGTGCAGCGATAACCCTTAAGTAAGTTTGCGCGCGCCAATAAGTGGCTTCCAGTGCAAATCCCGCCTAGGGGCACTTGATCATGCGCCAGCTTACGGAGCCAGTTGAGTAGCGGTAGGCTGCTGTGATTAGAGACGATAGGGTTTGATCCGACAACGAACAGCATATCCAGCTTTGGTGCATCGGTGATGGTGTAGTCGGGCAGCAGGCGCATGCCGTTGCTGGCCATGACCGGCTCCATGTTGGCAGCGATGATAACCGTGCGGAACATCGTTTGACGCGCCGCCATATTGGCTATGCGCAAGGTTTCCACAGCGGAAGCGAAGCCGATAGTGGTGAAATTTGGTATGACCAAAAAACCAACGGTTTTCAATGGCCGATGTTCATCAACCGAACGCCCTGCGACAGGGTGGAGGGACGCGTGGAGTTTCGCCATCGATAGCGCTCCTCAAGGTATAAGTGACGCGTTCTGCAGCAATCTGCCGACATTCGGCATCATCTGGTTCTGGGATTGTTAGCAGGTTTTGGCTCTTGATCTTACCCTGCATGTCGGGCCTATGCGTAACGGCCTTTTTGCTTTTTTATTTTGGGCATGGAGCGTCCATTTTGTTACCCATCTGCCATGGCGTCCGTACCAGAAAATGTGATTGGGGTGGTGCTCCGTAATGGCCACTTGTTAAATCGCTGGGCCTAATAGCAGCTTTGTCTAGGTAACCCTCTAATACTCGACGTTGAAGTGCGCTGCTGTGAATTCGACGCGCGGGCATTTTAGTCAATTGCGAATTCTGTCAGTTGTAGTTAACGACTCGTCGCCGAAATGGACATGTGGGTAAGTGAGTTGACTGTGTATTTTTATAGGTTTAAGGAATTGCCTGTGGTGGTCAGGCAGTCGCCTGATGGCGACCGCTAATCAGCGTTTTGGCTAATATTTGTCAAACTTGACGGGGCCGTCGTACGGCGGCATACGCTCCACCCGCAGATTTGCCGACCCTTGGTCATGTACTTGACTTACATGCGCGGCGATTTCTTCCAGCGTGGCGAACCACACTCCACCTTTGGCCTGCATGTATTCAATGAAGCGCACCGCCTCATGCCAGCGGGCGAGGCGGCCGCTTACGAACGGATGCCAGACTGCAACCAGAAGCCCTCCGTGCTCCCACATCGCATCAAACTCGGCCTTGTAAACGGAGATGGCTTCCTGAGGCGAACGGATCGGCATGCTGTAGTCGATGTCGCTCATGTGCACGTACGGCGGCCAGTCATCCATCGCCCAATGGGTCGGTAGCTCTACCAGTTGGCCGGTTTTGCCTTGCAGGATGTACGGGATATCGTCGCCCATCAACGAGGCGTCGTACTTGAAGCCTTCGGCAATCAACAGGTCTGTGGTAGCGGGCGAGAAGTTGTATAGCGGGGCGCGGAAACCTCGGGGTTTCTGGCCTGTGTGGCGTTCGATGATATCGATAGATTTACGCAGCCAGAACAGCTCTTCCTCTTCGCTGATTTCGTTGACGTGCTCATGGATGTAGCCATGGTGTCCGATTTCATGACCGTCCTTGACCATCGCTTCGACCGCGGCCGGATATTGCTCAATGCACCAGGCAGGAACGAAGAATGTCTGTTTCAGACCCAGGTCCCGGTAGGATTGCAGGATTCGCGGTACGCCGACTTTCGGTCCGTATTGCAGGGTTGAAATGGTGCTGACCCGCTTATGGCTGTCTGCGGGGCGATGCAGGTGCAGGAAGCTGTCGGCGTCCATGTCGAAGGTGATCGCCACGGCGCATCGCGCGCCGCCAGGCCACGGAATAGGGTTGTTGATCATGCTTGCAGGTTTGCTCATGTCGGTACCTGTTAAAAACTGAAAGTCGAGGCGAAATGCTATTTGCCACCGCGCTTGAAGTATTCACCTGCGGCGGCCGGAGGCCTGATCTTTCCGGCGAAGATCACCAGTGCGGCAATGGATGCGACATAAGGCAGCACCACGAACAGCTGATAGGGCACATCCGGATGACCAAATTGCAAACGCAGTTGCAGTGCATCGGCCAGGCCGAACAACAGACAGGCAGCTAGTGCGCCCACTGGATTCCATCGACCTAGAATCAATGCCGCCAGGGCAATGAAGCCTTTGCCCGCGCTCATGTGCTCGGTAAACATGAAGACTTGTGACAGCACCAAATAGCAGCCACCCAGTCCGGCGATCACACAAGAGCCCACAACGCTTAAAAAACGAATCCGGAATACGTTCAATCCGGCGCTATCGGCGGCTCTTGGATACTCACCGGTGGCGCGCAGGTTCAGGCCCCACGAAGTGCGGAATAGAAGCCACCAGGCAAGTGGCACCAGGCCGTATAGCAGATAGACAAGTAAATTCTGCTGGAACAGAATATCGCCGATCACCGGGATCGACGCCAGCCCCGGAACAGGCAATGTCGTGAAGCCCGGCAACAATGCTGAAGCAGCTTGCTCGCTGAACGCCATGCGTGCGAAGAAAGAGGTCATGCCAATGACCAGCATGTTGATGGCGATACCCGCAACCATTTGGTTGATTGCCAGGCGCACCGTCATGGTTGCCAATAGCAGTCCGACCAGTCCCGCCGCAAGTAATCCACCCAGCAAACCTCCCCACACGCTTTGCAGGAAAAACGCACCTAGAGCCGCACCGAACGCGCCGCCCAGGACGCTGCCCTCCAGCGCCAGGTTGAACACCCCGGCACGTTCACACCAGATGCCGCCCAATGCCGCGAAAATTAGCGGGACGGCGAGGCGCAGTCCGGTGGCAAGAATATCCAGATAACTAGCGTCCATCGGTCAAACCCTCCGCTGTGTTTTGCTGGTTCGGGATGCTGGCCGTTTTCGCCAACGGGTTATTCCGCTTTTGCAGGTTTAATTTCCAGATCAGCCCGGCGGCGACAAAGATCACGATCAGCCCGCGCAATGCTTCTATCGCTGTCACATCTAGGCCGATGGCGCGTTGCATGTACTGCGCGCCAGTGCTCAGGCCTGCCAGGAAAAACGCCGAAAATGTCGCCAGCAAAGGATTCAGGCTGGCCATAAAGGCAACCACGATGCCGTCGTAGCCATAGCCGGGGCTGAACAGGTGATACAACCGGTATTTGACCCCGAGTACTTCTATCGCCCCCGCCAAGCCAGCGATGGCGCCACCTGCGATCATGCTGCCGATCAGGTTGCGGTTCACGGACATACCAGCGTAGCGCGCGGCTTGCGGGCTTTTGCCTACCGCCGTCATTGAAAAGCCGATGGTGGTGTATTTGAAGACGACAAAGGTCATCAAGCTCAAGAGCGCCGCAATCAGCACACCGATGTGAGTGTCAGTGTCCGACAGCAGCAGAGGCAGCCATAAGTCTTCGCTGATTTCTGCTGAGTAAGGGTAGGGCGCGCCTTCCTGCATCATTGGACCGCCTGCGAAATAGCTGACGATATTGATCGCCACGTAGTTCATCAGCAGCGTCACGATGACTTCATTGATGCCGCGTTTTGCCCTTAGATACCCTGGAATCGAGCCCCACAGGCCACCGCCCAGCATGCCTGCCAGCAGGCACAGCAGCACATGCAGCATCGCAGGCATCTGCGGCAGATACAGCGCGACGGCTGCCGCTGCCAGTCCACCGATATAGATCTGCCCCTCGGCACCGACATTGAGCAGCCCGCAACGCATGGGAATGATCACCGCAAGCCCGGCGAGCAGCATCGGGCACATTTTGACCAGGGTATCGGCCAGGCCGTGATAGTCGAAAAAGGCTCCTTTAAACAACGCTTGATAAGCAGCCATGGGATTTTTGCCAGCCGCTACGATGAGCAGCGAACCCAGGGCAAAGGCTGCAAGCACCGCCCAGACCATTCGCAGGCGATGCAGCCAGCGCCAGACTTCATTCATGACAAAACCTCTTGTGAAGCCGTGCTGGTCATCAGTGAACCAATCAGGTCCGCTGTGGCGTCGGCGCGATTCAGTACACCCGTCAGATGACCTGCGCACATCACGCCAATACGATCAGAAATCGCCATGACTTCTTCCAGCTCCGTCGATATGTAAAGCACCGCTTTGCCCGCTTGCCGCTGTTCGCGCACGACCCCTTGCACGGCTTCGATAGCACCGACATCCAAGCCTTTGCACGGCTGCATGACGATTAGCAGATCAGGGTCGCATTCGACTTCCCGGGCAAAAATCAGCTTTTGCTGGTTGCCTCCTGAGAGGAACCGTACTTGCTGGTCAACCGAGTGCATGCGCACGTCGTATCGGGAGCACCAGTCTTTGGTGATCTCCCGCGCGCGTTTTGTTTTGAGCAGGGCGAAACGCGAAAACGGTGAGCGTCGGTGATCGCGCAGCATGGCGTTTTCCCACAGCGTGAAATCCAGTACCAGCCCGGTGCTGTGGCGATCTTCGGGAACATAGCCGACCCTGAACCGTTTACGGCGGCTGGCGACATCGTGGCCAAGCATCGACTGGCCGCGCATGTAGACTTCCCCGGATTGCGCATGGCGCATTCCGGCGATCGTATCCGCAAGCTCCGCCTGGCCGTTGCCGTCAACGCCGACAATACCCAGCACTTCCCCCGCTCGAATCTCGAAGCTGACAGAATTCAACGCCTGAATGCCGCGATCATTATTGGCCGACAAAGCTCGTACCTTGAGCACAACCGGGCCCTGTACAACCATGGGAAGCTCAACGGGCTGGGCCAATTCACGGCCGACCATCAACCGGGAAATTTCCTGTGGCGTGCTTTCACTGACCTGAGCGTGTCCGACGACATTGCCCCGGCGCAGTACCGTCACCCGATCACAAACCCGAAACACCTCATCGAGCTTGTGCGTGATGAACAACATGGTTTTGCCCATCGAGCGCAGGTTATCCAGAATTTGTAGAAATGCGTCGATCTCGGTAGGGGCCAGAACGCTGGTGGGTTCATCCAGAATCAGCACTTCCACGTCCCGATACAGCGCCTTGAGGATTTCCACCCGCTGACGCATGCCTATCGGAAGTTGCCAGATCAGGCGATCAGGATCGACATTCAGGCCGACCTGAGCGCTCAGTTCTATCAGCTTGCGACGGTGATCAGTGAGTTTCAGCCGCAGGCCGCCCGGCAGGCCGAGGACGACGTTCTCCAGAACGCTCAGGTTATCCACCAGCATGAAATGCTGGTGGATCATGCCAATACCATCGGACAGGGCCTGACGGGGCGAGTCGATTGACAGCTCCCTACCATCAAGGCGAACCACACCGGAGTCCGGTTGGTAAAAGCCGTAGAGGATGTTCATCAGTGTGGTTTTACCCGCACCATTCTCACCCAACAGCGCATGGATACTGCCTTTGCTTACTCCCAGAGTGACGTCCTTCAGGGCCGTGAAGTCGCCGAATCGCTTGCCGATTCCCTCCAGTTGTAAATAGCTCATCAGGGTTTTACCGCCGCCGCGACTGCTGGCTGGCTGGCATTGCGCTGCTTGATGGTCTCGATCAATGCCGCGGCATCGGTCCTGGTCTGCTCGGATACTGCTTTGCCGTAGCTACCGAGGCGGAAGGCTTTGGGCGTTTCAAAGCCGTACACATAAGACTTGCCGCCCAGCGACGAGCTTTGCGCCTGAGTAAGCACCGTCAGCAGCGCACCGCGCATATCTAGCACGGCTGATTGCAGCAGGTTATCCGGCCAGTCACTCAACGCATCGTAGTAAATTCCGAACCCCTGTTTGTTCTCCTGACGGACTGCTTGCAGACTGCCAAGTACAGCGTTATCCATGGTTGGGAACACCACATCGGCTTTCTGCCCAATTAGATTCAAGGCCGCTTCTTTGCCTTTGGCCAGGTCATCCCAGTCGTTGGTCCATGCACTCAGGACCTGGCCCTGTGGTCGGGCGGCCTTGAAGCCTTCGACGAAACCGTCGTTGAGGTCGGAGTACGCTTTGATTTTTTGCGCACCGACAAAACCACCCACTCCGCTCAACGACGTTTTGCCGCCGATGTAGCCAATGACATAACCCATGTCCTTCATATCGAACGCCAGCGTCGAGACATTGCCGCCGCTTTTGGTGCCGTTTACCACCAGGAACTGGGTCTTGCTGTTGCGTTTGGCAACCCGGTCCACTGAATCCTGAAACTCGCCCCCATAACCAATCACCACGTCATAGCCGCGTCGGGCGTAGTCTGCCAAGGCTTGAGCCTGGTCTGGTTGCGGGACCTTTTCGCTGTAGGCCACATCTATCTTCAGTGCGTCGCGTGCCTGAATTACACCCTCATAACCGGACTGGTTGAAGGAACGGTCGGTGATGTTGCCGGCTAGCACAATGGCAACTTTCAACGGATCCGCAGCCACTGTCCCCGCGTAGGCACACGAGAAGGAGAGGGTGGTTATCGCTGCAATGCGAGCGAGCAAAGTGAAGCGAGTCGTGACGCTGGATTGGGTCATACGGTCCCCTGATTATAGTGGCTTACATTTAATTCAAGTTACTTGAATAATGTGAAAGCAATGTTCATGCCTGATTCGGAGGCACGATCTATTGCCCTGTAGCACCACAAAACCAAGGTCTTTCGCCAACCTGAATTGCGCCGGATTGAGGCGTCTGGGCGTAGGCTGCACTAATAGAAGACGGTGGCAGGATATTTATTCAAGGTGCTTGATGAATATTGTTGGTTCTGACGTTAAAGGCGCGTTGAGGGCGTTGTGGCCGGATGATTTGTCACCGATCCTGACATCGCCTACAGCACCGCAAATGCAACACCTGTATGAGCCAACGGCGTTGCGAGGCGGCGTGCTGACACTACTTTGCCAAAAAGGCTGCGCTCCCGATTTTCTCTGCAGATATGCATTTCAAATCAGAGCGGCGCATGTTGCGGGGTGGTGGGCGCTGCTGTCAGCGGCGGTGTCGACGAGGCGGACGTTGCCAAGTACCGAAAGCAGTTTGTTAGAAGGTAGCGGGCGTGTTGATCCAAAGTATGCGAACGACACTCTTGGTCGAGTTGCGATAGCCATGGGGTACGTTGCTGGGGAAGTGAAAGGAGTCGCCAGCATTCAGCGTGTAGGTGGTCTCGCCGAGAGTCAGGTCGAGGCTTCCCTCGATCACGTAACCCATCTCTTCACCAGCATGCTCGATCATGTCGCTGACCATGCCAGGGGAAACGATATGAATATCGCCTTGCAGCAGCCCGCCTTTTTGCAGATGGGTGATGCGTTCCAGATCGATATAGCCCTTGGCGGTGCCTTGTGCGAAACGACTCACTTGTCGACCGCCGGCGCGCAGCACGGGCTCTTCAGACTCCCAGTCTTCGGATGTCAGCTCGGACACGTTGCTGCCTAGCGCGAGTGCCAGGCGGTGCAGCATGGCCAGTGAAGGCGATGCGGCGTCGTTTTCCAGCTTGGAAATCAGGCTTTCGGAGCAGTTGGCAGCCTGGGCAACTTGCTTGAGAGTTAAGCCTGCCACCTTACGCGCATGGCGAAGGCGAACGCTCAAACTCGGCAGGGCATCGGAATGCTGGGATTTGGCTACTGGCGTTTTGCTGGGTGTGGACATGCATCCCTCGAAAAGTTTGTACGAAGTGAGCGACAGGCATCCTAGGGTTACGGGAGCCTGTCGTCTACTGGGGTACTGAAGATCAGCCGTGAACCGAGAAGGTAACTTCCACCGGGTTAAGGTCATTGATAGGCACAATGTCCTGAGGGCAGGCTGACATCACCACGATAACGTCCATGTCTGCACGGATTTCAACGTAGTCCCCGGCTGTGGATACCGGCGGCAGCCATTCAACAGTGTAATCAGGCTTGACCGGAATGTTCATCCACAGATTGAAAGGCTGCGGAACTTCATGGGAGCGCAGACCAATAGCCTGCAAGGCCAGACGCATGTTATCCGCGCAGCTGTCGTGATAACCCTCGACTCCCAGGTTGGTGTAGCGGTGCAGGTCACACGCAGCCATCAAGGTGTCGTGAATGCCGGGTGAGGTGTCGGTCAACAAGGTACCGATCGTGCGGCGGCGGTTACTGAACAGCGCGTCGCCAGTCTTGGGAATGATGCTGTTGCAATGCGCGCGAGCATGTTCCATCGATAGGAATTCGCTCATGTCTTCGCTGTTGAACAACCAGGTGTCACATACCTGGGTGCCGTGAGTGTTGACGATTTTGATGACCTGGCCAGCTTTCAGGCGGACGGCGCGGCCACAACGGGCAGGCACTGTGTAACTTTCGCCCAGGACTGGAGTGCCATCGGCCGAGATCGGTTCTTTCAACGTGGCGTTGATGCCCAGCGAGGAGCCATTGTCGGGCTGGCAGCAGGCCGGATAGTCGTGGCTATGGGTAATATTGGTCATATGAGTTCCTATGGGTTCAGGGTTGTTCTGCAAGTGCAACCAGGCTCCAGGCCAATGCCTGGGCGCCTGCTTTCAATTGCGCGGGATCTGTGAATTCCTTCGGGTTGTGGCTTATGCCGTCCCGGCTGGGTACAAAAAGCATTGCTGTCGGACAGTGCCCGGCCAGATACATGGCGTCGTGGAAGGCGCCAGAACGTATCGATTGCCAAGTCAGTCCTGTGGCGTCGCAGGCGTTCTCCAACACATTGATGACCTGATGATCGAACGCGGTCGGGCTGTGGCTGAACAGGCTGGTCAGTTCGGCGTCGGCAGGCAGGCAGGCACTGAGGGCATTATCGAAGGCTTCGAGTACAGCCGGATCGGCGTGGCGGAAGTCGATGCTGAAGGTTGCTTCACCGGCAATCGTGTTGATTGCATTGGGCGAGACGTTCCAGCGTCCGAATGTCAGGCGCTTGTCGTCACCGGCAAGTTGTTCGGCCAGCGCGTCGATGCGGCCGAGGGATTCCATGGCGAGCAACAACGCATCGCGCCGCATGTGCGTCGGCGTGGTTCCTGCGTGTGCCGAAGCACCCTTGCAGCGCACTTGATACCAGCGCACGCCCTGAATACCCGAAACCACTCCCAGCGGGACATTGGCTTGCTCCAATATCGGGCCTTGCTCAATGTGCAACTCGACAAAGGCGTGTGTGGCGATTTTTTCGCGCTGTGGCAGTTCGGCAAAGCGCAGGGCGTGAGCGTCCAGTGCCTCTCCTACCGAGATACCCGCAGCGTCAAGGTTGTTTCGATAAGTCTCCAGTCGCGCCGGGTCTACGTAGGCGCTGGAGCCCATCGCTCCTGGACTGAAGCGGCTGCCTTCTTCGTTAGTCCAGACCACCACTTCGATCGGGCGACGGGTGCTGACGTTGAGTTCTGCCAACGCATACAGACATTCAAGCCCGGCCATCACCCCGTAACAGCCGTCAAGCTTCCCGCCTGTGGGTTGGGTGTCGACGTGGCTCCCGGTCATCACTGGCGTTAAGTCCTCACGGCCTTCGCGGCGTATGAACAGGTTGGCGCTGGCGTCGGTCCACACTTTGCAGTCCAGTTTTCGGGCTTCTTCAATCAGCCAGGCGCGGGCCAGGAAGTCTTCTTCGGACAACGCCTGACGGTTCATTCCGCCATCGATGCCGGGCCCGAAGGTTGCCAGGGTCTCCAACAAACGCTGCAGTCGTTCCGATGAAACGGCCTGCATCACTTGATCGGCAATCATGGGGTCACCTGCACGCGTGGAGTGAGGCTGCGGTTAAACCAGGGGCTGAGAAACTGCTGTAAGCGTTCCGTCTTTGGTGCCTGAAACAGTGCCTGCGGAGTACCGGTTTCAATAATTTTTCCTGCTTCCATAAACACTACCTGACTGGATATCTGTGCAGCGAAGCTCATTTCATGGGTCACCATCACCATGGTCATGCCATCGTTCGCAAGGCTGCGAATGACCTGCAGTACTTCCTCGACCAATTCCGGGTCCAGCGCCGAGGTCGGTTCGTCGAGCAGCATCAACCGCGGTTTTACTGCCAGTGCCCGGGCAATGCCGACGCGTTGCTGCTGTCCGCCGGAGAGGCGAGCGGGGTACGCATCCGCCTTGGCGCTCAGGCCGACCCGTGCCAGTGCCTGATCAGCCAGGTTGCGCGCCTCGGCCTTGGCGATTTTCTTGCCGAGTACCAAAGGCGCCATGACGTTGTCGCGCACGGTCATGTGCGGCCACAGATTGAATTGCTGGAACACCATGGACAGCGGGTTGCGCACCTCATCGATCTTGGCTTCGCTGTCGCGGTCGGCTTCACGTCTGCCCGGTCCGCTATAGCCCAGCAGTTGACCATCGATCCATATCTCTCCCTCGTCATAGCGCTCAAGGAAATTCATACAGCGCAGGGCGGTGGTTTTTCCTGATCCTGAAGGCCCGATCAAAGACACGATTTCACCGGCTTGTACGCTCAGGTCAAACTCACTGAGCACACGGTGCGAGCCATAGGATTTGCCAACGCCACGCAAGTTGAGAAGCGGAAGGGTATTCATCTGTTCAGCCTCGTAGATGGCGTGTCATGCGCCGCCCCAGTGCGCTGGCTACAGCTGCGACCGACGAGGTCAGCAGCCAGTAGCTCAACACCAGCAGGGCATACGGCAATACGTAGGAAAAGGTGGTGGATACGATGCGTCCGGCAGTCATGGTCAGTTCTGGCACGGTAATAATCGAGGTGACGGCGCTTTCCTTGATGGTCAGGATCACCTGATTGCCCAATAGCGGGAGGGCGAATGCCAGCGCTTGCGGCGCTTGTATGTGCCAGAACACCCGGCTGCGCGAAATGCCATGCACCCGCGCTGCTTCTACTTGACCGTTGGGCACACTGGCCCAGGCAGAGCGGAACAGCTCAGCAAAATAAGCAGCGCTGTATAAGGCCAGCGAGAGGATGCTTGCCTCGACGGCTTCCAGCCGTAGACCGATGACTGGCAGCCCGAAATAAATAATCGCGAGTTGGGCGAGAAAAGGTGTTCCGCGAATAAGCCACACGTAAACGCGATAGATCGCTACAAATCCTGGGGCCGCCATGCGCAAGGCGTTGATCCCGAATCCCAGCAGTAAGCCCATGGCAGCGGCAGTCAGGCTAATACCCAGCGTGACAAGCAGTGCATTGGCGAAATCCGGGAGATAACTCAATAATTCTTGCATCACTTGAGCTCCTTCCAGCGACGTTCCAGCAGGCTGCCGAGCACGCTCAACAGGCTTGTCAGCACGAGATAAAACAAGCCCGCCACCAGATACACCTCAAGCGGGCGGTAAGTCTGCGAAACCAGCTGCTGGCTGACGCGCATCAAATCAGTGATGGAAATGACCGAAACCACGGCTGAAACCTTGATCACATCGATCAACTCGGAGATCAGCGCGGGTGAGGTGAGGCGCAACACTTGTGGCAGTTGGATATGAAAAAGCGTGTTGTATTTGCCGATGGCAAACACGGCCGCCGCTTCCATCTGGCCCTTGGGGATTGCGGCGAAACCGCTGCTCAGAATCTGCGACTGATAAGCCGCCGTGTTCAGCGCTAGGGCTACAGCAGCAGCCACCATGGGTGGCACATCCAGGCCCAGGGCTGATGGGAGATAGAACAGAAGCAGCAGCTGCGCCAGCATGGGCGTGCCACGAAAGAAACTGACATACACCCGGGTGAATGCTCTGCCGGCAGGGCTGCGACCATTGGCAATCAGATGAATTACTACGCCGAGAATGAAACCCAGCAGCATGCCGATGGCGCACAACCACAATGTGGTTGTTGCACCGTCGATCAAGGCAGGCCAATAGAGCGCGAGACGGCTGCTGAAATCATTCATCATCAGCGGCTCAGATGCTCGGTACTGGCATGGCATCAGCAGGCAAGTCCATGGTGAAACCAAACCACTTATCTTGCAGCGTCTTTAAGGTGCCATCTTTTCCTGCACGGGCAATGCCCTCGCTAAATAGCTTCACCAGGCTTGCGCTGTCAGCATCCTTGCGACCGACCCAGCCGAAATACGTCACTGGACCCACCATCTCCGGCAGCGTTGTGAAAAGCCCCGGACGAGCTTTCATCAATGGGCCTAGGTTGGAAAGCGACTGTGCCACGCCATCGAGACGACCATTGGCCAGATCCGCATAAGCTTCATCGAAGCTCACATACTCTTTGATCCGCTTGAGGCCCGGTTGGCCTTCAGCTTTGAGCTTGGTGTCCAGTGCTTGTAGCACTGCCAGCTGGCCGGAACCTGCCTGAGAGCCAATCACCCGACCGTTCAAGTCGGTCAATGCCTTGATATTGTTATCGTCGGCGCGCTTGAGCAATGCAACGGTGGACTCGGCAATGGGGACGGTAAAGGCGAATTGCTCAAAACGCGCTTTATTGACTGTCACTGATGTCACGACGAAGTCGAATTTACGGGTATCCAAGCCTGGCAAAATCCCCTGGAACGGTAGATCGAGCTGGCGCACCTTAACGCCGGGCAAGTCAGCATCCAGTACGTAATGCATCAGGTCTGCGCCATAGCCGACAATCTTGCCATTTTCTACCGACTCGAACGGCGCGAAACGCGCCTCGGTGGCAACGACTATCTCGTTTTTCTGCTTGATGCGCTGCAGCAAATCGTCTGCGTGCGCTAGAGAAATACTGCACAGCGTGACGAGCGACAGCGAGAGTGCTTTTAGAGTGAAACGCGTCATTGGTATTCCCCTTGAATTCCTCAAATTGTTATTCAAGTAACTTGAATATTAATACAAGAGCATGAAGCGTGCCAGGAGGTAGCTTGCGCGAATAGGGGCGTAGGAGAGGATGGGAAGTCGGGAGAGGTGCGCTAATTGCGTGCGATAGCAGGTGTTACGCATTGATGTGGTGCGCAGTGTGTGGGTGGTGTCTGTAGTGCTTGGATGTGCCGACGCTGCTCGGGTGCTTGTTCGTGGGGCGGGGGAAAAAACGCAGTGCTTACATATGTCCTAACGAGTAACTATTCAGAGCTCGAAAGCAGTCGGTCACTAATGGCAGCTTTGGTCAGCTTGAACGCCTTGGCACGCTTTGCAGGGTTGGCGAGAGCCGGAAGTTTGAACTCTGAGACGGCAGGCTACGATTGCGAGGCATTCGATTGAAACCGAACGCATGATCATTGACCTACAGTGATTAGCACGGAATGTCCGCAATTGGCCGATTTCTGGCTTTAGTCAACTGCTTTACGTAGAGCCGCAGCAACGGTAATGGGCAATGCTACATCTGGCTGGGATCAGTCGACCACTACATAGCGACTGGGTTCCGGCTCCGAGGTTTTGACGTTACCAAGACGTATCAGGTGCTCGCGAACGTCAAGCTGGTCCAAAGTAATCTATTCGGGCCATTCAGAGAGTCGCTGAGCATCGTAATTCCCAACTTAAAATAATGAGTACATAATCAAGTCCATCAGCGGTATGCTGAGCGACAGAAAGCTGAAGCTTTCAATGATTTAGAGGATGAGTTATGATCCCGTCCGCTGCGCCATATCTGCCCCAAGGCCCACTGAACGCCTTGGAGCACAAAGCAAGTGTTAAGCTGCTTTGATCCGATAGCAAAGACCCTGGTCGAAAGACCGGGGTTTTTTGTGTCTGCGATTTGATATTTTGGGTTGAGCTTCTTCTGAAGCTGCCACTGGTCAATGTGGGAGCTGGCTTGCCTGCGATAGCTACACCTCGGTCCAAGGTATGGCCATCGTCGGCAGCCAGCTATCGCAATCAGAACCCCAGCTTATCCCGCAGCCCGTAATACCAGGCACCCATCGCCGCAAACGGTGTGCGCAACAGTTGCCCGCCCGGGAACGGGTAGTGCGGCAGGTCGGCAAACGCATCAAAACGCTCTGCCTGGCCTCTCAACGCTTCTGCCAGCACCTTGCCCGCCAGGTGCGTGTACGTCACGCCGTGGCCACTGCAGCCCTGGGAGTAATAGATGTTGTCGCCCAGGCGACCCACCTGTGGCAGGCGCGACAGGGTCAGCAGGAAATTGCCGGTCCAGGCGTAATCTATCTTCACATCCTTGAGCTGCGGGAAGGCCTTGAGCATCTTCGGGCGGATGATCGCTTCGATGTTGGCCGGGTCGCGCGCGCCATACACCACGCCACCGCCGAAGATCAGGCGCTTGTCACTGGTGAGGCGGTAGTAGTCCAGCAAGTAGTTGCAGTCCTCGACGCAGTAGTCCTGCGGCAGCAAGGTCTTGGCCAGTTCATCGCCCAGCGGCGCGGTGGTGATGACCTGGGTGCCGCACGGCATCGACTTGGCCGCCAGCTCCGGCACCAGGTTGCCCAGGTAGGCATTGCCCGCGACGATGATGAACTTGGCCCTGACCTTGCCCTCGGCGGTGTGTACCACAGGGTTGGCGCCGCGCTCGATGCGCACCGCCGCAGACTGCTCGTAAATCGTGCCGCCCAGGGACTCCACCGCCGCTGCTTCGCCCAGTGCCAGGTTGAGCGGGTGAATATGGCCGCCGCTCATGTCCAGCAGGCCGCCGACATAGTTGTCACAGGCCACCACTTCGCGGATACGGCGCTCATCCAGCAACTCAAGCTGCGTATGGCCGTAGCGCTCCCACAGGCGCTGCTGCGACTCCAGGTGGCCCATGTGCTTGCTGTTGAGTGCAGCGAACACACCGCCGTCCTTCAAGTCGCACTGGATCTGGTACTTGGCCACGCGCTCACGAATGATCCTGCCGCCCTCAAACGCCATCTGCCCCAGCAACTGCGCCTGCTTGGGGCCAACGCTGCGTTCGATCACGTCGATGTCGCGGCTATAGCTGTTGACGATCTGCCCACCATTGCGGCCCGAGGCGCCAAAGCCGACCTTGGCGGCTTCCAGTACCGTCACGCGAAAACCGTTCTCCAGCAGAAACAGCGCGCTGGACAGGCCGGTATAACCGGCGCCAATCACGCAGACATCGGTTTCGACTTCACCTTGCAGCACCGGGCGTGGCGGAACCGCATTCGCGGACGCGGCGTAATACGACTGGGGGTAGGGGGTGTTCGCCATCCTGGAACCTCTGTTTTATATTTTTTACGAGTGCGCCGATCCTACCTGAGTTGAAAATTGCCTGCCAGCCACCCGAAAACCCCGGGCATGCCTTTCACAAATAAAAAATTCGCATATTCATAGGGTTAGCTGCAAAAAAGATGTTGACACCCCTTCGGAATTCCGTAGAATGCCGCCTCACAGCAGGCACGTAGCTCAGTTGGTTAGAGCACCACCTTGACATGGTGGGGGTCGTTGGTTCGAGTCCAATCGCGCCTACCAAACAAAATCCGCTCTGCTGGGCGGTCTGGAAGGGCTCACCGAAAGGTGGGCCCTTTTTTGTTGCCTGCGATTTGTAAAACTTCCTTATCAACACTCCCGCCGCCATCGTTATGCTTTTACCCGTCGTGCTGCTGCTCTTCTGCAAGCATTATCGAATGCCGCCTGGGCGTTCATCACAGCTTCAGAATGTTGGAGCGTCCACCTATATAACGCACGAAATGGCTCTTCCAGCGTATGCCCCAGGTCGGTAACGCTGTACTCGACGGCGACTTGAGAAGAGGGAATGACGCGGCGCGACAAAATGCCGTTGCGCTCCAGGCGACGCAGGCTTTGCGTGAGCGCTTTTTGCGTAATGCCGTCGAGTCGACGTTTGATTTCATTGAAGCGCAGCGGGCTTTTACAGAGCGTTGCCAGTATCAATACGGACCATTTGTCCGCGATCTGATCGAGCAGTATCCGGCTGGTGCAATCAGCGGCGTAGACGACTGGAGGGTTCTCGTTTTGCCCCAACGCCTGAATAGCTTTTTCCTGCATGTAGTTTCCTCGGGTATACCTGAGCACTTTTAAGTGCCTTATTGATATTAGGTATACACCTTATACCATGGAGTTTCCTTTTGCTCGGAGCATCTCTCAATGAGTTCTACGAATCTCGACTCTCTATTTCAGCCGTTCACGATCAAGTCTTTGACCCTGAAGAATCGAATTGTAATGGCGCCTATGACGCGCGCTTTCGCCAAGGGCGGTGTGCCTGACGAACAAATCGCCGCTTATTACCGCAAGCGTGCGGAAAACCAGGTCGGGTTAATTCTGTCTGAGGGGACTGTGGTGGATCGTCCGGGCGCTCGTAATATGTCGCGGATTCCGTTTTTCCATGGCGATGAATCACTCGCAGGCTGGAAAGCAGTAATCGATGGTGTTCATCGTGCCGGTGGCAAAATGGGGCCGCAGATCTGGCACGTCGGGGCCGCGCCCAGTTTCCAGGAAGACTGGGCGCCCGCCGGTGGGTTTGAGAGCCCGTCGGGGCTTGCCGGTCCTCAAAAACCACTGGGGCAGGCCATGAATGATGAGGCGATTGCCGACACCATTGCGGCGTTCGCCAAGGCCGCTGCTGACGCCAAGCGGCTGGGGTTTGATACCGTCGAAATACACGGTGCCCACGGATACCTGCTGGACCAGTTTTTCTGGACAGGTACGAATGAACGCTCCGACCACTTCAACGGTGCAACGATCAAGGAGCGTTCACGGTTCGCGGCGGAAGTGGTCAAGGCCATACGCGCAGCCGTAGGGCCGGATTTCCCGGTCATTCTGCGTCTGAGTCAGTGGAAGCAGCAGGATTACAGCGCCCGATTGGCTACGACGCCTGAAAGCATGTCCGATTGGCTGGTGCCACTGGTGGAGGCCGGCGTGGACGTTTTGCATTGCTCTCAACGGCGCTTCTGGGAAGCCGAGTTCCCGGAACTGGACGGCGAGCAGGGTCTGAACTTTGCCGGCTGGGCCAAAAAGCTGACAGGCGCTGCGACTATCAGTGTCGGCTCTGTGGGGTTGTCCGGCGACTTCCTCGGCGCCTTCAGCGGCGAAAGCTCCCAACCGGCAGCGATCGACAATTTGGTGCAGCGATTGGAGAAAGAGGAGTTCGACTTGATCGCTGTTGGGCGAGCACTGCTGAGTGACGCGCAGTGGGTGAGGAAAATTCGAACGGGCAATTCGGCCGACTTGAAGCCTTTTGACGTAAAAGATTTGGCCGAGCTGGCCTGAGTCTCACACTTCTGACACGTGCAAAACCTTGAGTGTTGAAGGGCTCACCGAAAGGTGGGCTCTTTTTTTAGCTGGAATTTTGCCAATACCTGCCCATACCGCTTTGCGGGTTACTGCGCTGAGAACTGCTAGCAGAACAGCGTAGCCACCGATAACAGGCAGATAATCTGTGCAAACATCTGGCACCGTATCTCACCATTTGTTGTCGCCATACTCGTTTGTCCGGCGTACATAGCGGCTGCCTCCATCGGCAATACTGCGCTGAGCGCTGCGCAGGACCGCGCAACACTGTATTGAGTATAGGCCTGGAACGAGATCCATGCTGTCGAGACGACTTAAGGTGATTGAGCGCCGCTGGGTTAATGAAACTGGCGCAGATCCACTCAGGTTTGGTGCGCCCAAGGCATACTGAGGAGCGATTGAATTCAACCCATGGAGTCCGTAATGGAATTGGCAATGGAAGTATCGTTCGACGTGACGGCGCAGGAGCGCGAGGCCATTCTCAAGCCGCTGCGGGCTTTCAACCGCAGCCACACCGGCCAGATGCCGTCCGAAACGGTCGGTATTTTGCTGCGTGATCCCGCTTCTCAAGAAGTAGTGGGCGGTCTTTACGGGGAGATTTCCTTCGGGTGGTTGTTCATTGAACTGTTGAGCATTCCCGACCAGATGCGCACCCAAGGCACGGGGACGCGATTGATGCGTGCGGCTGAAGACCTGGCCCGTGAACGCAGTTGCGAGGGCATCTGGCTGGACACTTTCAGCTTCCAGGCGCCCGGGTTTTATCGCAAACAGGGCTTCACTGAATTTGGCCACATTGCTGATTTCCCGCCGGGCCATAAACGCCATTTTTTCCACAAGCGCTTGAGCTGAACTCCCTCAAAGCGCCGGGCCACCCGGCGCCCATCACCGACAAAATTTATTGGTTTGCAGCAACAATTTTTCTTGTTGGACACCTCCCGCCCCCAAGCAGCACAGTTGCCGCCACTGACGCTCGACCTCCCAGGTCAACAATAAAAAACCACGTCGGGCTGCACGCCACTTTCATGCTGTGAACCCTTTGTTCACATCCTGCCGTCATGGCGCCGCAGCGCGCATTCTAGGACTTAATCGTCATGCAAACTGTTGTGAACCTATGGCCGTTGATCGGCGTACTTGTCATCGTGGTTGGCTTTGTCCTGCGCTTCAATCCGTTGCTGGTGGTGACCGCCGCAGCCATTGCCACCGGGCTTGCCGCCCACTTCCCGCTGGAAAAAATCCTCGCCAGCATGGGCGAAGGCTTCCTTCAGACCCGCGCCCTGCAATTGATCCTGTTGCTGCCCCTGGCCGTTATTGGCCTGCTGGAGCGCCATGGCCTGCGCCTGCATGCGCAGAACTGGATCGCTCGCTTCGAGCGCGCCACCGTCGGGCGCTTGTTGATCATCTACCTGTTCGTGCGTGAGTCCACCGCAGCCATGGGCCTCACCAGCCTGGGCGGGCATCCGCAGATGGTGCGGCCGTTGTTGGCGCCGATGGCCGAAGGCGCAGCGGAAAAACGCTACGGCAAACTGCCGGACAAACTGCGCCACAAGGTGTTGGCCATGTGTGCGGCGACCGATAACGTCGGGCTGTTTTTCGGTGAAGACATCTTTGTTGCCTTTGGTGCGATTGCGCTGATGCACACCTTCCTGCTCGGTTCGGGGATTGATGTGGAGCCGTTGCACATTGCGGTGTGGGGCATTCCGACGGCGATTTGTGCGTTTATCATCCACGCGATTCGCCTGCACCGGTTCGACCGAAGGCTTACTCGCGAGATGACGCCCGTCGCCACGCCGGTGGAGGCTGCGCAATGATTATCTCGATTGAGTACCTGTACTGGCTTGCTGGCATTCTGCTGTTGATTACCGCAGGCATGATCCTGCTGGATCGTACCCATCCCAAGCGCTGGTCCAGCGCGGTATTCTGGTTGCTGTTTGCCATTCCGTTCCTGGTCGGGGAGCGTTTGCCGCCGGTGGTTATCGGCGTTGGCGTGGTGGTGATGGCGTTGATCGCAGGTTTGGGTGGCGTGGGGCGCGGTGTGCATGCCCAGTTGCATGACAAGTCTGCCCGCGCCAGTGCCGGTCGGCTTGGCCACAAGCTGTTTATCCCGGCGTTGGCCATTCCGCTGACCACCGTGATTGGCTCGGTATTGCTCAAGCACACCGAAATCGGCGGCGTGCCATTGCTGGACCCGAAAAACACCACTTTTGTCTCCCTGGGCATCGGCTGCCTGATCGCCCTCGGCCTGGCCTGTTGGTTGACCCGCGACACACCGGTGCAAGCCTTGCGTGAATCCCGACGCCTGACCGAAGCCTTGGGCTGGGCCATGGTGCTGCCGCAAATGCTCGCCATGCTCGGCTTGCTGTTCAATGAAGCCGGGGTCGGCACCGCGGTTGCCCATGTCACCACCACCTATATCAACCTGGATTTCAAGCTGGTGGCGGTGATGGTGTATGTATTGGGCATGGCGCTGTTTACCGTGATCATGGGCAATGGTTTTGCGGCGTTCCCGGTGATGACCGGCGGTGTCGGCGTGCCGGTGCTGGTGGGCATCTACGGCGGCAACCCGGCGGTAATGGCGGCGATTGGCATGTTCTCCGGCTATTGCGGCACGTTGATGACGCCGATGGCGGCCAACTTCAATATAGTTCCGGCAGCCTTGCTGGAGTTGCCGGACAAGAACGCGGTCATCAAGGCGCAATTGCCCACGGCATTGATGATGCTGGTGGTCAATATTGTGCTGCTTTACTTGTTGATGTGAGGCCAGGATGCAAACGTTACTGTTGATGGGCTTCGAGCCTTTTGATCAAGACCCGGTCAACCCGTCCTGGGAGGCTGTACGCCAGTTGGATGGGATGCTATTGGACGAGGATGTGCAGATTGTTGCGCGCCGACTGCCCTGTGCATTTAGCCTGGTGGGGGAGTGCCTGGCTGAGTGGATCACGCAATTGCGCCCGGCGATGGTGATCGCCACGGGGCTTGGGCCTGGGCGCGACAGCATTTCCATGGAGCGGGTGGCGATCAACGTTAACGATGCGCGCATCCCGGACAACCTGGGTGAGCAACCTGTCGATACGCCCGTGGTGATCGACGGGCCGGTGGCGTACTTCAGCACATTGCCGATCAAGGCCATGGTCAAGGCGTTGCGCGAGGCCGGGGTGCCTGCGGCGGTTTCGCAGACGGCGGGTACGTTTGTGTGTAATCAGGTGTTTTATCTGTTGCAGCACGCGCTGGCCGGCACGGACGTTCGCAGTGGGTTCATCCATGTGCCGAACTTGCCGGAGCAGGTGGTGGGGACTGGGCTGGCATCGATGCCATTGGTGACAACCTTAGAAGGCTTGCGCCTGGCGGTGCAGGTGGCATGGAACACACAGGTTGATGTGGTGCAGGCCGGTGGCCAGGTCAGTTGACCCGGCTCGCGGTGTTCAGGCTTCGCGCCTGGGGAAAAACAACTCAAAACAGGTCACTCCGGCCTCACTGGTGACCCGGTAGCGGCCGTTATGCAGCTGCATGATGGTCGCCACAATCGACAGCCCCAGCCCATTGGACTGGGCCGAGCGTTCCCGTGACTCATCCACCCGGTAAAAACGCTCGAACAGGCGCGGCAAATGCTCGGCGGGAATGGTCTGCCCCTGGTTGCTGACGCGCAAGTTGATGCCCTCGGCGTCTGGAATGGCCTGAATCAGCAACTGCGAACTGGGTGCGCCGTACTTGATGGCGTTTGCACACAAATTTGCCAAGGCGCGGCGCAACAGCATCGGTTCGGCCCAGATCAGGCCTTCGCCCTCGGCCTGAATGTGAATATCCACATCGCTCGCCAACCCTTCGAAGTAGTCGGCTATACGCTCCACTTCATCCGCCGCACTCAGTTCCTGGCGTTGGCGCAGTGCGCTGGCCGGGTCGGTACGGGCGAGGAACAGCATGTTGTCGAGCATTCGTGCCAGGCGTTCGAGTTCTTCGACATTGGACGCCAGCAGTTGCTGGTAGCTCTCAATGTTACGGCTCTGTTGCAGGGCTACCTGGGTTTCCCCCAGCAAGTTGTTGATCGGCGTGCGCAGCTCGTGGGCCATGTCGGTGGATACCTGGCTCAGTTGTACAAAGCCCTTGGCCAACCGTTCAAGCATGGTATTGAAGGCGTCGATCATTGGCAGCAGCTCTTTGGGCGCGCCGTGGCTGTCGAGGCGTTCGGCCAGGTTGCCCACGCCGATACCTTGGGTGTGCACGGCCAGGCGCCGCAGTGGCACCAGCCCGCGGTGCACCAGCAAGTAGCTGACGATGGCGAGAATGACCGCGGCGATGCTGGCGAGGATAAACACGCTCAAGCGATAGCTGGCGAGCATCGCCGTGCGTTCGGTCATCAGGCGCCCGGTGGTGACTTGCAGGCTGCCCAGGTCGCCCGAGTCGATGGACGCGGCCACGGTGGCGAAAGGCACGCCATTGATACCGGGTAAATGGTGCACGTCGGCAAAGCCCAGTTCACGGTTGGTGGGCACGGGCGGCACATCTGGCATTGCAATGTTGCCCGGGTTTACCAGCAGCAACGGCTTTTGCCCCGGCGCCGCGATGCTCAGCACCGACTCGCTGTTGCCCAGCATGTTCTGGAACAGCTCTGGCTTGGTCTTGATCAGGTCCAGGGTGTTGCTGTCCTTGAGCAGGTTGCGCAACTGGTCGGCGCGATAAATCAGTGCGGCGTCGTCACGCTTGATCAGTTCACGCTCAAGCTCGCGGTACAACGCAACGCCCAAGGTGGCGAGCAGGGCGAAGGCGAGCAGGGCGAAGATCAGCGCCAGGCGCAGGGTCAGCGAATAATGGCGGCGAGGGTTCATGGCTGGGTGTCGAAGCGGTAGCCGATGCCCCGCACGCTGTGGATCAATTTGAGCTGGAATGGGTCGTCGATTTTCAGGCGCAGGCGCCGCACGGCGACGTCGACCACATTGGTGTCGCTGTCAAAGTTCATGTCCCAGACCCGCGAAGCAATCATCGAGCGTGATAACACCTGGTCCTGGTGCGTGGCGAACAGGTGCAGCAGGGCGAACTCCTTGTTGGTCAGCGTTATGCGCGTGCCGTTGCGGGTGACGCGGCGCTTGAGCACGTCGATCTGCAGGTCGGCGATGTGCAGTTGCTCTTCTTCGCGACTCGGGCCGCGACGCGTCAGGGTACGCAAGCGCGCGACCAGTTCGGCGAAGGAGAAGGGCTTGATCAGGTAGTCGTCGGCGCCCAGTTCCAGGCCCTTGATGCGGTCGGCGATGTCATCGCGGGCAGTGAGGAACAGCACCGGCGTGTCAGCCTCTTTGCGCAGGCGGCGCAGCACTTCCCAGCCGTCCATTTTCGGCATCATCACATCCAGCACGATGACGTCGAAGGGCGTTTCCAGCGCCTGGTGCAAGCCGTCTACGCCGTCGCGGGCAAGGCTCACCGAGTAACCCAGTTCCTGCAGGCCATTGAGCAGGTAATTGCCGGCCTTGGGTTCGTCTTCGACTACGAGGATGTTCATGGGAAGTGCCCTGGTTCGCTGCGTTGCGCAAGTGTAGCCGGATCAATTGTCACTGGGGCAACCGATGCCTTGCACCTGGTAGTCCAGCACGTGTTCACGGTCTTGGGAGTCGAGGTATTTGAGTTGTGCCGGGACGATCCCGCATTGGCCGTAGGTGTCGGTGCTCGACAGCACTTTGGCCACGTCCAGGTGCACGAAGAAGCCGGTTTTGTCGTGGATCACGTTAGTTTCAGGGGCTGTGTCGGCAGCGAACGCAGAGCCGGTAGCAAGCAAAGCGGCAAAGCCCAGGATAAACAGTTTCATGGCAGTAGCTCTCTTTAAGGGTTGGCTGCCGGGGCTGGCAGTGAGTTCACAGTAACCAGGCACCCCAAACAGCCAGCCAACAGGATCATGACAAGTTTGTAATGCGTGGTTTAAGGCTGGCGGCCGGACGCTTCGAGGATCAGGTCGGTGATTGCCTTGGCGTGGGACACCAGCGACAAGTGGCTCGACGGCAGTTCGATGGTGGTCGCGTTCATGCGCTTGGCCAGAAAACGCTCCAGGTCCGGGTTGATGGTCTGGTCATTGCTCGACACTGCGTACCAGGACGGCTTGGTGTGCCAGGCGGCATTCACCGTGCGGCCGTTGAACAGGGTCTTGGCGATCGGCTGTTGTACCGCGAACAGCTGCAGGGCTTTGGCGCGCGGCACGTCAGCGGCGAAGTACTTGAGGAAGGCGTCCTGGTTCAGCGTCAGGTAACCGTCGTGCTCGACGACACCGGCGCGCACCGGCGTGCTGGGGTATTTGGCAGACAGGGCGACGAAGTCTTCGTTGGTGTCCGGTGCACGGGCGGCCACGTACACCAGTGAGCTGACCTTGGGGTTCGCCCCGGCGTCGCTGACCACGGTGCCGGCGTAGGAGTGACCGACCAGCACGGTAGGGCCGTCCTGTTGGTCCAGCACGCGGTTGGTGGCAGCGACGTCATCGGCCACCGAAGTCAGTGGGTTTTGTACGGCGGTCACATGCAGCCCGGCGGCCTGCAGGCGCGTGATCACCTCGGACCAGCTCGAGCCGTCAGCCCAGGACCCGTGCACCAGCACCACATTGTTGGCCTTGATCGGCGCGACAGTGCCGGCCATGGCGGTGCCGGTGCCCAGCATCAACAGGCTGGCGGCGATCAGGCAGAGTTTGCTGGCAGGTTTCATCGTGCGGCCCTTCATCATCAGTGGGAAGTTGTGCCACCCGGTGTGGGTGACTGACGACGCCACTGTATGAAGCGAGGGTGCTGACAAGCCTTACAGGCTCATTACAAACCTGTCATTCAATCGCAGGGGCCGCCAGATACCGCTGGCGTTTACAAGCGAGGAGGTGACCCGTAGATTGCATCGGGCCGATTATTTGTTACCGCCTATGAGGAAGCCACGCAGTGTCCATTCGAGGTCCAGCCGTATTCACCCAACGTTATCGCGCCTTCCTGTTTGATATGGATGGCACCCTGCTCAACTCGATTGCCGCCGCCGAGCGCGTGTGGAGCATCTGGGCTGAACGCCACGGTCTGGAGGTGGCGGCGTTCCTGACCACCATTCATGGCGCACGCGCCATTGACACCATTACCCGCCAGGCGCTGCCAGGGGTAGATCCCGAAGTTGAAGCACAGTGGATTACCGAGGCCGAAATCAACGACGTCGAAGGCGTGGTGGCGATTCCCGGTGCTGTTGAGTTTCTGAATAGCGTGCCTGGCGATCAATGGGCACTGGTCACGTCTGCGCCCAAGGCGCTCGCGCTACGACGCCTGGCTGCGGCCGGTATTACGCCCCCGGCCGTGCTGGTGACGGCCGAGGACGTTGCCAGCGGCAAGCCCGATCCCGCCTGTTACGTGCTGGGCGCCCAGCGTCTGGGTGTGCCGGTGCAGGATTGCCTGGTGTTCGAAGACGCTTCGGTGGGGATTCGCGCCGGGGAGGCGGCCGGCGCGGATGTGCTGGTTGTAACCAATACACACCTGACGCCGATCGTCACGGTGCATGCCTGCATTAACGACTATCAGCCGCTGCAGGTTCTGCGCGATGCAGAGGGCACGTTACGCTTGCAGCGCCTGGAAGACTGAAACGAAAAAGCCGAGCCCGTTATTGGTCTCGGCTTTGTGCGCAGGAAGGCGAGTCGGGTGGCGCCTGCAGTCGGCTGCTCTTGATGCCTTGGCGCGAAAGCACCATTTCCCTGAGGATTTCATTGGCAAGCCGGGCAATCGCCTCGGGGCCATGGTAGTGCGCGCGCACGATGCCGGTAATCGCGAAATGGTCGGTTTCCGGACCACTAAGGATGGCGGAAAGGGTGCCGTCAGCGTGTAACGTACAGGTGATCGCATAGCTGGGCAAACGCGCCGCCAGGGCCGCTTCGATTTGAGATTTGCTGAGGGTATCCATCTGCGTCAATGCCTTTCAGAAACCGTGCAAGCCCAAGCATAGATCCTGCCGCCGACCTGTAAATACCGGCGATCTAATAGCAGATTAGCCGCCATCAACGTGCGGTTTTCGGGTGCTCACGTTGCGCGGCGCGCTGGCGTAATTTGCGCAAAATGGCTTTCTGGATAGGCTGCAGGCAGAACACGAACAGGTAACCGCACAAGAAGAGTGTAAGTTCCATCGACGAACGCTTGCCGGGGTCACTGACTGTTTCGATCTCGAACTTCACGCCATATCCCAGCACCACGAAGGCCAGCCCTATCAGCAGGGCGATCCCCCAAGACTTGGAGGCAAGCGGTTGTTTTGCAATCGGTCTCATCGACGTGCTCCTGAACGCACACTGATGGTAGGGTTATAGTCAGTGGATTCGGCCGCGAATTACGTAACAAGTTCCAGTCGCCAAGACAGTTTTATCTTGCAGCGTAGCTGAAAGCATAAAGCACGCCGATCATGCAGGAAGCGCGAGTGGGCGGAAGGGTTTTCGCCAGCCATCACAATGAACGAAAAGGCTGGCTACTGAGTGAGGAGTCAAGGAGTCTGGTTTTTGTCCGGAGCTGTCAGGCCAGCCTGAATGCGCTGGTAGATCTCCTCGCGATGCACGGCAACGTCCTTGGGTGCGTTGATGCCGATTCGTACTTGCTGGCCGCTGACGCCCAGGATGGTGATCGTGATGTCATCACCGATGTTTATGCTTTCACCAACTTTGCGGGTGAGTATCAGCATGGACTTCTCCTTGATTACTTTTAAGGACACATGTTTCAGACAGGGCAGGTGTCGGATGTGTGTAGCTTACTGCTAAGGAAACTCTGAAAAAGACTTTCTGATTTGGCAAAATACCGCGACCCCACCCACCGAGTTTCCCGATGAAGCAGATGACCTTCGCCGACGCCGAGTACGCTGGCAAGCGCAAGCAAACCCGCAAGGAG